>JADMKA010000032.1:0-84013 GCA_018780145.1 Vitreoscilla sp. | reverse complement strand
GGCCTCGCGCACGCCCGCCTGCACCCAGCCCTGAAACGGGCTGCGCGGCCGTTGGCTGGGCAACATCAGCTTCAGCTCGCCGCGCTCCTGCTGCGCACCGCTGCCGCGGCTGAACTGCACGAAAAGAACCGACTGTCGGCCGAGCTGCAGATGCTTCCAAAGGCGTGGGATGACGATCACCTGTTCATCGGCGCGGGCCTCTACCGCGGTGGCGATCGGCAGGCGCCGCACCAGCTCGCGGCGCAGCTCGACGCGCATGAAGCCGTCGGGCTGCACCGTGCCCATCAGCTTGCCCTTGACGTGCGAGACGAAGGCGTTGCGGTTGTTCGAGTGCCAGTTCGGGTTGCTGGGCGCGTAGACCTCGATCGGTTGCAGGGCCAGCGCGGCGGGCGCTGCCGCACCGAAGCCACCGAACCAGCGCACCTCGACCCGCGGGCCAGGCTGGGCGGGCGTTTCGACCAGGCGCGCGATGAGGCTGCCGATCGGTGCGGCCACGGCACCCGAGGCCGCGGCTGCGGGTGCGGGCAGCCGCCATTCCGCGAAGCCGTAGCGCCTGGCCAGTTCATCGGCCAGCGAACGTGCCAGTTCCTCCTCGGCGCTGGCGCGCTGCTGGGGCCCCAGGTTGGCGCGGAAGGTCGGCGCCTGGACCTCGAACGCCACCACCACATGGGGCTTGACGGGCTCGTCGGCCCGGGCCGGTGGTGGCCCGGCCAACGCCCAGAAGGCCACCGCGAGGGCTGTCGCGACGCGCCTGGGCGGGTGGCCCCAGCCCAGCCGGCCGCCCCATGTCATCGAGCGGGTATCCATAGCGTCTGCACCCTTTCTGCGGTGACCTCGTAGGTCATGGGGAAACCGCTGATCGTCTCGCGAACCGGTTTGCCGTCTTCGATGCGCTCGCGTGTCACCGTGAAGCTCAGCTTCTGGCCCTGGCGGGCCGACAGCACCGGCCACTCCGCCGCGTGGACGCTCAGCTTGGCGGCGATTTCCTGGGCCGCGGAATCCTCGATCTCCACCGCGCGCAATTCGGACACCAGCCGGGCCTCGTAGACACTGCCTGCGTCGAGCTGCCGCACCAGCGGCATCTCCGGCCCCAGGCCACCGGCATACAGCGTACGCCGTCGCAGGTCGGGCAGCACCCAGCGCTGGCCGCCCACCTGCAGCTCCAGCCGGTAGGTGGCCTCTGGCGCGTCCTCGACATTGGGCAACTGCGCATACAGGAAGCGCCCGGGCACGATGCGCAACAGGTGGAAGCTGCGTTCGGTGAAGTCGCCCGGCACGCGCACCGAGGTGGGCTCGCCGCGCAGGATCGAGCAGTCGCGCTTCTCGTAGCGCAGCGGCTTGACGATGACGCAATCCAGTTTCTGCGGTGTCGCCGGCCAGAAGTACGGCCGACCGACGAGGTGGCGTGAGGCGCTGAGCACCACGTCGTCGATGAACAGGGTGCGGTCTTCGGGCTGGTTCGCCTGCCGCGTGACCTGCACGACGAATTCGCGGTCGCCCGCGCTGCCGCCCTGCTGCACGAAGTACAGCGAGCCGGTCGTGAACCACAGCACCGCCAGCGTCACGCTGGCCACCGCCAGCACCAGGCTCGTCTCGGGAGTGGAAAGCAAGCGGCGCGAGGCCTCGGCCGCATCGACCTTGCCGAGCTTTTCGAGCAGGCTCCATCCCAGGCGCAACGCCGCCCACAGCGTGAGCCCGCCGCCGAGCACCACGGCCTCGGTCAGGTACGCCTTCAGGTGATCGCCGAACCACGCCGTGCCGGCCACCGCGAGCAGCATCACGACCACCAGGTTCGCCCAGAACAGCCGGCCGGGCGCGGGCGGCGGAGGGGCGGGTGGTGCGGGCATCGGGTGGCCTTTCACGCGCCCTGGCTCAGGCAGGGCCCGTGCCCGATTCTGCGGCGCCGACCGGCCCGGTGACACCCTACGTGTTGGGGACGCCGCCGGCCTCCACGCCAGCCTCGAACGCTTCCTCGAACACCGAGTACCCGGCCAGGTCGGCGTGGGCGAAGCGCAGGCGGCCGCGGGCCTGGCGCAGCGCGGCCAGCGCCGGGTCACCGCGGGTGCCGGGCGCCGGGATGCGCATGGCGTGGCCATGGCGCATCAGGTCGGCCTGCCGGACGCGGCGTGGCAGGTCGGGATGCAGGGTGGCCGCCAGGTCGGCCACGACCCGCTGTGCCCAGCGCCCGGCGCTCTCGCCCAGCAACTGGGCGCGCTGGCTCTCGGGCAGCGCGTGGTAGGCCGTCAACAGCGTGCCGTCGCGCAGCGGCACCAGCGACTGGTGGGTGGCGTCGACATAGCCCAGCGCGCTCGTCGAGCCTGCCGGCGCGTAGGCCACGTTGTCCCAGCTGGGCGGCGCGCCGGGCCGGTCCAGCACCGGGCCGTCCAGGTGCAGGTTGGTGACCAGCCAGGGGGCGTAGCGTGTCGCCGCCACGGCCTTCGCCAAGGCCGGCAAGGGGCTGACGACGACCCGCGCAGCCACGAACAACGGCAGCGCCACCACCACCTGCGGAGCCGACCAGGACTCGGCCTGCTGCGTGGCGTCGTTCCAGGCCGTCACCTCCACGCCGTGCCGGCCTTCGTCGACGCGCCACACGGTGCGGCCGGTGTGGATGCGCGCCGCGTGCGGTGCCGCCAACTGGCGCACCAGCCAGGCATTGCCCTCGGGCCAGGTGAACACCGCATCCGGCGCCTCGGCCTCGTCGCCGGGCGCGTGGAAGCCGTGGCGGCTGGCGAAGTAGTGGATGCCGGCCCAGGCCGAGACGGTGGCCAGGCCGGCGCCGTAGTCGTCGCGGCAGGCGTAGTCCAGGTGGGCCAGCAGGCGCTCGTCGCCGAGCCCCTCGCGGGCCAGCCAGGTGGCAAAGGTCTCGGCGTCCAGTGCCGCGTGGCCGGCCGTCCACGGCGCGCGGTGGCTCGGCACCGCGAAACCCAGGCTGCGCTGCAAGTGGCCCACGCGTTGGCCGAAGGCCCGGTACTGCGCCAGCGTGGCCGGCCGCCCCTCGGCCGAGGGCAGCAGGCCGTCCTGCCAGGCCCCGGCCATGAACAGGCGCTCCTGTGGGCTGTGGCACAGGTGCCGCTCGTCCGGTACCGTGCGGCCGAGTTCGTGGCGCAGCAGGCCGATCTCGTGCAGCCACTCGCTCACGCCCCGGGCCTGCGGGCCGGGCAGCGGCAGGTAATGGGCGCCCACCGGGCAGGGCCGGCCGCGCAGGACATGGCCGCGGCTGTTGCCACCGGCCTCGTCCTCCAGCTCCAGCAGTTGCGCGTCGTGGTGGCCGGCACGCACCAGGGCGCGCAGCGCGGACAGCCCGGCGATGCCGCCCCCCAGCACCAGCGCGCCAGTACGCCGGCGCACCGCCGGTGCCGGCAGCGCGCCGGATTTCTCCCGCAGGCGGTGGCCGCGTTCGGGGCCGGCGCCGACCCAGCGGCTGGTGAAGGCGGGCGCCTCGTCGCGCCCGCAGGCCGCGAGGCCGGCCGCGCTGGCGGCCAGCAGGGTGCGCCGCTTCATTCGTGGACCCGGCCCCACTCGGCCTCGAAGGTCTGCACCAGCACCTGGTTGGACAGGCGGTTCGGTTCGGCCGGCACGCGGGCCATGTCGGGCGGAAAGTTCAACAGCGGCGGGATGCCGTCCAGCGTCAGGAAACGCAGGTCGGGCGGCAAGGCGGTGGGTTGGCGCCAGGGCCGCCGGCTGGCGACCACGAAACCCCATTCGCCGAAGCTGGGCACATGCGCGTGGTACGGCGTGGCGGTGAGGCCCACGGCCTCGACGGTGGCCACCACCGTCCAGAAGCTGTGCCGGGCGATCAGCGGCGAGGTGGTCTGGATCACCGCGTAGCCGCCGGCCGCGAGGTGCTGGTCCAGCAGCGCGTAGAAGCTGGTGGTGTAGAGCTTGCCGAGGGCGAAGTTGCTGGGGTCCGGGAAGTCGACCACGATCACGTCGTAGGTGTCGCCCTGCTGCTCCAGCCAGCCGAAGGCGTCGGCATTGACGATGCGCAGCCTGGGGCTCAGCAGGGCGCGCTGGTTCAGCTCGGCCAGCCGGGGCTGCTGGCTGAACAGCGCGGTCATGCGCGGATCCAGCTCGACCAGCGTGACCTGCTCGACCCTCGGGTACCGGAGCACCTCGCGCACCGCCATGCCGTCGCCGCCGCCCAGCACCAGCACGCGCTTCGGCGCGCCATGGGCGGCCATCGCCGGGTGCACCAGGGCCTCGTGGTAGCGGTACTCGTCTCTCGAGTGGAACTGCAGGTTGCCGTTGAGGAACAGGCGCACGCCGGCCGGGCCGCCGGTGACCACCACCCGCTGGTAGGCGCTGGTCTCGCGGAAGAGGATGGATTCGCCGTAGAAGCGGTCCTCGGCCCAGGTAGTCAGGCGGTCGGCCGCGGCGAAGGCGCCCAGCAGCAGCGCCACCACCGCCGCGCAGGCCAGCGCGTGGGCGTTCCAGCGCCGCAGCTCGGCGCGGAACATCCACAGCGCCCAGGCGGCCACCGCGGCGTTCAGCAGGCCGAAGGCCAGGCCGGTGCGGATCAGCCCCAGCTGCGGCACCAGCAGCAGCGGGAAGGCGACCGCCACGGCCAGCGCGCCGAGGTAGTCGAAGGTCAGCACCTGGGCCACCAGGTCTTTCAGCGCATAGCGCTGGCTGAACTGGCGCTTGAGGATGCGCATCACCAGCGGGATCTCCAGGCCCACCAGCACGCCCACCGTGCCCACCGCGCCGTACATCAGCACCCTGAAGGCCGTCATGCCACTGGCCGGCAGGCTGGCATGGGCGGCGAACAGCGCGGCCGGCATCAAGCCGCCGAGCAGGCCCACCATCAGCTCCAGCCGCAGGAACTGCGCCACCAGCTGGCGCTCGATGAACTTCGACAGCCAGGAGCCGATGCCCATGGCGAACAGGTAGGCGCCGATGATGGTGGAGAACTGCAGCACCGAATCGCCCAGCAGGTAGCTGGCCAGGGCGCCGGCCGCCAGCTCGTAGACCAGCCCACAGGCGGCGATGACGAACACCGAGGCCAGCAGCAGCACCTCGGCTGGCTGCACACGGGCCGGAGCCTCGGGACTTTCATGCAAGGGGGTTGGCATTCGGGGGCGGTGCGGTTAGGGTGTCGCCATGGGTTACCGGCTCAGCCAGCACGCCCCGGCCGAGTGGTGGGCGGCCCTGCAGTCGGGTGCGCGTGCCGCCCTGCTGTCGCCCTGGTGGGCGGCGTCGGTGCTGGGTGCCGACAAGTCCTTCGTCGACAACCCGCTGCTCGGCTCGCCCCGGCTGAACGCCTGGGGCCTGCACCGCTGGCGTGTCTACACCGCGCATGTGCTGGCCGCCCGGCGCCGGGCCCGGCTGACCGATCTGCTCGACGGCATGGACGCGTCCACCTTCGAGCGCAACGGCTTCATCATCAAGCGCAACGTGCTGCCGGACGACGAGTTCCAGCAACTGCGCCGCCAAGTGCTGGGCCACCGCGCGCCGGCGCGCGAGCGGGTGCACGGCGACACGGTGACGCGGCACATCGCCGTCAACCCGGGCCTGCTGCGCGCGGCACCCGGCCTGGCCGCGTTGCTGCAGGGGCCGCTGTGGAACGGCCTGACCCGCTATGTGGCGGCATGCGACCGGGCGCCGATGGCCTGCGTGCAATCGGTGCAGACCCACGCCACGCTGGGCGATCGCGACCCGCAGACCCACCTGCACGCCGACACCTTTCACCCGACCATGCGGGCCTGGTACTTCCTGACCGACGTGGGCAATGACGACTCGCCGTTCTGCTACGTGCCCGGCTCGCACCGGCTGACGCCGGCCCGGCTGGCCTGGGAGCACGAACGCAGCCTGCGCGGCCCGGGCCAGGGCGACCGCCATGCCGCGCGCGGCTCGGCGCACATCGACCGGAACCACCTCGCCGCGCTGGGCCTGGGCCACCCGGCCCGGCTGCCGGTGCCGGCCAACACCTTGATCGTCGCCGACACCTTCGGCTTCCACAAGCAGGCCCGGGCGCGCCGGCCGACGATGCGCATCGAGGTCTGGGCCCGCGATCGGCCCCGGCCTTTCCTGCCCGGGCCCACCGATGCCGCCCTCGACCTGCTGGGCCTGCGCGACCACCGCGTCGATCTGCACTGGGCCCTGCGCGACCTCGCCGGGCACCTGGGCGCAGGCCGCAACCCCTGGCAGCGGCGCGGGCTGCTGGCGCCGGACGCGCCCTCGCCGCCTGGCCTGAGGCCCGTGCCTGAAGACCATTCGCGCCACGGCGCTTAGCCGTGGATCGACGCGGCCACGATCAGCCCGATCGACAGGCACATCGCCGCCACCACCACGGCCAGCGCCATGTTGTGCTTGGCGACGATCTCCTCCCACAGGTCGTAGGGCGTGAACTTGTCGATGATCACGAAGCAGACCCAGAAGACCAGCACGCCCATCAGCGCGAACAGCATCGAGCCGAGGAAGACGCCGGGTTTGAGCCATTCGATGCCCGTCATGGAGGACCTCCGTTTTCACTTCACTTGTGGCCGCCCGAACCGCTGGAGTAGCCGCCGAAGCTGCCGCCGCCGGTTCGGAACCCGCCTGAACGCTGGTTGTTCAGGCACTGTTGGTACTCGGTGCTGGCCGCGCCGAAGGTGGCTTTGGCCTCGTCGCAATCGTCGCTGCTGCTGCACTGGGCCATCATCAGGACCACCGCGATCACCACCACCAGCATGATGAGGCCCTGGTTCAGCCCGCTGGAGCCCCCGCCCAGGTTGCCCAGGCTGCCCAGGCTGGACAGCGGCGCGCTGTCGCGGTGCAGGGCGGCGCGCGCGGCCGGCGCGATGCGGAAGGCACCGGCCACCAGCGCGGCGTCCAGCGGCTGGCCGAGCGACCAGGTGACCTCGTCGCCGACCTGCTCGCGCGACAGCAGCGCGCCGCGCGGGCCGACATAGTCCGTCACCTGCGCGCGTTCCTCGCGCTGCACCCGCCAGTAGAACTCGCCCTGCACCCAGGTCACCTTGGCGTCGTAACGCCAGCGCTGCGAGAAGGCCAGGCCCTGCCAGCTCGCGCCGGCGCCGGTGGCCAGCGGCGCCCCGGTGAGCGGCCGCATCCAGCTCCAGCCCTCGTCGGTGTCGACCAGGAAGGCGAAGCCGGCGCTGCGGTGGTACAGCAGGTACTCGCGCCAGAAGGTCTGCTCGTCGTCAGCGCCCGGTTCGGGCAGGTCACAGCGCTCCAGGTAGCCCACCACCTGCCAAGCCAGCGGGCCCTCGGCACCCAGTGCCAGGCGGCCGCTGCTGCCGAGCGGAATCTGCGGCTCCAGGCCGCCGGCACCCGAGTTGTTCTGCGCGTAGTGCCGGAGATCCCCGCCAGCCCCCTGCGACAGATCCACCACCGCCCGGCACTGCGGGCAGCTGATCGACAGGCTGCTGGCCAGCGTGGGGGCCAGCGCGGCGCCACAGCTCGGGCAGGGCACCTGGCGGGCCTGCAAGGTCTTCTCGGCCGGGCCTTCGCGCAGCCCCTGCAGGGCCAGCTCGGCCAGCCGCACCGCGCGGCCGACCGACCAGGCCGGCGCGGCCGGGTCGGCGTAGTCCAGCGTGCCGACCTCGTCGCGCTCATTGCGCAGATCGGCCACCGTGAAGCTGCCCTGCATGCGGGGTGGCCGGGGCAGCTCGCCCTGTGCCGCCAGCAGCGAGGCGCTGACCACCGAGGCCACGCTCCAGGCGCTGCCGTCCACCAGCCGGCGCTCGCCGGCGTGCAGTTCGTCCGCTGCCGGCCACTCGGCCAGCGCCGGCCGGTCGAAGGCCAGCACGTAGGCCCCGTTGTCTTCGCTCAGCCAGCCGGACTTGCCGTTCTCGAACAGCGCGTGCCACTCGTTCCAGGTGCCCTCGGCGTAGCGGTACTGCAGCCGGCCGACCAGGCTGAAGGCCACGCCCTGGTGGCTGCCGCCGGCGCCCAGCTGCAGCGGCGAGTGGTCGTCGAACAGCTCGGCGCTGACGCCGATGCGCCGCAGCGCGTCGCCTTCGCGCACCACCGTGCTGCGGCAGAAGCTGCAGACCGCGCTGGCGGAGGCGGCGGAGGCGAAGTCGACCGGCGCGCCGCAGCCCGGGCACGCGGCGCGCCAGGCCCGCTGCGGGCGCGGGCCGGAGGATGGCGGTTCGGTCGCCAAGTTGTCAGGCGGTGTTCAGACGAGCTTCTTCAGCAGCTCGCCCTTCTTGGTGCTGAACTCCTCGTCGGTGAGGATGCCCTTGGCCTTCAGCTCGGCCAGCTTCTCGATGGTGGCCATCACCTCGTCGGCCTTCATCGGCGCCGCGGCGGCGCTGCCCGGTGGCGGCATCTGGGCCGCGCCGGCGTTCAGGCCCTGGCTGAGTTGCTGCGCCAGCATCTGGCCCATGGCGACGCCAGCGCCCAGGCCCAACGCGTCGCCGGCCACGCCACCGCCGCCCTGGCCCACGCCCTCGGCCAGCTTGGGGATGGCCTGCGCCGTCTGGTACTGCATGAACTGGCCCAAGTTGTTGCCGACCATGCCCATGCCGATCTTCTGGTCGAGCACCTTCTGCAGCTCCTCGGGCAGCGACACGCTTTGCACGGTGACGCTTTCGAGCTTCAGGCCGATCGCGTCGAACGAGGTCTCGGTGGCCGCCTTCAGCTGCTGCGCGAACTCGACCTGGTTGGCCGCCAGGTCCAGGAAGGGGATGCCGCTGGCAGCGACCGCGTCGCTGATGTGCTGCAGCATCATCCCGCGCAACTGGCCGTCGATGTCCTCCACCGTGTAGCGATCGCGCGTGCCCGAGATCTCGGTGTGGAACTTCTTCGGGTCGGCCACCCGGTAGGCATAGTTGCCGAAGGCACGCAGCCGCACGGCGCCGAAATCCTTGTCGCGGATGGTGATGGGCTGGCTGGTGCCCCAGCGCTGGTCCACCTGCTGGCGGGTGCTGAAGAAGTAGACATCGCTCTTGAACGGGCTCTCGAAGAGCTTGTCCCAGTTCTTCAGGTAGGTGAGGATGGGCAGCGTCTGCGTCGTCAGCTTGTGCATGCCGGGGCCGAACACATCCGCCACCTGGCCCTCGTTGACGAACAGCGCCAGCTGGCTTTCGCGCACGGTCAGCGAGCCGCCATACTGGATCTCGTTGTCGGCCATGGGGTAGCGCCAGGCCAACGTGCCGTCGCCGGACTCGGTCCATTCGAGGATGTCGATGAACTGTTTCTTGATGAAATCCATCAGGCCCATGGTGGTGTGCTCCCGGATGTGGCCGGCTGGTTGCCGGTGCGGCGAATAATACGCGCGGCACCCCTCACTCCCTGGCAACCCATGACCTCACCCATCGCAGCTTCCCCAGAGACAACGCCCGTGCGCCTGGCGGTGATCGGCGCCGGCCCGGTCGGCCTGGCGCTGGCGCTGTACGCGGCCAGGCTCTGGCCCCAGGCGCAGGTGACCGTGTTCGACGCCCGCCCGGCGGAGAGGGATGTGGCCGGCGACCCGCGCACCCTGGCGCTCAGCCTGGGCAGCGTGCAGCTGCTGCAGCGGCTGGAGGTCTGGCCGGCCGACGATGCGCAAGCGATCCTGCAGGTGCATGTCTCGCAGGCGCCGCCCACGCTGACGGGCGTGCCGCTGCGCCCGGAGCTGACCATCCGCGCGGCCGACGAGGCCGTGCCGCAGCTGGGTGCCGTGCTGCGCTACGGCCAGATCGTCGCGCCGATGCAGCGGGCCTGGGAGGCCGAGTGCGCGGCCGCACCGCAGCGATGCCGCTTCCGCCTGGGCAGCCCGGTGGCCGCGGTGAAGCCGGTGGCTGGCGGCGTGGAGATCGACGCCGGCATCGCCGAGCCCTTCGACCTGGCGGTGATCGCCGAGGGTGGCGTCTTCGCCGACCAGGCGAAGAAGGGCCTGACGCACGACTACCGGCAGACGGCATGGGTGGGCAGCGTGACCTTGTCGGCGCTGGCCGAGCCCGGCACCGCGTTCGAGCGTTTCACGCGCCACGGGCCGGTGGCCCTGCTGCCCTTGAAGGCCGGCCCGGCCGATGCGCCCGGCGAGCGCCGTGCTGCGCTGGTGTGGTGCGTCCCCAGCGACGACGACCCGGTCGAGCCGCTGAGCGACACGCAGCGCCGCAGCGTGCTGGCCACCCTGCTGCCGCAGGCCGCGGGCACGCTGCGCGAGGTCGGCCCGCTGAAGCGCTTCCCGCTGGGCCTGAATGCCGAGCGCACGCTGGTCTCGGGCCGGCAGGTGCGTATCGGCAACGCGGCGCAGACCCTGCACCCGGTGGCCGGCCAGGGCCTGAACCTCGGGTTGCGCGACGCCTTCGTGCTGGTGCAGAGCCTGCGTGAAGCGGGCGACCTGGATGCCGCGCTGCGCCGCGTGGAGTGGAGCCGCGCGCCGGACCGCTGGAGCATGATCGCCGCGACCGACTTCCTGGCACGCAGCTTCACCTGGCAGTGGCCCGGGCTGGCGGCGGTGCGCGGGTTGGGGCTGGCCACGCTGCAGACGCTGCCGCCGGTCAAGTCCGCGCTGGCGAGGCAGATGATGTTCGGGCGGCGCTGAGGCGGCCCGTGCTGGCTTGAGCTGGGTCAATCCGCACCGGCGCCCGGGCGACTAAGGTGGCCCGCTCGGGCTGCACGGACGGCAAGCCCGCTGTCCGCTGCCCGGCCACGAAAGTGAGCACGGCATGCGCTGGTTACCCCGTTTCCGCTGGACCCTCCCCCTGCTGGCCTGCGCCGGCATGGCCTTGTGGGCCCCCCTGGGCGCCCGCTCCGAACCGGTTCACGGGGCCACGGGCGCGGCCGCCTTCAAGGTGACGCATGCGCTCGCCGAGGCGGACGGCAGTTCGGTCGACGCCGCGCTGACCGTGGGGACTGACGGCCGGCTGTACGGGACCGCGCGCAACTCGGGCGCCCACGCCGGCGGCACGGCATTCCGGCTCACGCCCGGCGGGCAGCTGGCCGTGCTGCATGACTTCGGCGATGCCGGCGACGGCAGCCATCCCAACGGCCTGATCCAGGGCGCCGACGGGAACTTCTACGGCACCACGGCCGCCGGAGGCCTGCACGGCCTGGGCACCGTGTTCCGCATGCGCCCCGACGGCGAGGTGACGCTGCTGCACTCGTTCCAGGCGGACGGCATCGACGGTTGGACGCCGATGGCGGGCCTGCTGCAGGCCAGCGACGGCCACCTGTACGGCACCACCCGGCAGGGCGGCGCCTTCGGCTTCGGCAGCGTGTTCCGCATCACCCTTGGTTGGGCACACGGCATCGTCCATTCGTTCGACAACGCCGATGGCGCCTACCCCGTCACCGCGCTGATCCAGGGCAGTGACGGCCGGCTTTACGGAACGACCTACGCGGGAGGGCGCAACCGCCTGGGCACGGCATTCGCCATGCACACGGGCGGGTTCGTGAAGGTGTTGCACGCTTTTGGCTGGAGGCGGCCCAAGGGCGGCCACCACCCGTCGGTCCTGGTCGAGGGCCCGGACGGCATGCTCTACGGCAGCACGACCACCGGCGGCGACGCCACCCAGCATGGCATGCTGTTCCGCCTGAGCCGCGATGGCGAGTTCAGTTTGTTCCACGATTTCGACCCCCGGCATGGCGGCCACCGGCCGGTCGGTGGCTTGCACCTGGGCCGCGACGGCCAGTTCTACGGCGTCACCGCAGGCGGCGGCATACACGACGGCGGCGTTGTCTACCGGATCAGCCTGGGCGGCCGCTACACGCTGCTGCACAAGTTCAACCCGGACGGCCTCGATGGCCGGCATCCGCTTGCCGGGCTGGTGGAGCTGGCCGACGGCGAGTTCCATGGCAGTACCGGGGCGGACGGCGCCGGCGGCTTGGGCACGCTGTACCGAATTCGCACCAAGTGATGTCGCATCAGGCGACGCCGGGCCGCGCCCGCCACTGCGCAGCGGTGAGCCGATAAAGGCAGTGCGGCCGCACCGGGTGGCCCTCGGGCACGCCCGGGTGATCGAAGGTGAGTTGCGCGTCGGCCAGCCCGATGCGCCGCATCACGGCCTGCGAGCGCAGGTTGGTGAGCGCCGTCATCGAGACGATCTCGTTCAGCCCGATGCGCTCGAAGCCGGCGGACAGCGCCGCACGTGCCGCCTCGGTGGCGAAGCCCTGGCCCCAGTGGGCGTGGGCCAGGCGCCAACCGATCTCCACGCAGGGCGAGAAGCTGAACTGGCGTTGCGGGATGCTCAGGCCGGTGAAGCCGATGAACTCGCCCGTGTCACGCCGCTCGACGGCCCAGTTGCTCCAGCCGCGCTCGGTGAAATCCGCGGTCCAGGCGTCGATGGACGCGTCGCTGCGCGCCCGCGGGAAGGGCGCCGGGAAGTGCTCCATGACGAGCGGGTCCAGGTTCAGCGCGGCGAACGGCTCGCGGTCGCTCGCGCGCCAGCGGCGCAAGCGCAGGCGCGGGGTCTCGAGTTCGATCGGCACGGTCGCGACGGACACGAATACTCAGCTCTCTGCGACCTTCAGGAACAGGTCGCGGTCGGGCGCGAAGTTGGCGTACAGCGGCAACAGCGCGCCGCCGATGGCGCGCGCGTCGGAGCCGATGGTGCCGGGCATCAACTCGGGCCGCACCACCCCCTCCCAGCTGTAGCGCGCCAGCGCGGTTTCGATCTCGCGCTGCAAAGCGGTGAGCACCGGGCGGGCGAAGTTGCCATCGACGATCACGCCGTCCAGATCCAGCAGGCAGGCAGCGCTGTTGGTGGCCAGGGCGATGGCGGCGGCGGCCTCGTGCATCCAGGCCTGGGTGTGTGGCCGCCACGGCATCTCCAGCGCGCGCTCGTCGCCGCTGGCCATGGGCTCCAGGCCGGCCTCGCGGTAGCGGGCCTCCAGGTTCAGCAGCGAGGCCACGCTGAGCAGTTGTGGCGGCGGGGCACTGCTGCCCGCCGAGGCCAGGCCCAGTGGCAGCGAGCCGATGGCGCCGGCATTGCCGTGCAGGCCGGCGCGCAGGTGGCTGTCGATCACCAGGCCGCCGCCGATGAAGGTGTCGACGAACACATAGAGGAAGCTCTTCACGCTGCGCCCACGCCCGGCCACCAGCTCGGCCACGCAGGCGGCGGCGGTGTCCTTCAGCAGGTCGACCGGCAGGCCGGTCTGGCGCTCGATCTCGCCACGCAGGTCGGTGCGGGTCCAGGCCTCGGCCAGGGTGTCCGGGAAGCCCAGCAGCGACTGCCACCCGCCCATCGACAACGGGGCGGCCACGCCCACGCCCTGCACGCGTTCGCGGGCGGTGTCGCCCAGGCGCCGCATGAGGCCTTGCACACGCAGGGTGATCTCGGTCAGCACCAGCTGGGGGTCGGGGAAGGCGTAGTCGCGTGAGGATCGTTCGCGGACCCGGCCCTCGAAATCGATCAGCAGCACGTCCAGCCCGCGCCGGCCGACCTTGACGCCAATCGAATAGGCCCCATCCGGGTTCAGCGACAAGGGCACCGAGGGCTGGCCGACCTTTCCGCGCTGTGGTGTGCCCTTGAGCAGCAGGCCGTCGTCGATGAGCCGCTTGGTGATCAGCGAGACGGTCTGGGCGGTCAGGTGGGTCAGGCGCGCCAGATCGGCACTGGGCAGTGCGCCATGCAGGCGGATGGCCTGCAGGATGACGCGTTCGTTGTACTGGCGCAGGCCGCCCTGGCTGGAGCCGCGCGGGCGCAGGCGGGAGCCCTCGGTGGGTGGGGCGGGGGCGGTTTCAGGGGACAAGGGCTTCTCCGATGACGCCCTTCTTGTACAGGAAGTTGCCGTAGGGCTGCTGTTCGCCGGTCAGCACGATGGCGAAGGCGTCACGAACCCGATCGTAGAACGCGAAACGCTCGGTGGCCTCGCACTGCGCGGGCTGCGCATGGCCGCCGCGCTGAAGCTGGTCGAGCATGCGGCGTTGCAGCGCACTCAGCGTGCCGGCCGGGTACTCGCTGACCTGCATGAAGGCCACCGGCTGCGCCACCGCCGCGTCCAGCGGCAGCAGCGACAGCACGGCCTGGCTCGCCCGCTCGACGCCGGCGCCGGGCAGGTGGATCACCGGCTTGCCCGCCGCCAGCGTGGCCGCCGTGAAGTTGGCGTCGGCGACGACGATCTCGTCGCCGTGCCCCATCTCGGCCAGCACCTTCAGCAGCTCGGGGGTGAGCAGGGGGTCGATTCCCTTCAGCATGTCGGCCTCATGTTCAGTGTGCAAGGCACTCTGCAGGGATCTTGTCGGGTGGCATCGCCCCGGTCATCACGGCCACCGTGTCGCTCATGCTGATCGTCTTCGGGTTGAGGATGGCAGCGCGCCGGCCCAGCCGGGCCACGTGGATGCGGTCGGCGATCTCGAACACATGCGGCATGTTGTGCGAGATCAGGATCACCGGCAGGCCCTTGTCGCGCACCCGGCGGATCAGCTCCAGCACCATGTTGCCCTCCTTCACGCCCAGCGCGGCGGTGGGCTCGTCGAGGATCACCACGTGCTCGGCGAAGGCCGCCGCGCGGGCCACCGCTACACACTGGCGCTGGCCGCCGGAGAGCGTCTCCACCGCCTGCGTCATCGAGCGGATGCCGACCTTCAGGTCGTTCATGCGGGCGATGCTGGTCTCGAGCATCTTCTTCTTGTCCAGCATCCGCAGCACATTGCCCAGGAAGCCCTCGCGGCGCAGCTCGCGGCCGAGGAACAGGTTCTCGGCGATGCTCATGGCGGGCGCCACGGCCAGATCTTGGTAGACCGTCTCGATGCCGACGCGGCGGGCGTCCATCGGGCTCTTGAAGTGGATGGTCTTGCCGTCGAGCTGGATCTCGCCTTCGTCGGGGATGGTGGCGCCCGACAAGGCCTTGATCAGGCTGGACTTGCCGGCGCCGTTGTCGCCGATCACCGCCAGGATCTCGCCGGCGCGCAGTTCGAAGTCGGCACCGTCCAGGGCAACGACCTGGCCATAGCGTTTGACCAGGCCCTTGGCCTGCATCACGAGTCGATGGGAACTCATTTCAGCGCCCTCCCTTGCGAGACAGTTGGTCGACGGCGACGGCCAGGATGACCAGGATGCCGGTGATCAGCACCTGGTAGACCGACGACACGCCCATCAGCGTCAGGCCATTGCGCAGCACGCCGACGACGATGGCGCCGATCAGCGAGCCGAGGATCACGCCGCGGCCGCCGAACAGGCTGGTGCCGCCCAGCACCACCGCGGTGATGGCGTCCAGGTTCTCGGTCTGCCCGGCGTTCGGGTCACCGACCCCGGTGCGCGAGACGGCCAGCAGCGAGGCGATGCCGTAGAACACGCCGGCCAGCACGTAGACGCCGAGGATCACCCGCTCGGTCGGGATGCCCACCAGCCTTGTCGCCTCGGGGTTGTTGCCCACGGCGTAGACATGGCGGCCGGCGGCGGTCTCGCGCAGCCAGAACCACACGCCCAGGTACAGCAGGATCATCAGCACCGTGCCGTAGGCGACGTTGGTGCCCCCGATGGCGAAGGTGTTGCCCAGCCAGGTCATCAGCGGCGGCACCTCGGTCACGGTCTGCGCGCCGGAGTAGAGCTGGGTCACCGCGAAGGCGATGTTGAAGGTGCCCAGCGTGACGATGAACGGGGGCAGCTTGATGCGGGTCACCAGCAGGCCGTTGATCAGGCCGAACAGCGCGGTCACCGCCACCCCGAAGAGGATGGCCAGCGGCGCCGGCATTCCCATGTCGGCCGCCAGCTTGGTCATCACGATGCTGCCCAGCGCCATCACCATGCCGCAGGACAGGTCGATGCCGGCGGTCAGGATGATCAGCGTCTGGCCGATGGCGATGACGCCCACCACCATGACCTGCTGCAGGATCAGCGAGAAGTTCTCGCCGCTGAAGAAGCGCTCGGTGGTGGTGCCGAAGATGGCACAGGCGATGACCAGGGCAATGAAGGGCCCGAGCTGGCCGATCGGCGGCAGTTTGTCTTTCAAGGCGTTCACGGTGTGACTTTCAAGGCGTGACCGAAAAACGAAGGGTAGCGACGCGCGCCGGCCAGCGCGCGGCGCACCCCCTCGGGGGGTCGCCCGCTGTTTCAGCGGGCGGGGGCTCCACTTATTTCTTGCCCCAGCAAAGGTCCATGCCGGTCTTGGTGTCCTTGCTGTCGACGCCGGCCACCGCCTTGTTGGCGATCAGGGTCACGCCGGTGTCGGTGTAGCCGGCGACCTTCTTGCCGCTCTTGGCGTACTCGATGCCGGCGTCCACGCCCATCGCCGCCATCTTCAGCGGGTACTGCTGCGAGGTGGCGGCGATCTTGCCGGCCGCCACGTCCTTGACGCCGTCGCAGCCGCCGTCGACCGAGACGATCAGCACGTTCTTGTCCTTGCCGGCCTTCTGCAGCGCGTTGAAGGCGCCCGCCGCGGCCGGCTCGTTGATGGTGTAGACGAGGTTGATGTCAGGGTTCTTCTGCAGGCAGTTCTCCATCGCCGTCTGACCCTTGGCGCGGTCGCCGAAGCTGTCGGCCATGCAGACCACCTCGGCCGGCTTGGCCAGTTCGTTGCTCTTGGCGTCCAGGCTTGGCAGGCCGTAGCCCTGCAGGAAGCCGTTGTGGCGCTGGGCACCGACCGGGTGGCCGGGGAACAGATCCAGCGTGGCGATCTTCACCGGCTTGCCGGCCAGCGAGGCCTTGGCGTATTGGCCGATCAGCACGCCGGCCTTGTAGTTGTCGGTGGCGAACAGCGCGTCGGTGCCTTCGACCGGGTCGGTCGGGCTGTCCAGCGCGATGACCATCACGCCCTTGTCGCGGGCCTTCTTGATGGCCGGGATGATGGCCTTGGAGTCGCTGGGCGTGATCAGGATGGTCTTGGCACCGGCGGCGATCATGTTCTCCATCGCGGTCACCTGGCCGGCGTTGTCGCCGTCGGTCTTGCCCGCGCCGGAGAGCAGCTTGGCGCCCTTGGCGGTGGCGGCAGCCGTGGCGCCTTCCTTCATCTTCACGAAGAAGGGGTTGGTCTCGGTCTTGGTGATCAGGCCGATCACCACCTCGCCGGCGGCGTGGGCACCACCCGCCAGCATGCAGAGGGTGGCCAGGGCGGTGGCGCGCAGGGCGGTGGGGGCAAGGCGATGGGTCATTCGATGTCTCCTGGGTGGGGCTGGATTGAAAGCGAGCGCTAACCGATTTGCTTTGGGTCGCAGCCTGGTTCGGGCGGGCTGCGCCGCATTTCGGGCTGGCACGGGACGGATTGTGCGAGCCTGAAGTTAATAAATCAAGTGGATTGATTAATGGAAAACCCCAACCCGGGAGGCTCCTGAACCGCGGCATGCTTCGGTCGCTGTACGGCTCGAGCGGCGCCCCGCCAGCCACCCCTGCACATCACCCTGAAGCCCTGGAGAACCCCATGTTTGTCGTTTGTGGCGAAGCCCTGTTCGATGTGTTCGCGGCCGGCGACACGCCCACCGGCATGGCGCTGGACGCCCGCATCGGCGGCTCGCCGTTCAACGTGGCGCTCGGCCTGGCCCGCCTGCAGCAACCGGTGAGCTTTCTGGGCGGCGTCTCGCGCGGCTTCCTCGGCGAGCGCCTGATGGCCGCGCTGCGGGCCGAAGGCATCGGCACCGGCTGTGTGCAACTGACCGACGCGCCCACCACGCTGAGCCTGGTCGGCCTGGACGCGCAGGGGGTGCCCTCCTACAGCTTCTATGGCGATGGTTGCGCCGACCGGCTGGTCACCGAGAACGCGCTCGACAGCCTGCCGGCCGAGACCCGCGCCATCCACTTCGGCTCCTACGCGATGGTGGTCGAGCCGGTCGCCAGCGCGCAGCGGGCCATCGCCGAGCGCGAACACCACCGCTGCGTGGTCGCCTACGACCCCAATGTGCGGGCCAACGTCGAGCCTGATCTGGCCCGCTGGCGCGACACGCTGGACTGGATGTCCGCCCGCACCCACCTGCTGAAGGTGAGTGACGAGGACTTGCAACGCCTGTACCCGGGGGTGCCGCATGCCGAGCTGGCGGATCGCTGGCGCGCCGCCGGCGTGGCGGCGGTGGTGGTCACCCATGGCGGCGAGGGCGCCCGGGCCTACGTCGGGACTGGCGCAGGCTTGGCCATCGCTCCAGTGAAGACCACGGTGGTGGACACGGTGGGCGCGGGCGACACCTTCCAGGCCGCGATGCTCACCGCGCTGGCCGAGCGCGACGCGCTCAGCCCGGACGCCCTGCACATGCTCCCCCACGAGTTCTGGGCCGAGGTGCTGGGCTTCGCGGCGCGCGCCGCCGCCATCACCTGTGGGCGGCGCGGCGCGGATCTGCCCCGGCGCAGCGAGCTGCCCTGAAATGGGGCACCCGGTGCCGGTGTACCGGCCCCACCCTCCGAGAGGGTCACGCGGCCGCTTGGGAGCGGCCCGGCGCTGGCCGCGTGGAACGTTCTCACATCAGACGAGTTCGTCGCGGGCCCGCAGCGTGCGCGCCAGGGTGTTGCGCAGTCGGCCCGAGTCGATGGGCTTGGTGAGGAAGTCGTTCATGCCGGCGGCCAGGGCCTGGTCACGCTCGGAGACCAACGCCGCGGCGGTCAGCGCGACGATGGGCAGGTCCCGCGGCGAATAGGTGCGCCGCAGGATGCGGGCGGCCTCGTGGCCGCTCATGCCGGGCATCTGCACGTCCATCAGCACCAGGTCGATCGGCCGGCCGGTGGCATGGGCCATGCGAACGGCCTCGATGGCCTGAAGGCCGTCGCCGGCCTGGGACACCTCCACGCCCCACTGCTCCAGCAGCGCCACGGCGATCATCATGTTGACCGCGTTGTCCTCGACCAGCAGCACCCGCGTGCCGGCGATCGGGTCGATGCCAAAGCCGCTGGAGCCACTGTCAAGGGCATCGATCTCGCCAGGCGGCAACGGCACCTCGGCCCAGAAACAGCTGCCCTGGCCGGGCAGGCTCACCACCCCGACCTGGCCGCCCATCAGCTCGGCGAGCTGGCGGCAGATCGACAAGCCGAGGCCGGTGCCCCCCACGCGCCGCGTGGTCGACACGTCGGCCTGGCTGAAGGGGCGAAAGAGCAGGCCCTGCTGCTCGTCGTCGATGCCTGGCCCGGTATCGATCACCTCGAAGCGCACCTGGTGCGCGCAGGTCTCGTGAACCGACAGCCGCAGGCTGCCGCTGTCGGTGAACTTCAGTGCGTTGTTGAGGTAGTTGCTCAGGATCTGCCGCAGCCGGACCGGGTCGCCGACGACGACGGCCGGCAGCCCCTCGTCGATGACCAGGCTCATGTCCAGGCCCTTGGTGTCGGCCAGCGAACCATAGGCCTGGTGCAGCGTTGCCAACAGCGCCCGAAGGTCGAACGGCATGCTGTCCAGGTGCATCTTGCCGGCCTCGATCTTGGACAGGTCGAGGATGTCGGAGAGGATGCCCGACAGCGTCTCGGCGCTGTCGCTGATCTGCTCGATGTACTGGCGCCGGCGCGACTCATCCACGCCCGGCTGGCGGGCGAGGCGGGCCAGGCCCAGCAGGGCATTCAGCGGCGTGCGGATCTCGTGGCTGGTGTTCGCCAGGAAGGCACTCTTGGCGCGGCTGGCGGCCTCGGCGTCGTCGCGTGCCCTGGCCAGGGCCTGCTCGACCTGGCGCCTGTCGGTGATGTCCTCCAGCAGCCACAAGGTGCCTCCGCGGCCCGGCTCGGTGGGCGACAGGGCCTTGGCCAGGATGCGGCACATGAAGACCGAGCCGTCGCGCCGCATCATCGGCCGCTCGACCTCGATCTGCTCGCCGCGCGAGAGCGCGGGGCCCAGATCCCTGCCCACCGCCTGGTGCGCCGCCACCGAGGGCCAGACCACGCTGCCATGCTGGCCCACCATCAGGCCCGGCGGCCAGCCGAACATCGACTCGAAGCGCGGGTTCACCAGCACGAAATGCTGGTCGCGGGTGAGCGCGATGCCCATCAAGGCGTTGTCCAGGATCGCCTGACGTTCGAGCCGGGACTGTTCGTTGGCGGTCACGTCGCGCGAGGCGATCACCAGGTAGGCGCGGCCATCCATGTCGAAGCGCGCCGCCGACATCAGCATCAGCACCTTGCGGCCGTCGCGGGCCCGGAAGGTGGCCGGCAGGTTCTGCGCGCTGCCTTGCTCGCGGATCGCACGCACCAGGGTGCGGCGCTCTTCCTCGTTGACCCAGATGCCGATGTCGGTCGAAGTCCGGCCGATCACCTCCTCGGCCTCGAAGCCGGTGATGCGCACGAAGCTCGGGTTGACCATCGCGTAGCGCCCGGTGGCCATCTCGGTCAGGGTGATGGCGTCCGGGCTGGTCGACACCAGATGCGACAGCAAGGCCTCTGAGCGCATCACCGCCTCTTCGGCCTGCCGGCGCTCGGTCTCGTCGGTGTAGATGGACAGGATGGCGCGGCCGTCCTCCACCTCCACCGGGGCACTGCTGACCTGTACCACCAGCGCCCCGCCGCGGCGCGGCGCCAGCTTGTACTCGTGAGCCGGCAGCGTCTGCCCCAACGGCATGGCGTCCACCAGGTCCAGCCGGGCCTGGGCCCGCTCGCGGTCCTCGCCCTCGGCATAGGAGGTCAGCAGGCTGGTGCCCAGCATCGAATGCAGGTCGTCGAAACCGAACAGCGCCACGGCCGCCGGGTTGGCGTCGAGCACATGGCCCTGGCGGTGCAGCACCAGTGGCGACGGGATGCGGCGGAACAGCTCGTGAAACCGGGTCTCGACGGCACGCTGGGCATCGCGGGCATGGACTTCGGCGTCGCGGTCGCGCAGCAGGGCCCAGTGGCCGACGACCCGCCCGGTGGCGTCACGCCGCGGCAGCCCGCACAGGCTGAGATGGCGCCGGCCGCCCTGGCTGTCGTGCCAGGCCAGGCTCAGCTCGGGCCACGCCGACTTCGCAATGACGGCCTGGCGCAGGCGGGTCAGGTCTTCGGGCTCCAGGCGTACCTGCGGCAAATCCCAGATCGCATGGCCCGGCTGCGGAGGCGAGGAGCCGAACAGCGACATGCCGGCACGCGCCGAGGTGCGAAGCACCCGGCCGGACGGGTCGAGCTCGATGTGGGCGTGGGCCGCGAGGCCCAGCAACTGAGCCACCTGGCCATGCACCGCCGCGGACTCGTTATGCCGCCGCGCCAGTGCGCGCCACAGCGGGACGGCGATCAGCGCGATGGCCAGCACGGTGGCCAGGGCGATCACGGCGGCGTGCGCCAAGGGGGGCCAGGCCGGCGGCAGCACCATGGCCAAGGCCGCCACACAGGCGGCGGCCAGCACCGCGCGCAGGCCCCAGCGCCAGTGAGCGGTCAACCCGTTGTGCGCTTGAGGTTCGGTGCCAGCCACTGCGAGCGTCGCCTGAAAGAGCCGTGCCAGCCCACAGTGTCGCCCGAAACCCCGCGGCTTGTAGCCCGGGTTTCCGTCGGAATGTAACGCCGCGCTCTCAGCCGAGCGCCGGGCCGCACCTAGCGGCCTCCAGCTCGCGCCGAGTGGCTTCGGTCACCGCGCGTGCACGGCTCGCGAAATCCTCGCCGCTTCCGGCGTACAGCACGGCCCGCGAAGAATTGACGATGATCGGCGCGTCGGCCCGCCAGGCGGCACGCACCGTGGCGGCGGCGTCGCCGCCTTGCGCGCCGACCCCCGGGATCAGCAGCGGCAGCGTCGGCGCCAGTTCGCGCACGCGGGCCAGTTCGGCCGGGAAGGTGGCGCCCACCACCAGGCCCAGGCGGCCGTCGCGGTTCCAGGCACCGGCGGCCAGCCGGGCCACGTGTTCGTAGAGGCGGTCGCCATTGGCCAGCGGCTGGGCCTGCAGGTCGCTGCCACCGGGGTTGGAGGTGCGGCACAGCAGGATCAGGCCCTTGCCGTCGTACTTCAGGTAGGGCTCGATCGAATCGAAGCCCATGAAGGGCGACAGCGTCAGTGCATCTGCCTGGTAACGCTCGAACGCCTCGCGGGCGTATTGCTCGGCGGTCGATCCGATGTCACCGCGCTTGGCGTCCAGGATCACCGGCACCTCGGGGGCCACCCGGCGGATGTAGGCCATCAGCCGCTCGAGCTGGTCTTCGGCCCGGTGGGCGGCGAAGTAGGCGATCTGCGGCTTGAAGGCGCACACCAGGTCCTTGGTGGCGTCGACGATGCGGGCGCAGAAATCGAAGATGCGGGCCGGGTCACCCTGCCAGCCGGCGGGAAAGCGGGCGGGGTCCGGATCCAGGCCCACGCACAGCAACGAGCGGTGGCGCAGCGTCGCCTGGGCCAACAAGTTAGGGAAGCGCATGCCTGCAT
Source organism: Vitreoscilla sp. (assembly GCA_018780145.1). GTDB lineage: Bacteria > Pseudomonadota > Gammaproteobacteria > Burkholderiales > Burkholderiaceae_C > Ideonella. The sequence goes on along the minus strand of JADMKA010000032.1, from coordinate 61,927 downwards.
TCTAGGGAAGCGGTGCGTCACGGCGGCAAGCCGCGGGCACGATGCGTGGCCCGAACGAGGGAAGCCACGTGACCGAAGACCTGCCCCTGACCGAATGGATCCACCAAGCTGCCGCCGGCGAGCCCGGCGCGGTGGACCAATTGTTCACCCAGCTCTACCCCGAGCTGCGGCGGATTGCGCACGCACGCCTGTTCACCGGCGGCGCGTCGCCGCTGCTGGGCACCACCGAGCTGGTCCACGAGAGCTTCCTGCGCTTCACCCGCGCGCGCCACCGGCCGCTGGAAGGCCGCAAGCACTTCTTCACCTACGCGGCCACGGTGATGCGGCACGTGGTCGTCGACCTGGCACGCGAGCACCGCGCCGAGCGGCGCGGTGGCGGGGCGCCGCACCTGCCGCTGCACGACCTGCTCGTGCACGAGCACCCGGCCCAGGCGGCCGACGACACGCTGCTGCGCATCCACGATGCCCTGGAGGAGCTGCAGGCGCTGGACCCGGCACTGGCCCGGGTGGTCGAGATGCAGTACTTCGCCGGCTACAGCCAGGCCGAGATCGCCGAGCTGACAGGAGCCTGCGAGCGCACGGTGCGCCGGCAGTGGGACAAGGCCCGCGCCTTTCTGCTGGCCAGCCTGGCGGATTGACTCGGGATGGCCGCACCCTGCCCAGTCTCGCTGTGGGTACGCACCAGCGCCTTGCTCGACGAGGCGCTGGACCAGCCGCCCGCGGCGCGCCAGCGCTGGCTGGCCGCATTGGCCGAGCGCGAGCCGGCACTGGCGGCCGAGCTGCAGCGCCTGCTCGCCGCCCACGGCACCGCACCGTCGCGCGACCCGCTGGCCGCCCTGCCCCCGCTCGGCGAGCATCGCGCGCTCCCGCCCGACCGGGGGCTCCGCGACGGCCTGCGCATCGGCCCCTGGCGCCTGCGGGCGCCGCTGGGCGAGGGCGGCATGGCGCTGGTCTGGCGCGCCGAGCGGGCCGATGGCGCCTACCAGCGCAACGTGGCCCTGAAGCTGCCACGCCACCTGCCCTGGCGCAGTGATCTGGCCGAGCGCCTGGCGCGCGAGCGCGACATCCTGGCCCGGCTCGAACACCCGCACATCGCGCGCCTCTACGACGCCGGCGTGGACGACACCGGGCCCTGGCTGGCGATGGAGCTGGTCGACGGCGCGCAGCCCATCGTCGCCTGGTGCGATGCGCATAGCCTGGGCCCGCGCGAACGCGTGCAGCTCTTTCTTCAGGTGCTCGACGCGGTGGCCCATGCCCACGCTGCCCTCGTGCTGCACCGCGACCTCAAGCCCGCCAACATCCTGGTCACCGCCTCCGGCCAGGTGAAGCTGCTGGATTTCGGCATCGCCAAGCTGCTCGACGCCGAGCAAGGGCAGACCGACGACACCGGGCTGACGCAGCTCGGCGGCCGTGCGCTGACGCCCGACTACGCCAGCCCCGAGCAGATCCGCGGCGAGCCGCTCACCACCGCCAGCGACGTTCACGCCCTGGGCGTGGTGCTCTACGAGCTGTTGTGCGGCGCGCGGCCCTACCGGCTGCGCCGGGCCAGCGCAGCGCAGCTCGAGGCGGCGGTGCTGGAGGCCTTGCCCGCCCGGCCCAGCACCCGGGTGTCGCCCGAGGCGGCGCGGGCGCAAGGTGTTTCGCCGCGCCGCCTGGCCGCCACGCTGCGCGGCGCGCTGGACGCCGTCGTGCTGGCGGCCTTGCGCAAGGTGCCCGCAGAGCGCACCGCCAGCGCCGCCGCCCTGCGCGAGGACCTGCAGCGCTGGCTGGACGGCCTGCCGGTGCGCGCCCGGCCCGAGTCGTGCCTCGTCCGCGCGGCGGCCTTCGTGCGCCGCCACCGCGTGGGCGTGGCGCTTGGCGCGGTCTTCACCGCGGCGCTGCTGGCCACCACGGCCGTGTCGCTGCGGCAGACGCAGCTGGCCGAGCGCGAAGCCCTGCGTGCCCAGGCCACGCGGGATTTCCTGCTGGCGCTGTACAAGCCGGTTTCCTGGCTCAGCGCCAACCCGGCGCGCGGCGGCCAGGTGAGCGCGCGCGAGCTGCTGGACATGTCGGCCGAGCGCCTGCACACGCAGCCGGTGGCCGACCCCGAAGTGCAGCGCGACGTGCTGGCCACGCTGGCCGATCTCTACGCCGATGTCGACGACAGCGCCAGGCGGGCCGCCGTCACCGCCGACCTGGTGGCCTTCACCGCGCGGCAATTCGGGCCACGCTCGCCCGAGCACTTCGATGCCTTGGTGCGCCACGCGATGGCGCTCAGCGCGCGCGACATCCCGGCGGCCACCGCACAGCTGGACCAGGCCGCCGCCATCGTCGACGCGCTGCCGCGCGGGGCGCAGGCCGTGCGCGCCCGCTACGCGATCGTGCGCGGCCAGCTCACCGAGGACCGCGACCCGGCCGCCGCCGAGCGCGCCTTCCAGGAGGCCATCGGGCTGCTGCACGGCCAGCCCCGCGAAGGCGCGGCGCTGAGCCGCGCGCTGATCGGCCTGGCCCGGGTGCGCTGGCTGGCCCAGAACCGCCTGGCCGAGGCGCGGGCGCTCTACGAACAGGCCCTGGCCACCTTGCGTGCCGAACCCGGCATGCCAGCCTTTGCCCTCACCAAGCCGCAGGCCGAGCTGGCCGATGTGCTGAGCCGACTTGGCGACCTGGGCAACGCCCGTGCGCTCTACGAGGAGGCCCATGCGCGCAGCCGCGAGGGGTTGGGCGAGGCCCATCTGGACACCGTGCAGACGGCCATGCGCGTGGCCCGTGCCCGCCGCGAGACCGGCCAGCCGCTGCAGGCGCTGGCACTGCTGGAGCCGCTGCGCGCCACGCTGACGCGCCCGGGCGCCCCGCCCGACACCTACACACTCAACTCGGTGGAGCGCGAGCTGGCCGACGTGCGTCTGTGGCTGGGCCGCTGGGACGAGGCCGAGCACGCTCTGCAGCGCGCGCTGCAAGGGCTGGCACGGCGCGACGGGGCCAATGACACCGCCGCACTGTGGTGGGCTGCACTGGCCGGCGTGCGGGCCGAATCGGGTCAGCTGGGCGCTGCGCGCGAGGCGCTCGCGCAGGCCCGGCAGGTGCCCGCGGCCGTGGCCGGGATGCCGCGTGTGCAGCGGGCCTGGAAGCGTGCAGACGCCATCCTGGCGGTGATGTCGGTGGCCGGCACGCCGGGGGCGTGGGAGCCCGCCCAGGAGGCGCTGAGCCAATGGCAGGCGATGGAGGACGCCTACGTCGCGCCATCCAACCGCGCGGTGCAGGCCCGGGCCCACGCCAACCTGGCGCTGTGGCGCGCCCGCGCCGCGCTGTTCGCCGGCCAGCCCGCAGCCGCAGCCAGCGCCGCCGAGGCCGGGCTGGACGAGCTGACCGACGAGGTCACCACGCGCATCGGGGCGATCGAGCGGGGCCAGTTGCTGGCGCTGCTGGCGCAGGCCCGCGCGGCCCAGGGGCAGACGGCCGAAGTCTGCCGCCTGGCACGCATCGCCGGCCCGGTGTTGGCGCGCGACCTGGGCGGCGGCCCGGAGGCGGTGCTGGCCGCCCGGCTCGCTGCGCGCTGCGGCGGCCAGGCCCCGGTGGCGTTGCCGCTGGCGGCCCAGGCCCGGGTGCTGGGCGTGCCCGCCTGGAACCAGCTCGCGGGTGCCACGGTTTTGTAACAGTGCTGAGCTACTGTCCGGTTCCAACCGGCGTTTGCGTATGTGAAGTCAAGGCGCGCCGAAGCCGCCGTGACGCTCTCCATCCAACCGCCCTGAAGCCATGCGAAACCCCCTGCACGACCGGTTCCCGGAACGCCTGCCCCCATTGCTGGTGCTGGGTGCCTCGGTGTTGGCCTCGGTGCTGCTGATCAGCGCCTGCATGGCGATGCTCGGCCCGGAGGTCGAGCTGGCCGTGCAGCGGCCCTTGCCGGTGGCCGTGGCCCAGGCGCGCTGACCGGCCGCGGCCGGTCAGCCGAGCGCCGGGCCGTTCCCAAGCCGGCTGAGCACCCGCGAGGCGGGTGGGGCCGGTACCCCGGCACCGGGTGCCCCACCTCAGGCGATGCGCTTGGCCAGCACGGCCGCCAGGCCGGTGTAACTGGCCGGCGTCATCGCCAGCAGCCGCTCGCGCTCGGCGGGCGGCAGCTTCAGCTTGGGGTCGTTGATGAAGCCCTGCATCAGCTCGCGCGTCATCGGCTTGCCGCGGGTGAAGGCCTTCAATTGTTCGTAGGGCTGCGGCACGCCGTGGCGGCGCATGACGGTCTGGATGGCCTCGGCCAGCACCTCCCAGGCGTTGTCCAGGTCGGCGGCCAGGGCGGCGCTGTTCAGCTCCAGCTTGTCCAGGCCGCGGGCCAGCGAGTCGTAGCCCAGCACCGCGTAGCCCAGCGCCACACCCATGTTGCGCAGCACCGTGGAGTCGGTGAGGTCACGCTGCCAGCGGCTCACCGGCAGCTTCTGCGACAGGTGCGTCAGCAGCGCGTTGGCCAGGCCGAAATTGCCCTCGGCGTTTTCGAAATCGATCGGGTTGACCTTGTGCGGCATCGCCGACGAGCCGACCTCGCCATCCTTCAGCTTCTGCTTGAAGTAGCCCAGCGAGATGTAGCCCCAGACATCGCGCGACCAGTCGATCAGGATGGTGTTGGCGCGGGTCATCGCGTCGAACAGCTCGGCCATGTAGTCGTGCGGCTCGATCTGGATCGTGTAGGGGTTGAAGGCCAGGCCCAGGCGCTGCTCCACCACCTGGCGCGAGAAGGCTTCCCAGTCGGTGCCGGGATAGGCCACCGAGTGGGCGTTGTAGTTGCCCACCGCCCCGTTCATCTTGGCCAGCAGCTTGACCTCGGCGATACGGGCTCGTGCGCCGTGCAGGCGGGCCACCACGTTGGCGATCTCCTTGCCCACGGTGGTGGGGCTGGCCGTCTGGCCGTGGGTGCGCGACAGCATGGCCACCTCGGCATGGCGGTGGGCCATCTCCGAGAGCTTGGCGATCAGCCGGTCCAGGCCCGGCAGCACCACCTCGGTGCGGGCGGCCTTGAGCATCAGCGCGTGGCTGGTGTTGTTGATGTCCTCGCTGGTGCAGGCGAAGTGCACGAACTCAGACGCCGCGTTCAGCTCCGGCGTGTTCTCCAGCCGGGATTTCAGCCAGTACTCGACCGCTTTCACATCGTGGTTCGTGGTCTTCTCGATGTCCTTGATCGCCGAGGCGTCGGCCTCCGAGAAGCGCACCACCAGGCCCCGCAGCAGGCCGCGCGCGGCCTCGGAGAAGGGTGCAAAGCCTTCCAGGCCGGCATCCGACAGGGCGATGAACCACTCCACCTCCACCTGCACCCGCCGGTGCATCAGGCCGAACTCCGACAGCAGCGGCCGCAGGGCCTGCACCTTGGCGGCGTAGCGGCCATCCAGCGGAGAAAGGGCCATCAGGGTCGAGAGGGTGGTGGGCAAGGCCTGTCTCCGGCAGTTCGAACGTGGCGTGGCCCGCACATTGCATGCGGGCGCGGAAGCGAGGCGGCATTTTAAGGCTCGGGGGGTGTTGCGCGGCCGCCGCTCTCTTGCCAGGGTGCTTCGATAGAATCGGTCGTCAGGGAACCCCACACACACGCATGAAACTGATCGGCTCCTACACCAGCCCCTATGTCCGCAAGGTTCGTATCGTGCTGGCCGAGAAAAAGCTCGACTACCAGTTCTCGCTGGAAGACGTGTGGGGCAGCGAGGCCATCCTCGCCTCCAACCCGCTGGGCAAGGTGCCCTGCCTGGTGATGGAGGGCGCCGAGGCGGTGTTCGACTCGCGCGTCATCGTCGAATACGTCGACACCCTGTCGCCGGTGGGCAAGCTGATCCCCGCCAGCGGCCGCGAGCGCGTCGAGGTGCGCACCTGGGAGGCCCTGGCCGACGGCCTGCTCGACGCCAGCATCCTGGCCCGCATGGAACAGCACTGGAGCGGCCGCACCGACCAGCAGCGCAGCCAGGCCTGGATCGACCGGCAGATGGTGCGCGTGCACGCCGCGCTGCAGGCCATGGCCCGCGGCCTGGGCGACAAACCCCACTGCGCCGGCATCCACTTCACGCTGGCCGACATCGCGGTGGGCTGTGCGCTGGGCTACCTCGACTTCCGCTACCCGCAGATCGACTGGCGCGGCGACGCGCCGAATCTCGCCAAGCTCTACGACAAGCTGGCCGCGCGACAGAGCTTCATCGACACGGCACCACCCGCGGCCTGAGCCGCCGCACCACACGCGACCGGCTGCCATGACCGAGCGTGACCCCGGCCCGAAGCTGCCCGATTGGGAGCTCTACCGCGCTGTCGCTGCCGTTCGTCTTCGCAACGTTGTGGCTGCTGGCCCTGGCCGGTGCGTTCGGGTCCTGAGCGCATGAACCCCGAACAACGCATCAAGGACCTGGGCCTGGATCTGTCGTCCCCCAGTGCCCCCGCCGGGCACTACGCAGCCGCCGTTCAATCGGGCGACCTGCTGTTCCTGTCGGGCAAGGCGCCGCGTGCGGTCGGTGGCCTGGCGCCCAAGGGCCGCCTGGGGCGCGAGTACGCCACGGCACAGGGCTACGAACTTGCCCGCTCCGCGTGCATCGAGCTGATCGCCGCGATGCGCCACGCGCTGGGCTCGCTGGACCGGGTGGCGCGTGTGGTCGAGCTCCAGGGGTCCCTCAACGCCGAGCCGGATTTCGAGGACCACGCCCAAGTGCTGGATGGCGCGTCCGACCTGCTGGTCGAGGTCTTCGGCGCTGCCGGCGTCCACGCCCGCTCGGTCATCGGCGTGGCCTCGCTGCGCAACGGCCTGCCGCTCACGCTGAAGGCCACGGTCGAGGTGCGGCGCGAGAACTCATCAATTTGTTGAGGCTCCCCCGAGAGAGGGAGGGCCTGAGCGCATGATCGTCACCTAGACTCCGCCCCAAAGCAGACGCCGCCACACAGAGACGGCAGGCCCGGTCGGAGAGGGAGCCGGATTCCAAACCCAAGGAACGGGAGCCTTGGTTTGAGATCCACCGCAGAACTGCCAGGCGATGACCTGGCAAGCGCAGACGCATCAGGGTTGGCCCAAGAGGCCAGCCGGTCAACACAGCAGGAACCAGCCGCCGCTTTGGCTTCGGGGCTCCAGGCGCTTTGCCTGGTGGCGCGGCTGCACCAGGTGGCAGGCGAGCCCGCGGCGCTGGCGCACCACCTTGGCCTGGGGCCATCGTCGCCCGTCGGCGTGGGGGATCTGCTGCGCGCCGCCCGGCACCTGGGCCTGAAGCCCAAGCATCTTCGTGTCGAGGCGGCCAGGTTGCCGCTGACTCCGCTGCCAGCGCTGGCGCTGATGCACGACGGCAGCGTGGCCGTGCTGGCGCAGTGCGACGGCCAGCGCGTGCTCCTGCAGCGCTTCGGCTCAGAGGGCGTGGCGCCCACGCCACCGCTCATCGAGCCGATGGAGCGGTTTGCCGGGCAATGGTCGGGAGAACTGATCCTGATCGCCAGCCGGGTTTCGCTGGCCGGTGAGCTGCGCCGATTCGACTTCTCCTGGTTCATCCCCAGCCTCGTCAAGCACCGCAGGCTCCTGCTCGAAGTGCTGGGCGTTTCGCTGCTGCTGCAGCTGTTTGCACTCGTTTCACCGCTTTTCTTTCAGGTGGTGATGGACAAGGTGTTGGTCCATCGCGCCGACAGCACGCTCAACGTGCTGGTGGTCGGCCTGGTGATCGTGGTGGTCTTCGAATCGGTGCTCACCGCCCTGCGCACCTACGTGTTCAGCCACACCACCAGCCGGATCGACGTGGAGCTGGGTGCCCGCCTGTACCGCCACCTGTTGCAACTGCCGCTCGCGTACTTCCAGGCGCGGCGCGTGGGCGACACGGTGGCGCGCGTTCGCGAGCTGGAGCAGATCCGCGCCTTTCTCACCGGCAATGCGCTCACGCTGGTGCTCGATCTGGCGTTCTCGGTCGTCTTCGTCGCGGTGATGTTCTTCTACAGCGTGCCGCTGACCCTGGCGGTGCTGGCCACGCTGCCCATCTACGCGGCGGTCAGCCTAATGCTGGTGCCCGTGCTGCGCCACCGGCTCGACGAGAAGTTCGCCCGTGGCGCCGAGAACCAGGCCCTGCTGGTGGAGACGGTCACCGCCGTGCAGACCGTGAAGGCAGGAGCGCTGGAACCCCAGATGGCCCGCCGCTGGGACGACCAGCTCGCGGCCTATGTGTCGGCCAGCGTTCGTGCCGGCAACGTGGCCAGCCTGGGCCACGAAGCCGTGCAGCTCACCTCCAAGCTCGCCAATGCGGCGTTGCTGTGGTTCGGTGCCCACCAAGTGATGGAAGGCGCTCTCACCGTGGGCATGTTCGTGGCCTTCAACATGTTCGCGGGGCGGGTCTCGCAACCCGTGCTTCGCATCGCGCAGATGTGGTCCGATTTTCAGCAGACCGGCCTGTCCATGCGGCGCCTGGCCGATGTGCTGGACACCCGTGGCGAGGCCCTCGCCAACGGCGCCGCCGCGGTGCCCACGCTGCAAGGCCACATCCAGTTCGAGCGGGTGAGCTTTCGCTACCGGCCCGAGGCCTCACCGGTGCTGCACGAGCTGAGCCTGGCGCTGCGGCCCGGTGAAGTGCTGGGCGTGGTGGGCCGCTCGGGCTCGGGCAAGAGCACGCTGGCCAAGCTGATCCAGCGCCTCTATGTGCCCGAGCAGGGCCGCGTCCGTGTGGACGGGCTCGACCTGGCCCTCATCGACCCCGCCGCGCTGCGCCGCCAGATCGGCGTGGTGCTGCAGGAGAACCAGCTCTTCAACCGCAGTGTGCGCGAGAACATCGCCATCGCCGACCCCGCCGCGCCACTGGAGCGGGTGATCGCCGTGGCCAGGCTGGCCGGCGCCCACGAGTTCATCAGCGAGCTGCCCGAGGGCTACGACACCTCGGTGGGCGAGCAGGGAACGCGCCTGTCCGGTGGCCAGCGCCAGCGCATCGCCATCGCCCGCGCACTCTTCACCGATCCGCGCATTCTGATCTTCGACGAGGCCACCAGCGCGCTGGACTACGAGAGCGAGGCGGCCGTGCAGGCCAACATGGCGGCCATCTGCCGCGGGCGCACCGTGATCATCATTGCCCACCGGCTGAGCGCCGTGCGGCCGGCGCACCGGATCATCTCGCTGCACGAGGGCCGCATCGTCGAAATGGGCAGCCACGCCGAGCTGCTGCAGGCCGGCGGGCTCTATGCCCACCTGTGGCGGCTGCAATCCGGGCCGGGCGATGCGCCCCGGCCGCCCACCACGGAGCGGCGCAAATGAGCACGGACACCCCCATGAACGCCCCAATCGCCGCAGCCCGCCACCCGGCGGTGGAGCTGCTGGCCCGCTATGTGCAGGTGCTGCGAGCCGCCTGGGGCCTGCGCAAGGAGCTGGATGGGCCGGGTCGCCTGCCCCACGAGGCCACCTTCCTGCCCGCGCGGCTGGCCCTGCAGGAGACACCGCCGCACCCGGCCCCGCGTGTGGCGGTGGCGGCCATCGCCACGTTCGCCGCGCTGGCGCTGCTGTGGAGCCTGCTGGCCGAGCTGGACGTGGTGGCCACCGCCACCGGCCGCATCGTGGTGGCGGAGCACAGCAAGCTGATCCAGCCGCTGGAGCCCGGGGTGGTGAAGGCCATCCACGTGCGTGACGGCAGCCGGGTGCAGGCGGGCGACCTGCTGCTGGAGCTGGACCCCACCGCCACCCGGGCCGACGGCGACACCCTGGCCGCAGAGCGCGAGGCGGCCGAGCGCGAAGCCCAGCGCGCCGGCACGTTGCTCAAGGCCCTGGCGCAAGGCCGGCTGCCCGCCCATGCCGCAGCTGGCCTGGTGGAGGCCGAGTGGGCCGACATCCGCGCCCGCCAGGCTCAACTCGGCGCCGAGGTGGCCCAGCGCCGTGCCGAGCTCCGCACCCACGGTGAGGCCATCGCCAAACTGGAGGCTACGGTCCCGCTGGCGCGCCAACGCGAGGCCGATCTGCTGGCGTTGCAAGAGCAGGGCTTCGTGGCCGGCCACGCCAGCCAGGACCGGACCCGCGAGCGCATCGAGCAGGAGCGCGATCTGGCCACCTTGCGCGCCCGCCGCGCCGAGGCCGAGGCCGGGCTGGCCGAGCGCGAGCAGGCCCGCTCCAGCCACCTGGCCGAGACCCGCCGCGCGCTCAGCGAGCGCCTGGCCCAGGCCCGAGAGAAGTTGGCCCAGTTGGCACCCCAAGCCACCAAGGCCGACCAACGCCAGCGCATGACCCGGCTCACCGCCCCCGTGGCCGGCACCGTGCAGCAACTGGCCGTGCACACCGTGGGCGGCGTGGTCACCGAGGCCCAGCCGCTGATGGTGATCGTGCCCGACGGCGCCGCCCTCAGCGCCGAGGTGATGCTGGACAACAAGGACATCGGCTTCGTCCACGCCGGCCAGCCCGCCGAGGTCAAGCTCGAAACCTTCAACTTCACCCGCTACGGCACCGTGCCCGCCACCGTGGCCCACGTGAGCGCGGATGCCGTGCCGGACGAGAAGCGCGGCGCCCTCTACGCCGCCACGCTCACGCTCGGGGTGAAGCACCTGAGCGTGGACGGCAGGTCGGTTCCGCTGGCACCCGGCATGAACCTGAGCGCCGAGATCAAGACCGGCAAGCGTCGGGTGATCGACTACCTGCTCAGCCCGGTGCGAGAGGTGGCGAGCGAGAGCTTGAGGGAGCGATGAACACCATGCACCGCAACGAAACCAGTGCCAATCTGAGCGCCACCGAGGCCGACATCATGCGCTGGTTGGCCGCCGGGAAATCGAACCTCGAGATCGCCACGCTGCGTGGCCGCAGCCCCGCCACGGTGCGCAACCAATTGCACCGGGTGTACCGCAAGCTGGGCGCTCGAACACGGGGCCAAGCCGTGCAGCTGTGGCTTGCCAATCAGTCACCCGCCGCCTGAGCCGCGGCCGCCCCTCATCACACCAACCCATCAAGGAGAAGCCCATGAAACCTCAAGCCCAACGCCCCACCGGCGCCTTTGTCGGCGCATCGTGGACAGCCCTGTTCGTCGGCTCGCTGACCTACCTGATCGGCCTGTGGAACGCCGAGATGCAGCTGAACGAGAAGGGCTACTACTTCACGCTGCTGATGTACGGCCTGTTCTCAGCGGTCTCGTTGCAGAAGTCCGTGCGTGATCGGCTGGAGGGCATCCCGGTCACCGGCATCTATTTCGGGCTGTGCTGGGTGTCGGTCTCGCTCGCATTGCTCCTGCTGGCAATCGGCCTGTGGAATGCCACGCTGGCGTCGAGCGAAAAAGGGTTCTATGCGATGGCCTTTCTTCTGAGCCTGTTCGCTGCCGTGGCTGTGCAGAAGAATGTGCGCGACGTGGCGCTTTTCAGCAGCCACGAGCACGCTGCGGCACGACCTGACGAGCCCATCGCCTGAACACCAGGATGCTGGCCTGCCATGGGCGCTACGGGTTTGTTCGTAGAACATTTGTTCCATTGCGCCAGGACGAGCGGGAAGGAAGAATGCCGAATCGCCCGGGCACTTGGGCGGTCTCTGGGAGGAGGCGGGATGCGAATGCGATGGGCAGCGCCGGGATGGCGCGCGGAGCCAAAGCTCGGCCTGGTGTGGGTGAACTTCGGCTGGCGGCGTGAGGCAAGGCCATGCTGACGGGCACACCGCTGGATCTGACGCCCTTTGGCGAAATCTTCCGCTGGATCGGCAATAGCCTGGTCATCGGCTGGCTGGTCGCGACCCTATGGCTGCTGATCAGCCGTGTTGGCAAGCGAGCCAGCAAGCGCGACAAGTTGGTCAGCGCTGGGAAGGTGCTGGGTGTCATGGTCGGGATCCCGGCCGCTCTCATTGGCTGGCAGGCATACACAGTGGGGCGCGAACGCGCCGAGTTCCGCGCCCGCTACGAAGTGGCCGAGGCGCTGTTCAAGAAGCGCTGCGAGACGGCGGGGGAGTTCATCTACAAGGCCGTGCCGGATGTGAAGGGGATTGTGTGGATGAAGTGGCGGCCCAAGGAGGTCAATCACGGTGATCAGTTCAAGATGGACGACCCGTATGGACACGACTGCTACGGCGAGGGATGCATCAAGGAATTGTTGGTAGCTACAGAAGGAACCGACTTGAAATACGACGGGGAGTACCTTTTCCCGTACGGCAAGGGCTACGAGTTCGTGGAAGCTCAAGATCCGGCAGACAACAAGTTCTATCGATACCGACTACGTCTGTACCACCCTCGCGCCAGGGATTCGACATGGCCTGCGAGTGAGGTTCGCAGTGAACTGTTCAAGGAGCCAATAGCAGGCTTCACTGCCGACTACGGCTTGACCTGGGATGACATCTCCACCCGGGAGGATCGGGATAGCTGGATCGCCGGTGGCAGACTCAGTGTCGTCAACCGCAAGACCAGCGAATCGATCGCTACGCGGGTGGGGTACATGATGGACAGAGGTCTGGGCAGCACTGCTGGATTCAGATCGCCATGGGCCTTCGCAGGCGACTACGCATGCCCAGAGAGGGTCGACGAAATGGGCAAGCGAACTGAAGTTGGATTCACCCGCCGATTTGCCTTCAAGGTGATTGAACCAGTCAAGGGAGCCAAGCAATGAACAGCCAGATATCAAGCTACCTCACATACGCCAACCTGCAGATGGCTGCGGAGGCCATGCTAGACAAATACGGTTTCAATGTAGCGGGATTGGAGCGCGGGAACGATCGTTCGAGCAAGACTCCCGAAGCTGTTGCCCAGCAACTGATCGCCGATGGTTGGTCCGTCGCCGCCCATTTGCCCAACACCAGCACCGGCCTGAGCGCGACGCTGTTCAAGCGCGGCGGCGAGTGCGTGATGAGCATTCGCTCGACGGAATTCCTGGACGACGCGGTGCGAGACAACAAGGCGACGAATGAGCTGGAGGTCAAGGCCACCGGATTCGCCATTGGCCAGTTGGCGGACCTTGAGAAGTGGTATCAGGAGACCGTCAAACAGGTGACCGCGGGCGGTACCCTGACCGTAACCGGTTACTCGCTGGGTGGACACCTGGCCACGGCCTTCGAGCAGCTGCACCGCACGGAGGTTGCGCAGGTCTTTACCTTCAATGGCGCGGGTATTGGCAGCGTCAAGGACGGCTACACCCTCGCTGGCGTTGTAGGTCAGTTTCAGGCGATGCGCTCGCCTGACAACGACTTAAGCCACCTGTTCAACACGCCCGCACTGCGCGAGCTGTACAGCCAGCTCAGAACGCGACTGCGTGACGGCGCCCTCGTGACGGACCAGGACATCGCCGCAGCCAGTGCGCTGGCCGACCAAGTCAGTCTGCATGGATCGCGTGGTCAGGTCATCTGGAAGAGCCCCCAAACGCAGAACGCCGTGCTGCTGCGCGACGCGCTGATACGCATCAAGGAGATACAGGACTACGACACCTACGTCCGTGGTATCAGCGATGGCAATCTTCCCGTGCCATTGAACAAGCCGGCATCGGTCGACCTGGCGAACGTGGAGGCCACCAACCTGAACTACCAGCTCGCCGTCCTAAGCGCCTCAGCGGGGACCCGGGCCATGTCGGTGTTCGACCAGGCCTGGAGCCTGACAAGCAACTACGGCCCGCGCAACGACCTGCAGGCCAACATTCACGACATCACCAGCGACACCTCCCCCTCCATGGTGGCCAACTCGCAGTACCACCACGGTCTGCCCACCCCCATCTTCATCGAAAACCAGCCCCTTGCACGTGGCGCGGCGTTGGCGCAGTTCGTCTGGCAGAGCGACTTCATGCACGCCGACATCAAGCTGCTCTACCCCAACTTCAGCAGGAATGACTTCGGCGACACCCACAGTCTGGTGCTGCTGCAAGACTCGTTGAGCGTGCAGGACGCACTGGTCAAGCTCGATCCGACCTTGGACGCGGCCGTCCTCGGCGCCTTGCTCAAGGCGGCGGCAAACACACGAGCCCAGACGGTTCCGTTCGGCCAGGGCACAGCCGACGGCGACACGTTGGAGCGGGCCGTGGACGGCCTGATACGCCTCTTCGTCGACCCGAACGCGCCGCTCACCAAAGCCAAGACCGAAGGCGGCACCTGGGCCGACATCGATGACCGCAACAACTACCTGCACGCCGCCCTGCAGCGGCTGGTAAAGAGCGAGGCCTACCTCGCCGCCCAGGGCAACGTGCGCCTGGATGTGGCCAGCGCTGACCTGGGCCAGCGCGCCAAGTCCGACTTCGCGGCCCTGGCTGGCCTGCTGGCCGGCAGCACGATCGCCATCGCGCCAACCAGCGACGCGGCCGGGCAAATCGTTGAGCTGGCGCTGGCGCGCACGCCCGAATGGGATGCCGCCCATCAGCATTGGGTTGGCGACCTCGCATTGAAGCCCCATGAGCGCGAGGCTGGCCTGGCGAACTTCAGCGACAGCTACTTGAACGATCGCGCCGCCTACCTCACCGGTTTGGCAAGCGCCAACCAGAGCAACACCAGCCTGACTAACGTCACGGCCACTGTCCCGCAACCCTTCACCGCCTACGACACGGCAACCAACATGTCGCTCACGGTCACTGGTAAAGGCTTGCCTATCGGCATCAAGTTCGGCAGCGCCCGCAGCGACACACTCAACGGCACCGAGGCGATCGACCACCTCTACGGCGGCGGTGGCAACGACAAGGTCAACGGGGCCGGCGGCAACGATCGGCTCGAAGGCAACGACGGTGACGACCGGCTCGACGGCGCCAGCGGAGCCGACACCCTATTGGGCGGTTGGGACGACGACACCTACGTCTTCAGCGGCAGCTACGGCATGGATGTGGTCGTCGACCGCGACGACAAGGGCAGCATCGAAGTCAACGGCTCCACCCTGGGCGCAACGCGCTCGGCCGGCAACAACACCTGGGTCACCAAGACCGGCTCGGGTCTGTTGCTCACATTGGAGCTGGTGGCCGACTCGCGAAGCTTGACCGGCCAGAGCCTGTCCATCCATGCGCAGACCGGGTTCGATGGGAACGCCATCATTGTCCGCAACTTCGATGTGCAAGCGGCACAGGGCAGCGAAGGCTATCTGGGCATCCACCTGGAGAAGCAGCGCGCGCTGGTGCTGACGGAAGAAGGCGCAGACAGCCCATTCGACACCGCTGTCGCCTGGATCTTCGACCGGGACAGCGTGCAAGACCTGCAGGCCGAGGCGTCCGAGCGCGCGGGCGGCAGCTTCACCGCCCACCTGAACCAGGCGGCCAGTGCGGGCGACACATTGAACATCAAGGTCGAGGGCACCGAGGGCACGTTGCAGCTGATCGCCAACGGCGAGGTGGTCGAGATCACCGGCGAGGCGACGATCCAGCTCGAAGAAGGTCAGACGGAGCTGAGCTTCGCGCTGGCCGGCGCCAGTGAGCTCGATGCCGACCAGGACTATGTGGTCACCGCGACCTGGCAGGGCATTGCGTCTGCCGTGGCGGGCCAGGGCACCCAGGTTGCCGAGGAGCCGGTGATCGCCAACGCCATCCAGCTCAAGCTCAAGGACGGCGGTGATTCAGACAAGTACTACATCGGGGACCAGCGGGCAGAGATCTCGGACCACTACTACGGCTGGAGCCATACGCAGTGGGACACCGAGACCGGCGAGCTGGTGAACGGTGTGTACGAGGAGGACTTCAGTGATGTGATCGTCGCTTATGGCACCGCTGACGAAACAGACGACATCCAAGGCAAAGGCGGCAACGACGCGCTGGATGGCGGTGTTGGCAAGGACGTCATCGACGGCGGCGACGGCGACGACCTGATTGGCGGCGGAGCGGGCAGCGATTGGATCGTCGGAGGCGAAGGCAATGACGTCATCGTGTCGTCGCGCTCGTTGGTGGTGAGCCGACAACTCAAGGACGACGATCCGCCGTGGGCACCTCAAGGCGGCCATGACCCCCATGCGTCGGGCGACACCTGGGGTGCCTACTCACCTGGCGCCTCCAACTTCGAGATCGTCGTCCTGGTCGACGGCGAAGAGTTGGATGCCATTGCCGAAGGATCGAACGACGCCGACGCCGACGTTGTCGAGGCCGGGGCTGGAAACGACCTGGTCGATGGCGGCGCGGGCGACGACTTCTTGTACGGTGAAGACGGAGACGACAACCTTCGCGGCCTGGACGGCGATGACATGCTGTCCGGCGGCGACGGCGCCGACTGGATCGCCGGCGACGGTATCGACAAGATTGGCTACATGGAGACCGTGCTCGGCGACCAGCACGGGCGCGACATTCTCGACGGGGGCAAAGGCAAGGACACGCTGAGCGGTGGGGGCCAGGACGATGCTTTGTCGGGCGGGGCGGATGACGACGAACTCTGGGGCGACATCTCGCTTCTGGTCTGCGACACAGACGGTCTCGACGGTCTGTATCACGGAGACGATGAGCTGGATGGTGGAGAGGGCAACGACAAGCTCTCTGGTGACGGGGGGCAGGACACCCTCCAGGGCGGTGTCGGCAACGATACCCTATGGGGCGACGGTGCCCATGTGGCGAGCAATCCCATCGATGGGGCGTTCCATGGAGCGGATTCGCTGGACGGCGGGGCGGGCAACGATGCCCTGTTTGGCGACGGTGACGACGATACGCTGGCGGGCGGCGAAGGTGCCGACAGGCTGCAGGGCGACACGGTGCACACCGACGTGGCGTTTCATGGTGATGACTCGCTCGATGGTGGCGTTGGCGATGACACGCTCCTTGGCGATGGCGGCAACGACTGGCTGGTTGGCGGGGACGACACTGGCAACGACATGTTGTGGGGCGATTCGGACGACATTGGCGGCGAATACCACGGCTCGGACACGCTGGACGGCGGCGATGGCGATGACCAGTTGGTGGGCGACGGCGACGCTGATGTGCTCTATGGAGGTGAGGGCAACGACAGGCTGTTCGGCGACAACCGAACACTGGGCGGTGACTACCACGGCGCCGACCTGCTGGAGGGTGCCGAGGGCAATGACTCGTTGACCGGCGGTGGGGCTGACGACACCCTTGAAGGGGGCGCCGGTGGCGATGCGCTGTGGGGCGATGACGCCGACCTGGCGCAGGACTTTCACGGTGCCGACTGGCTGGACGGTGGCGATGGCGACGACACCCTGCAAGGGCAGGGCGGTGACGACCTGGTCTTTGGCGGCGATGGCGACGACTGGGTCGCTGGCGGCGACGAGACGAGCACCGGCGGCGACTTCACCATGGGCGGTGACGACGCCCTGTTCGGCGAGGCCGGGCGGGACACGCTGGTTGGCGGCCTGGGCAACGACGCGCTCAGCGGTGGCGATGGCGACGACGCGCTCCATGGCGGCAAGGGCGATGACCTGCTGGAGGGGGGCGTCGGTTCAGACTACATGGATGGTGGCGAGGGCAACGACCGCTATATCGTGGACGCCACCGGGTTGACGGTGGGCGTGAGTGAGCACATTGCCGACACGCAGGGCGAGAACACCCTGGTCATACGCGGCTCGGCCAGTCAGGTCGAGGCGTTCGGCAGCGACCTGCGCATCACCTTTGGTGAAGGCCAATCCCTCTGGGTGGAGGGTGGCTTGGCCGGTGCGATCACGGCGCTGGAGTTCGTGGGTTCCGAGGAGGATGGCGGCGAAGCGGCAGCCCAATCCAACGACGCCACCGGATTCGCGCAGTGGCTGCAGCTCAACGTGTGGGAGCCCATCGCGCTGACTGCGGCGCCAGGCACACGGGCGCTCCACGGCGGCTCGGGCAATGACACCTTGAACGCTTACACGCAGAGCATCGTGCTCAATGGCGGCTGGGGCGACGACACCTACTACGTCAAGGCCGCGAATCAGCAGGTGGTGGAGTACGACCATGGCGGCATCGACAAGGTCTACGCCGACGTCTCGTTCACTCTTGGCGCTGCCACCGAGAACCTGGCCTTGACGAGCGCTGCTGCCACAGGCAGCGCGGCCACGGGCAACGAGCTGGACAACGAGCTCACCGGCAACGGCCTGGGCAACAGGCTCTACGGCATGCAGGGCAACGACAAGCTCGATGGCGGGCTGGGCACCGACACCATGGAGGGCGGCGTCGGTGACGACACCTATGTGTTCAGCACCTCCTCCGACGGCGCCAAGGAACTGGCCGGCGAGGGTATGGACACCATCCGCTACCAGGGTACCTTGACCCTGGACAGGCTCAAGTACGGCGAGGTCGAAAACCTGGTGCTGGACGGGACGTCGAGCTACAGCGGCACCGGCAACGACCTGAACAACACCATCACCGGCAACAGCGGTGCGAACACCCTCACCGGCCTGGCAGGTGACGACACGCTGGACGGCGGCCTGGGGTCGGACGTGCTCAAGGGCGGGTTGGGCGACGACACCTTCGTGCTCAGTGCCACCACAGACACCGTGACCGAGCTGGCGGGCGAGGGCAATGACACCGTTCAGTTTGCTGGCACGGTGGACTTGACCAGCACCAAGTACGCCAACGTCGAGAACGCGACCTTGCTCGAAGGAGGCGCATTCAATCTCACCGGCACCACCGCCGACAACCTGCTGATCGGCAATGCTGATTCCAACGAACTGACGGGAAACGCCGGCAAGGACACGCTGATCGGCGGCGGCGGCGAGGACGTGCTTGCAGGCGGCGCCGGCGACGACACCTACTTTGTCGACAGTGCCGGGGATCAGGTCACCGAGGTACTGGCAGAAGGCACGGACACGGTTCTGTCCGTCATCAGCTACACGCTGGGCGACACCGTCGAGAACCTGACGCTGCTCGGTGCGGTGTCTGTGGATGCCACGGGCAACCAGTATGGCAACGCATTGACCGGGAACGACGGCGCCAATGTGCTCGACGGCAAGGCCGGCGACGATACCTTGGCCGGTGGGTTGGGTGACGATACCTACGTCATCGATTCCCCCAACGACACCGTGACCGAGGCTGCCGAGGCGGGCACCGACACGATCGGGTTTGCGGGCGCGGTGGACCTGAACAACCACGCCAACGTAGAGAACCTGGTGCTCGGCGAAGGCGGAGCCTACAGCGGCACCGGCTCGGCGCTGGCCAATGCGATGACGGGCAACAGCAGCAACAACACGCTCAGCGGCGGGGGCAGCAACGACACGCTCGACGGTGGTGCCGGCAACGATACCTTGGCCGGCGGCTTGGGCGATGACACGTATGTGCTGGACAACGCCAACGACACGGTGATAGAGCTGGCCGGCGAGGGGGAGGACACGGTCCGATCCGCCGCCACGGTGAACTTGTCAGGCAGCCTCGCCGCCATCGAGCACGCGCAGTTGACGGGCGACCTGGCCATCAACGCTACGGGCAACGTGGCCAACAACCGCCTGACAGGCAACTCGGCGGCCAACACGCTCAATGGCTCCGGCGGCAACGACACGCTGGACGGAGCCGGTGGGGCCGATGTGCTGAAGGGCGGCGATGGTGACGACAGCTATGTGGTGGACAGTGCGGCCGACAAGGTCAACGAGGGCGCCGGCCAAGGAACCGACACGGTCCACACCAGCGCCACCCTGGCCCCTTTGGCGGACAACGTGGAGAACCTCACGCTGACCGGGGACGCCGCGAACGACGGCACCGGCAATGATCTGGGCAACCTGATCACCGGCAATGCAGCCAACAACAAGCTGGATGGCCGCGCGGGTGCCGACGAACTGCGCGGTGGTGCGGGTGACGACACCTATGTGCTGGACTTGGTCAACGACCGCGTGAGCGAGAACCAGAACGAGGGCACGGACACCGCGTTGGTGGCCACCAGCTGGACGCTGGCCGACAACGTGGAGAACGCCGAGCTGACGGGCAGCGGGGCCTTCACGCTGACCGGCAATGCGCTGGACAACCTGCTCAAGGCTAGTGGTGGTGACGACACCCTGATCGGCGGTGCCGGCAGCGACACCTATGAGTTGACCGCAGCGGGAGATGTGCTGGCCGAGGCGGCCGATGGCGGAACGGCGGACACGGTGCGCCAGTGGTTCACGAGCACAGGCAACCTGGCCGACAACGTGGAGAACCTGGTGCTCGCGGGCAGCGCCAAGATCAACGGCACCGGCAATGCGCTGGCCAATCAGCTGGTGGGCAATGACAACGCCAACACCCTCAGCGGTCAAGAAGGTCACGACACCTTGGCCGGGGCGGGTGGCAATGACAAGCTGGTGGGCGGCCAGGGGGACGACTGGTACATCGTCGACAGTGGCGACAACGTCGTGGAGAAGGCCGGGCAAGGTGTGGACACGGTGCAATCCGAGGCGAGCTTCACCCTGGCCGCCGAGGTGGAACGCCTGATCCTGGCGGGTGACGCGGCCATCAACGGCACGGGCAACACCTTGAACAACCAACTGTGGGGCAACGCCGCGGCCAACCAACTCGACGGCGGCGCGGGCGACGACACGCTCGCAGGGGGCGGTGGGGACGATGTCTACACAATCGACTCGGCGGGCGACGAGGTTGTCGAAGCCGCTGGTCAGGGCACCGACACGGTGAACAGCAGTGTCTCCGCCACACTGGACGGCTGGAGTGCGGTCGAGAACCTGGTGTTGACGGGCACAGCTCAAGACGGCGCCGGCAACGACCTGGCCAACAAGATCACCGGCAACGCGCAGGGCAACCAGCTCGATGGAGGCGCCGGCGACGACACGCTCGACGGCGGCCTGGGCACGGACGTGCTGCGCGGCGGCGCTGGCAACGATACCTATGTGCTGGCGGCGGAGACCACGGGCGTGGCGCAGGCGGCGAGTTGGGCGACGCGTTGGCCTATGCGCTGGCTGGAAGCGGGGGAGGACTACGCGCTGGGTTGGCGCTCCTCTGCCCCCACGTCCACCGGGCTGTTGGGTAGCTTGCTCCAGCGGTGGCGCCACCTGCTGGGCCTGCCGGGCCAGGCCGCTCTGGCGGCACCCGACACCATTGTCGAAAGCGCAGAAGGCGGGCAGGACACGGTGGAAGCCGGCGTGTCGGTGAGCCAGCTGATGGACAACGTCGAGAACCTGGTCCTGACGGGTGCGGACAGCCTGAGCGGAACGGGCAATGGGCTGCACAACCATCTGACGGGCAATGCCGCGAGCAATACCTTGAGTGGGCTGGGAGGCAACGACACGCTGGACGGCGGCGTGGGCGCCAAGGACACGCTGCTGGGCGGCGAGGGAGACGACACCTATGTGATTCACAGCACGAAGGACGTGGTGACCGAGCTCGTCGGTGAAGGGTTGGACACCGTGCATGCCGACATCACGCCGGCCAAGCTGGCTGACAACGTCGAAAACCTGGTGCTCGTGGGCAAGGGGAACATCGGCGGCACCGGCAACACACTCGCCAACCAGCTCACCGGAAACGCGGGCAATAACCGCCTCGACGGGGGCCGTGGCGCGGATCTCCTTCGCGGCGGCATGGGTGACGACACCTATGTCGTGGACGACGCTGGCGACGCGATTATCGAGTTGGCAGGAGAAGGCCTCGATGCCATCGAGGCGAGCATCGGGATCGATCTGGCCGGCTACAGCCAGGTCGAGAACGTGACGCTCACGGGTGCCGGGAACCTGGACGCCACCGGATCCAGCAACGCCAATCGCCTGACAGGCAACACCGGCACGAACAGCCTCTATGGCCTTGCCGGCAACGACACGCTCGATGGTGGGGCCGGCGGCCTCGACACCCTGAACGGCGGTTCGGGCGATGACACGTATGTTCTGCGCACCGGCTCCACGGTTGTCGAGGCCGTCGATGGCGGTATCGACACCGTGATGTCCGAGGTCACGGTCACCTTGGATGACCGCTATGTGAACATCGAGAACGTGGCGCTGGCGGGCAGCGCTGCAGTCAATGCCACCGGCAATGCGGGCATCAACACCCTCACGGGAAATGGTGCCGCCAACGTGCTGGATGGTGGGGCGGGCAACGACAGCATGGTCGGCGGCGATGGGGACGACACCTATGTGTTCAGCAGTTCCAACGACAAGGCAGTCGAACTTGCGGGTGGCGGCACGGACACCGTTCAAGTGGCCATCACAGCCAACCTCACAAGTGCGGCCTTTGCCAACATCGAGAACCTGACCCTGACCGGGACGTTGAATCTAACGGCAACCGGCAATTCCGGCGCGAACGTGCTGACAGGCAACGCCGGGGCCAACCAGATCGGTGGTGGCGATGGCAACGACACCTTGATAGGTGGCGGCGGCAACGACCAACTCTTCGGCGAGTCTGGCAACGACGATCTGTTCGATGACCGGGGCACCAGCGACACCATGCAAGGTGGTTCCGGAGCGGACATCTATCGGATTGGCGCTGCCTCAGCCCCTGGAACCAGCCGCGCGGTGCAAGTCTGGGGTGGAAGCGATGGCGACGTCGTCTACTTGGCGGCAGGGATCCTGCCCGAGCATGTGACCCGGAAGGCCGTGGGCACGAACCTGGTTCTTGAGATCCGCTCACCAGCGATGGACTTGCAGACCTTCACGGTGGAATTGGCCAACCAACTCTTCGTGGGCGGTGCCAGCCAGGTCGACGAAGTTCGATTTGTCTCTGCGCCCGACGTGGTTTGGTCTGGTGCGGAATTGAATGCCTTCAAGCAAGTGGGTACGGATGCCGACGAAGTATTGCGCGGCAGCGATCCGGCACCCGACTGGCTGTTCGGTCAAGGAGGCAACGACACGCTGTTTGGCTACGCTCAAGACGACACACTCGTTGGCGGCACGGGCAACGACTATCTGTATGGCAGCTACGGCAACGACCTCTACGAGTTTGGCGCTGACTCGGGCATTGACCTGCTGTCAGACAGCAACGCCGGGTCGGGCGATGTCGCCCGCTTCATCGATGGCATCGCACCCTCGGATCTTGAGCTGTTCCGCGTGTCCGGTGACTACGGCGGCGGCGGTTTCACCAACGACTCTTTTGTCCTGAGGGTGGTGTCGACGGGTGCGGAGGTCTGGGTTCGGGAGTATTTTGGTGTGAGCAGCACCAGCACGATAGAACGATTCGAGTTTGGTGACGGAACCGTCTGGACTTATGCCGACATACTGGCTCGCGTCAATGCGCCCGCGACCGCCGATACGCTGACCGGAACCTCTGGAAACGACGTGTTTCTGGTTGATCACTATCGGGATGTGATCAACGACTCGAACGCAAACGATGCCGATGTCGTGCGTTCGAGCATCTCGCTGACGCTGCCAGCCTATGTGGAGAACTTGGAGCTCACCGGCAACTTGGCTTTGACTGCCACAGGAAACGACAGGTCAAACAGGGTCGTCGGCAACAGCGGCGCAAATGTGATCGACGGTGGGTTTCTCCCAGATACGTTGGCCGGTGGTCTTGGCGATGACACCTACATCGACCGGACAAACTCCAACGCCTACGCCGAATTCCGGATCGACCTGATTGAAGAGGCCGCCGGACATGGGCATGACCTCGTCAAGACGGACCATGCGGAGCGCACGCTGGAGGCGAACCTCGAAGACATGGTTGTGCAAATCGATGCGTACAGCATTGTCAACGACGGCACTGACTTCTACTATGACCGGGCGTACCACGGCAACGACCTCGCGAACCGAATCCAGATCGATGTTTCTGATGCGGTCAGGTCCCGCGTCGATGGCGGTCTCGGTGCCGACACGATGATTGGAAGCTCAGGCGCCCAGACCTTCGTGGTCGACAACGCGCTGGACGCCGTGCTGGACGCGTTCGCAGGTGACGCCGACTATGTCGAGACCGGCATCGCATACGCCCTCGGCACCAACATCGAGGGTCTGATCCTTGTGGGCAGTGCAGCAGTCTCCGGCACCGGCAACAACAGCAGTAACCTGCTGGACGGCTCGCGCAACTCGGCGGCGAACCAGCTTACTGGCCAAGGCGGCGACGACGTTTATCGCCTTGGCCAAGGCGACTCGGCGATCGAGAGCGTGGGCGGTGGCACAGACACCGTCGAGGTCCTGGACGAATCGTTCGTGGTGAACGGCGTGCTCAGCTTGGGCGCGTTCTCCAACATCGAGAATGTCACCGCTGACATCTCCAGCTTGGCGGCCTTCGACCTGCGCGGAAACGACCTGAACAATGTACTGAAGAGCGCAGGGGCCGCAAGCACCATCGAAGGTTTGGGCGGCAACGACCTGATCGACGACATGTCGTCCTTGGGGCGGGGCAGTCTGCTCGGTGGAACCGGCAACGACACCTTGATCAGCCACGGTGGCGAGGACTGGTTGGACGGCGGGCAAGGTGACGATTCATACCACGTTGGCTATCGGGTCAACGGGCGCATCGGCGGCAGCCCCATGCATGAGGGCGCTCACATCCGTCTGGGCGCGGGCAGCGGGCACGACACCGTCGAATACGATGGCGAGTACGTATGGGAGCGCTACGAGCTACCGCACGCTCTCAGCGAAGACGCGACCTATGGCTACCGGGCGGCTCGAGTCAGCGAGTTGGACCGTGACCAGCTGCGCGCCAACCAGCAGATATCGGTGGATCTGGACGCCAGCGTTGACCCGACCGCACTGCGCTTCTCGCGCGACGGGGCCGAGTTGGTCATCACACTGAGCGCCTCGGACCGCATGGTGATCAGCGACTACTACTCCGCAACCGGCAATGAGCTGATCTCTCCCGTGAACACGCTGACCTTCGGCGGTGCTTTCCTGACAGGCGAAGCCATGGCCATGGCTGTTGGTCTCTCGAACTTCACCGTTCCGACCAGCGGTGACGATCTCTTGATCGCTCCGTTGGGTTCCACAACAACGCTGTCCGGGGGCCTGGGGAACGACTACGTTGCAGGCAACGCGTTGGGCCAGCGGCTGGCCGGTGATCTGGGCGACGACACCTTGGTCGCTGGTGATGGCGCGGACACCCTGGTTGGGGGTGCTCAAGACGACACGCTGAGCGGAGGGCACGGGGCGGATGTCTACGAGTTTGCGGCCGGCTGGGGGCACGACACCCTCAATGAGGCCAACATGCTTGGCTTGAGCGGGGCGGGGCGGTCTACATCGGTCGTGCCCGATGGCGCACCGAACTCCGTCTACTTTGATTCCAGCGTCGCAGCAAGCAGCATTGAATTGGATTGGGAGTCCGGTGAAGGGCTTCGGATTTCCAACGCCGCCACCGGTGATTCGATCCTGGTTCTTGGCGACAGCAAGACAGCAGAAGGCCAAAGCTACTCTGAAAACCAACTGGCCTATGTGGATCAAATTGTCTTTGCCGACGGCACCGTGTGGGACCGAAAGTACATGGAGTGGGGCGAACGCTGGGTCGAAGGAACCAGCGGAAGCGACAACTTGCAGGATGTCGAGGCCGACAGCCGGGTGTACGGCCTCGAAGGCGACGACACGTTGACGGCGAGGTTTGAAGGGACCCATCTGTATGGCGGCGGCGGTGCCGACAGGCTGATCTCGACGGCACTTGGTGGAGTTGTTCTGTATGGAGACGATGGCAATGACACCCTGAACGCAGGGCCTGGCGGCGGGTACTTGAACGGTGGGGCTGGTGCCGACGCAATGACTGGCGGCGGCGGGAGCGACTCCTACGTTGTCGACAACCTCGCCGATTCCGTAACCGAGGGCCTGGATAGCGGATACGACGTTGTTGAGTCGAGCGTTTCGATCGCAAGTCTGGCGCTCAACATTGAACAACTCGATCTGAAGTACGGTGCAGGCGCCATCGACGGCAGCGGGAACTCACTTAGCAACTCCATCATTGGCAATGAGTCTGCGAACAGGTTATATGGCCTGGTGGGCGCAGACATGTTGGACGCTGGCTCAGGGGATGACACGCTGGACGGCGGCGTCGGCTACGACCAGCTTTGGGGCGGCAGCGGCAGCGATACCTACCTCATGCGTTCCAACTACGGCATCGACAAGATCTCCGAGTGGGAGGACGAGGGGGGGCCTTCCAACGACGTCGTGGATTTCGGGCCGACGTTGCGCATGGCCGACGCGACCTATTTCCATGTCGGCGACGACCTCGAGGTGCACATCGCCAATTCAAACCCCAATAAGATTGACAGGGTGGTGATCGTCGACTGGTACTGGGATCGTTCCCAGCAGGTTGAGAGTTTTGTCTTTTCGGACGGCACGCTGACTGCTGCGCAAGTGGAGGCCCTCGCCGACGGGCCCCATCTTGCCGCCGTCGAACACGAGAGCACGAGGTTCAACCGTTGCGACGAAGATGGCTACCGGTGGCCGCGACGGGATCGATCCATAGGTGACCCGGGCCGTGACCGACTTGACTGGCGGCCATCGCTGGTGGCTGGGCAACTTGTTCAGGCGATGTCAACGTTCAAAATGCTCGGAGAGCCGATGGGTATCCGACTTCAACACCTTGCGGTTGGCATCCACCAGGTACCCTTCACAATTCCACAGGCGTTCTTGTAGCGCGTTGAAGTGAGGGCGTCTCAATCAAAGCGCCGCCACGACTGGCGTGAACGACCCCGCCCGCGCCATCCCCCAGTAGACGCTGTACACCGCGTGCGGCCACGGCGCCTCGCCGCGTTCGGCGGCCAGCAGCTCGCCGGGCTTGACGAAGCTGAGGTGGTTGGCGAGCAGCCGCACCTGGTCGCCGGCGATGCGTCGCACGATGTGGTTGGCGGTGATCTCGTTGGGGTGGTTCAGGCCGGCGGCCTGCACCAGTTCTTGCAGCGCGTGCATGGTGTTCTGGTGGAAGCGGTGGACCCGCTCGGTCTTGTCGCCCACCACCAGCGCGCGCTGGCGGTGCGGGTCCTGGGTGGTGACGCCGGTGGGGCATTCGCCGGTGTGGCAGTGCTGGGCCTGGATGCAGCCGAGGGCGAACATGAAGCCGCGCGCCGAGTTGCACCAGTCGGCGCCCAGCGCCATCGCGCGGGCGATGTCGAAGGCGCTGACGATGCGTCCGGCCGCGCCGATGCGGATTTTGTCGCGCAGGTTCAGCCCGACGAGCGTGTTGTGCACCAGCAGCAGGCCCTCCTGCATCGGCGCGCCGACATGGTCGGTGAACTCCAGCGGGGCGGCGCCGGTGCCGCCCTCGGCGCCGTCCACCACGATGAAGTCCGGCGTGATGCCGGTCTCGACCATGGCCTTGGCCAGCGCGAACCACTCCCAGGGGTGGCCGATGCAGAACTTGAAGCCGGTGGGCTTGCCGCCAGACAAGCTGCGCAGCCGCTCGATGAACGCCAGCATCTCGACCGGCGTGCTGAAGGCGCTGTGGGCCGACGGTGAGACGCAGTCCGTGCCCACCGGCACGCCGCGCGCGGCGGCGATCTCGGGCGTGACCTTGGGGCCGGGCAGCACGCCGCCGTGGCCGGGCTTGGCGCCCTGGCTGAGCTTCAGCTCGATCAGCTTGACCTGCGGCGCGGTGGCGTTGGCGGTGAAGCGCTCCTCGCTGAAGCTGCCGTCGTCGTGGCGGCAGCCGAAATAGCCCGAGCCGATCTCCCAGCACAGATCGCCGCCGTGCTCGCGGTGGTAGCGGCTGATCGAGCCCTCGCCGGTGTCGTGCATGAAGCCGCCCTTCTTGGCGCCGGCGTTCAGCGACAGGATGGCGTTGGCGCTCAGCGCGCCGAAGCTCATCGCCGAGATGTTGAACACGCTGGCGCTGTAGGGCTGGGCACGGCCGGCGCCGATGGTGATGCGGAAGTCGTGGCCGGGCAGGGTGGTGGGTTGCAGCGAGTGGTTGATCCACTCGTAGCCTTCCTCGTGCACATCCAGCTGGGTGCCGAAGGGCCGCTTGTCCGAATCGCCCTTGGCGCGCTGGTAGACCAGGCTGCGCTGCTGGCGCGAGAAGGGCGCGGCCTCGTGGTCGCTCTCGATGAAGTACTGGCGAATCTCGGGGCGGATGAACTCCAGCAGGTAGCGCAGGTGCCCGATCACCGGGTAGTTGCGCAGCACGGCACGTGGCGCCTGGCGCAGGTCCCGCAGGCCCAGCGCCACACCGGCGGCGCCCAGCAGGGCGACGAGGCCGCCGCGGTCGAAGGCGATCCAGGTGAAACCCCCCAGCAGCATCGCCACGGCGCACGTGAAGAGCACCAGGTAGCGGATGGGGACATGGCGGTTCAGCGCATTCAACCAGGCGGGCATGGGTAGGTCTCCTCGGGCGCAAGCTTGCGCTGCGCGGATGCTACGGGTCATTTCTGGCGGGCTTGGCCGCGAAGTGGGCCGCGAAGCCCGGCCAGTTCAGCGGGTTCGCCGCAAAATGGTGGGCTGCGCCGGGAACCTGCGGCGCCCGGCCGCCTCCCACACCGGACCCTGCCCACTCCGAGACACCATGCAACGACGCCTTTTCGCCCTGTCCACGACCGCCGCCCTGTTGGCTTTGGCCGGCTGCCAACGCGCCGCCGAACCCGCCGCGCCGGCCGCCCCGGCGGGCGCGGCCCCTGCCGACAGCGCCAACGTGCCGGCCGCCGCCAACCCGGCGGCCGCCCAGGCACGGGATGCTTACACCCTGGCCGCCACCGGCAAGGGCTTCTCGACCGGGCCCATCATGTCGGCGCACACGATCTACGTGTTCTTCGACACCACCTGCCCGCATTGCGCCCACCTGTGGGCCAGCGCCAAGGACGTGGGTGGCAAGCTGAAGATCGTCTGGATGCCCATTGGCCTGCTGCGCCCGCAGTCGCTGCCGCAGGGGGCCACCATCCTCTCGGCCGCCGACCCGGCCGCGGCGATGGCCGAGAACGAGGCCAGCGTGCTGGCCCGCGGCAACGGCATCACGGCCGCCGGCTCGCTGGACGAAGCGGTGGTGGCCCAGGTGAAGGCCAACACCGAGCTGTTCCGCCAGCTCAACTCGGACAGCGTGCCGCTGATCGTCTACCGCAACAGCCAGACCGGCCAGGTGGGCCAGCACGCCGGGGCGGTGGACGCCGCCAAGCTGATGGAGTTCGCCGGCCTGTGAACCAACTCATCAACATGATCGTGCGCCGCCTGATCGCGGCGGTGATGCGCCACTTCATGCGCGGTGGGGCAACCGGGGCGCCCGGAATGCGCCGGCCCAAGGGGCCTAAGCGGCCGCGCTGATCACGCCGCCGCCCAGGCAAACCTCGCCGTCGTAGAGCACGGCGGATTGGCCGGGTGTGGCCGCCCATTGCGGCGCGGTGCTGAAGTCGAGCTCGAACCCTGCCTCGCCGGGCGATGACAGCACGCAAGCCGAATCGGCCTGGCGGTAGCGCGTCTTGGCCGCCAGCGGCCCGGTGGGCGGCGGGTGGCCCGCGACCCAGCTCGGGTCCGCCACCGCCACCTGGGTGGACAGCAGCCAGGGGTGCTCGTGCCCCTGCACCACGATCAGCGTGTTGCGTGCCAGATCCTTGCGCGCCACGTACCAGGGGGCGTGGTCGCCGCCGCCGCGCTGGGCCTTCTTGTCCTTCACGCCACCGATGCCGATGCCCTGCCGCTGCCCCAGCGTGTAGAAGCTCAGGCCCACGTGCTCACCCAGCGTGCGGCCGCGGTCGTCCTGGATCGGCCCGGGTTCGTGGCTCAGATAGCGGTTGAGGAACTCGCGGAACGGCCGTTCGCCGATGAAGCAGATGCCGGTCGAATCCTTCTTCTTCGCGTTCGGCAGGCCGATCTCGGCGGCGATGCGCCGCACCTCGGTTTTGGGCAGCTCGCCCACCGGGAACAGCGTCCTGCCCAGCTGCGCCTGGTTCAGGCGGTGCAGGAAGTAGCTCTGGTCCTTCAGCGGGTCCAGGCCCTTCAGCAGCTCGAAACGCTCGCCCACCTGCCGGACTCGGGCGTAGTGACCGGTGGCGATCCTCTCCGCGCCCAGACGAACGGCGTGGTCCAGGAAGGCCTTGAACTTGATCTCGGCGTTGCACAGCACATCCGGGTTGGGCGTGCGGCCGGCCTGGTACTCGCGCAGGAACTCGGCGAAGACACGGTCCTTGTAGTCGGCCGCGAAGTTCACGTGCTCGATCTCGATGCCGATCACGTCGGCCACGCTGGCAGCGTCCAGAAAGTCTTGCCGCGACGAGCAGTATTCATCGTCGTCGTCGTCTTCCCAGTTCTTCATGAAGATGCCGACGACCTCGTGCCCCTGCTGTTTCAGCAGCCAGGCGGACACGGCCGAGTCGACGCCGCCGGACAGGCCGACGACCACGCGTTGCGCTTTCTTCATGCGCCGGATTGTCCCAGCGTGTGGATGGACTCCGCGGTGTACAGGGCATTCAACGGCAGGCGCCGCCCGGCCCGGTGGTCCTCGATGCATTGCAGCACCAGCGGGCTGCGGTGCCTCTCGGGGCAGGCGCGCAGCTCGTCTGGCGTCATCCACAGGGTGCGTACCACCGGCTGGTCGAGCAGCCGGCCGGGGATGGCGTCGCCCACGCGGCCGCAGAAGGCGAAGCGCAGGTAGGTGATGTGCTCGCCGGTGCGCGGCCGGTGCAGGGCGGCCATGTAGACGCCCACCAGGGCCTCGGGCTCGAAGGGGTGGGCGGTTTCCTCCAGGGTTTCGCGCACGGCGGCCTGCAGCAGCGACTCGCCCGGGTCCAGGTGGCCGGCCGGGTTGTTCAGGCGCAAGCCGTCCGAGGTCATTTCCTCGACCAGCAGGTAGCGCCCGTCACGCTCGATGACGGCGGCGACGGTGACGCTGGGCTTCCAGCGGGTGTCTCCCATGGGCCGATGATAGTGGGGCTGGTAAGCTCCGCGCAAAGCACAGCCCCGGGCCACGCAGACCGCGGGGCCAGGGCATTCGAGAGGAGAGTTCCATGCAGATCGGCGTACCGCTCGAGACGACAGCGGGTGAAACCCGCGTGGCCGTCACCCCCGAGACGGCCAAGAAGTATGTGGCCCAGGGCCACACGGTGAAGGTGCAATCGGGTGCCGGCGTCGCCGCCAGCGTGCCGGATGCGGCCTATGAGGCGGTGGGCGCGCAGATCGTCGACCGCGCCGGGGCCTTCGCCTGCGAGCTGGTGCTCAAGGTGCAGCGCCCCTTCGCCGACGAGCTGGCGCTGATGAAGCCCGGCACCGCGCTGGTGGGCATGCTCAACCCCTTCGACAAGGACGGCCTGGCCAAGCTGGCCGCCGCCGGCCTGACCAGCTTCGCGCTGGAGGCCGCGCCGCGCACCACGCGGGCGCAGAGCATGGACGTGCTCAGCTCGCAGGCCAACATCGCCGGCTACAAGGCGGTGATGACCGCGGCCGACAAGTACCAGCGCTTCTTCCCGATGCTGATGACGGCTGCTGGCACGGTGAAGGCCGCGCGGGTGGTGATCCTGGGCGTCGGCGTGGCGGGGCTGCAGGCCATCGCCACCGCCAAGCGCCTGGGCGCGGTGATCGAGGCCTCGGATGTGCGGCCCTCGGTGAAGGAGCAGGTCGAGTCGCTGGGCGCCAAGTTCATCGACGTGCCCTACGAGACCGCCGAGGAGAAGGAAGCCGCCGAGGGCGTGGGCGGCTACGCCCGGCCGATGCCGCCGTCGTGGCTGGAGCGCCAGAAGATCGAGGTGGCCAAGCGGGTGGCCGCGGCCGACGTGGTGATCTCCACCGCGTTGATCCCCGGCCGTGCCGCGCCGGTGCTGGTCACCGAGGAGATGGTCAAGGCGATGAAGCCCGGCTCGGTGATCGTCGACATCGCCGCCGGCAAGGGCCCGAACGGCAGCGACGGCAACTGCCCGCTGACCGAGGCCGGCAAGACGGTCATCAAGCACGGCGTGACCATCGTCGGCGAGACCAACCTGCCGGCGCTGGTGGCGGCGGACTCCAGCGCACTGTATGCCCGCAACGTGCTGGACTTCCTGAAACTCGTCATCACCAAGGAGGGCGCGTTCCACGTGCCGATGGACGACGACATCGTCGTCGCCTGCCTGATGACCCAGAACAACGACGTGAAGAGGGCCTGAGCATGGAAATCGTCTCCCCCACCATCACCAACCTGATCATCTTCGTGCTGGCCATCTACGTCGGCTACCACGTGGTCTGGACGGTGACCCCGGCGCTGCACACCCCGCTGATGGCGGTGACCAACGCCATCTCGGCCATCGTGATGGTCGGCGCGATGCTGGCCGCGGCGCTCACCGAGACCACGCTGGGCAAGACCATGGGCGTGCTGGCCGTCGCGCTGGCGGCGGTCAACATCTTCGGCGGCTTCCTGGTCACGCGCAGGATGCTGGAGATGTTCAAGAAGAAGGAAAAGAAGGCCATCGCCGGGGAGGCCAAGCCATGAGCATGAACCTCGTCACGCTGCTGTACCTCATTGCCAGCGTCTGCTTCATCCAGGCCTTGAAGGGCCTGAGTCACCCCACCACCTCGATCCGCGGCAACCTGTTCGGCATGTCCGGCATGGCCATCGCGGTGGTGACCACCGCCGCACTGATCGTCAAGCTTTCGGGCGGCTCGGCGCCGGGCATGGCCTGGGTGCTGCTGGGCCTGGTGGTCGGCGGCGGCTACGGCGCCTGGCGCGCCAAGACCGTCGAGATGACCAAGATGCCCGAGCTGGTGGCCTTCTTCCACAGCATGATCGGCCTGGCGGCGGTGTTCATCGCCGTGGCGGCCGTGGCGGAACCCTGGGCGTTCCAGATCACCACCAAGGGCCAGCCGATTCCCACCGGCAACCGATTCGAGCTCTTTCTCGGCGCAGCCATCGGCGCCATCACCTTCAGCGGCTCGGTGATCGCCTTCGGCAAGCTGTCTGGCACCTACAAGTTCAGGTTGTTCAAGGGCGCGCCGGTGACCTTCGCCGGTCAACATGCACTGAACGCCGTGCTCGGCCTGGCCACCATCGGGCTCGGGCTCGCCTTTGCCTTCACGGAGAGCTGGCCGGCCTTCTTCGGCATGCTGGCCTTGAGCTTCGTGCTCGGTGTGACCATCATCATCCCGATCGGCGGCGCCGACATGCCGGTGGTGGTGTCCATGCTCAACAGCTACTCGGGCTGGGCCGCGGCGGGCATCGGCTTCTCGCTCAACAACAGCATGCTGATCATTGCCGGCTCGCTGGTGGGCTCGTCGGGCGCGATCCTGAGCTACATCATGTGCAAGGCGATGAACCGCTCGTTCTTCAACGTGATCCTGGGCGGCTTCGGCGGCGAGGCCAGCGGCCCGGCGGCAGCCACCGAGCAGCGCCCGGTCAAGAGCGGCAGCGCCGACGACGCGGCCTTCATCCTGGGCAACGCCGAGACGGTGGTCATCGTGCCGGGCTACGGCCTGGCCGTGGCGCGCGCCCAGCACGCCGTCAAGGAGCTGGCCGAGAAGCTCACCCACAAGGGCATCACGGTCAAGTACGCGATCCACCCGGTGGCCGGGCGCATGCCGGGCCACATGAACGTGCTGCTGGCCGAGGCCGAGGTGCCGTACGACCAGGTGTTCGAGATGGAAGACATCAACGGTGAGTTCGGCCAGGCCGATGTGGCCATCATCCTGGGCGCCAACGACGTGGTGAACCCCGCTGCGCTGACCAAGGGCACGCCGATCTACGGCATGCCCATCCTGGAGGCCTACAAGGCCAAGACCATCATCGTCAACAAGCGCTCGATGGCCGCCGGCTACGCCGGCCTGGACAACGAGCTGTTCTACATGGACAAGACCATGATGGTCTTCGGCGACGCCAAGAAGGTCGTCGAGGACATGGTCAAGGCCGTGGAGTGAGTCTCGGCAACGGGATATGGCAGTCGACTGAGAACTTATCCGTAGTTAGTCGGCCCTGAACAACCCGTTTTCAGCAAGCTGCCGGCGATGGTGTTGATCTGATTGGGACGAGCACCGCCCCTATGACCAGTGCGATCCAGGCGAAACCGGCCAAGCAAAGTACCCGCAGGTACCGCAGGATCATTCTCAGGTTGTGCCCGGCACCGCACAGGATCGCGTGCAGCGCATCGCCGTCGGCGCCTTTGAGCCAGTTCTTGCTCAGCAGCGCGTCAGCCTTCATGTGGCCGATCATCGGCTCGACCACCTGGCGCCGCCTGAGCAGCCTCTTCAGCACCTTGGGCAACCGGCGTGTGTGGCTGATCAGCAGCCGTATTCCGGCGGGCGGCTCAACGCCGCGATGACCGCGATCGACGAGTGCGATCTTCGGAGTGTGGCCAGTCAGGATGCTGACCTGCTCGAGTTGGCTGTCCGCCGCGTGGCCGTCGTACGGATTACCCGGCGTCGAGCGCATGCCCACCACCAGCCCTTCGTTGGCGGTCACCGCCACCGACACCTTCGCGCCGAACTCGTAGGGTGTCCTGGCCTTGCCCTTTGCGATGCACTCGACTTCGGGCGCGTGCAGCGCGTACAGCTTGTTCTTCGAATCGCACTTCTGGGCGTACAGGCGTTGCGCGATCTCGATCTTGTGCTTTAGCGCGCCCGTGATCTCGCTGCACTTGCGCTGCACGTCGCGGATGACGCGGCCCAGCCAGGTGCGCAGCTTCCTGATCTCGCGCTGCATACGCCGGTACTGCTTGGAATGCGCGTAGCGCCCGGCCTGGTGCTCGGCCGCCTTGCCCACACGCGCGTAGCTCTGGCGCAGCGCGATCCCCGCGTCCTGCGCGGCGTCCACAAGTTGCTCGCGAGCGCGATTGAGAAGCCGGCTGTCCGTCGGCTGGGCAATCGCCTTGGGCTGCACCGTCGTGTCCGACACCACCGCGTCCAGGCTACGGCGCTTGATCACGCCAGCCCGGGGTTGCCGCTTCAATGCTGTGCGCCAGCAGCCACTCGCAGCCTTCCTCGCCGATGCGCTGGCGCCAGCGCACCAGGCTGGAGGGGTCGCACGGCAACTCATGGCGGAAGTACCTCTCGCCGCTGAAGTGCTGCCAATACGGGTTCTCGCACCAGCGTTCGACAACGTCCTCGTCGCTGAGTGCGTACACGTGCTTCAGGTACAGCAGCGCCGCCATCAAGCGCGTGGGCAGCGCCGGCCCGTCGTCGACTCGAACTGCGGGCTCCATTTGTTGGCGAACGCTTGCCAGTCGATCAGTCCGGCCAGCTTGACCAGCTCGTGCCGGTGGTCGATCTGATTGACCAGTTCCGTGCGGAACAGGTCGTGGTCTGTGCGTTCTTCAACCGGCTTCGGGCCCATCCAAACCTCGGTGCAGTTTGCAAGGAATCGGTATCCATTGGGTCCGATTCCTGTAGTCTCCACCATCGGAACTCACCCCACAAACCTAGCATTCATGCGGGTTGCA
Source organism: Vitreoscilla sp. (assembly GCA_018780145.1). Lineage (GTDB taxonomy): Bacteria > Pseudomonadota > Gammaproteobacteria > Burkholderiales > Burkholderiaceae_C > Ideonella. The sequence goes on along the minus strand of JADMKA010000032.1, from coordinate 27,048 downwards.
GATGAATTGTAGGGCCGACTGTTTACGGATATATTCTAAGCCCGGCGGAGGATTGATTGGCGCTTCATGATCTCGCCGAGCTGAATCGCCATAGGGAACCTCGCGTTTATGGTAATTCAACGACCTGCTAGCGCAATATGCGCTTGTAGGCGGCGGGTATAGAGAGTTTTGGCATATTCGTAGATCATGTAGTCCACTCGGCTTCGCTCGATGAAAAGCTCAATCGCTTCGTTTGAGAATGTGATCCCGATCTCGTCCGTGGTATTGACTCGAGGCACATGGATGGCCTGCTTCTGCACTAGCGAAGTCAGCAACTCAAAGCCTTCATTCAATCTTCCAGAGTCACCGACGAACCAATAGCCGTCCAAGACAGACTTGTACGTCAGCTCATTGCAGTCCAGTATCGCCGAAATATAGCCCGCTCGTGATATCAAGGCTTCGTTCTGCGTCCCAGGTTTGCACCACCCCTGTTGTATACCGTACCGCACTCCGGACTGGGCCGTGCTTAGTGGGTCTCTGATGAAAGTGATCTTTCGCGGCTTATGACTATCGAGCTCTGGATATCTATGATATAGGTGCCGGCCACGAAGGTTCCAGTGACCGCATAAGATATCTCTTTCGCCGAGCGCGGCAATGTCAATGCGCTGGACATCGAAAAGTCCAAGATCCTCCTCAGAGGTCGAGCGATGGTAGTCGCGGACTACACGAAACAAACCTGACAGACCTGCGAGTACGGAAGTTCCGGCTGTCTTGGGAATGTGATGGAACAGGTAGAACAATATATCCACCTTTGATGCAACTGAACGCCACAGTGTTGGTGGGGCTCATAGGTTTAGGCCGAAACAACCAGCCGCGAGAGTTGATGGTCGTAGTGTGCCTCAGCTTTGAATGGCGGGATACAGCTGATAGGACGAAACGGCGCGCAGCAAACCTGACAGATGACACATGTTAAGGACTGCAGACAAGGGCGCGTTGGCGGCAGGGCGGCCGTCCCGCTGGCGTCGAGCGCCGCGTTGACATCCTTGGCCATCGCCACAGCCGCCATCGACATGCCGGGCCGCATGCACGAGGCCATCGCGTTGGCCTTGAACTCGTCGCTGTGCAGGCGTCACCGGCGACGGCCAACGACGGCTTCATTCGGGATAGTGTTCACGTGTCCTCCCAGGAGTTGAGCTGGACACGGCCGCGCTGACCAAGGGCACGCCGATCTACGGCATGCCCATCCTGGAGGCCTACAAGGCCAAGACCATCATCGTCAACAAGCGCTCGATGGCGGCCGGCTATGCCGGCCTGGACAACGAGCTGTTCTACATGGACAAGACCATGATGGTCTTCGGCGACGCCAAGAAGGTCGTCGAGGACATGGTCAAGGCGATCGAGTAGGCCAGCGCTTCACTGCAGCCGGATCGCCTGCCCCGGCGCCAGCTTCTGGCGCGGGGCCAGCGGCGGCACCAGCGTCGCGCTGAAGCTCAGCGTGCCCGAGTCGCACAACTGCGTGCTCTTGGTCGAGGTGTTCACGTCCACGAACTCCGGGGTCCGGCCGACGAAGGTGCCGGTCACGGTGCTGCCACTGAAGGTCAGCTTCCACTTCTCGTACAGCATGTTGAACTTGAACTCGGCGCTGACCTTGGTGCCGCCGAACGGGATGCTGGTGCCGACGCCCCAGGCCACGCTGCGGCCCGGGCCGCTCTTGCTGCAGTCGGCGTCCCAGAACACCAGGCCGCCGCCGAAGGCGTTGCCGCCAACGCCGTCGTCGATGACATCGAGCGAGATGAACTTGCCCTGCGAGGTCAGGCCCTCGTAGGTGCCGAAGGTCTGGGCTGAAGCGGCCGAGGCCAGCAGCCACAAGCCGCCGACGGCGGCGATGGTGCGCAAGAGATGGGTGCGGTTCATGGTGGAGCTCCTGGTGCGGTGGGGTGGTTGGCCATCGCAAGGGCTGCGAGGCGATGCCAGTCTGCGGGGCCACCGTTAGCCCACCATTAGCGTGCGAACCGCGCGTCGCTAAGGGCTTACCCCAGGAAATCGTATCGAATCCCCTGATGCCTGGCCCCCCCTCGGCGCGGTGAGAATCGCAGGTCGACTTTCGGAGCCCCCTGGATGGAAAAGATCTGGCTGAAGCAATACCCCGCAGGCGTGCCCGCCGAGGTGAAGACGGATGTCTATCCCTCGCTGGTGGCGCTGCTGGACGAGAGCTTCCGCAAGCATGCCAAGCTGCCCGCCTACCGCTTCATGGGCAAGACCTTCAGCTTCGAACAGGTCGACGATCTGTCGCGGGCCTTTGCCGCCTACCTGCAGAGCCTGGGCCTGGCGCGCGGCGACCGGGTGGCGGTGATGCTGCCCAACGTGCCGCAGTACCCGGTGGCGGTGGCCGGCATCCTGCGTGCCGGCCTGGTGGTGGTGAACGTCAACCCGTTGTACACGCCGCGTGAGCTGGAGCACCAGCTGAAGGACTCGGGTGCCAAGGCCATCGTCATCCTGGAGAACTTCGCCGGCACGCTGCAGCAGGTGGCCGACGCGGTGCCCACCAAGCAGGTGATCCTGGCCGCCATGGGCGACATGATGGGCATGCTCAAGGGCGCCGTCGTGAACCACGTGGTGCGCAAGGTCAAGAAGATGGTGCCGGCGTTTTCGCTGCCCAAGGCGGTGCGCTTCAACGACGCCGTCTCGGCCGGCCGTGGCAAGCCCTTCACGGCCCCCAAGGTGGGCCCGGACGACATCGCCGTGCTGCAGTACACCGGCGGCACCACCGGGGTCAGCAAGGGCGCGGTGCTGCTGCACCGCAACCTGGTGGCCAACGTGCTGCAGTCCGAGGCCTGGTACCAGCCGGCCCTGAAGAAGATCCCGCCGGGCGAGCAGGTGGTCACCATCTGCGCGCTGCCGATTTATCACATCTTCGGCTTCAACACGAACATGATGCTGGGCCTGCGCATGGGCGGCTGCAACATCCTGATCGCCAACCCGCGTGACATCCCGGGGGTCCTGAAGGATCTGGCGCGTGAGCGCTTCCACAGCCTGCCGGCGGTCAATACGCTGTTCAACGCGCTGGCCAACCACCCGGATTTCGACAAGGTCGACTGGAGCCACCTGAAGATCTCGGTCGGCGGCGGCATGGCCGTGCAGCAGGCCACCGCGCGCCTGTGGCTGGAGAAGACCGGCTGCCCGATCTGCGAGGGCTACGGCCTGTCCGAGACCAGCCCGTCGGCCACCTGCAACCCGGTGGACACGACGGCCTACTCCGGCACCATCGGCCTGCCGATGCCCAGCACCGAGCTGACCCTGCTGGACGACGACGGCCACGAGGTGCCGATGGGCACGCCGGGCGAGATCGCCATCCGCGGCCCGCAGGTGATGGCCGGCTACTGGCAGCGGCCGGACGAGACCGCCAAGGTCATGACGGCCGACGGCTTCTTCCGCACCGGCGACATCGGCGTGGTCGACGAGCGCGGTTACTTCAGAATCGTCGACCGCAAGAAGGACATGATCCTGGTCTCGGGCTTCAACGTCTACCCGAACGAGGTCGAGGACGTGATCACCCAGATGCCCGGCGTGCTCGAGTGCGCGGCCGTGGGGGTGCCGGACGAGAAGGCTGGCGAGGCCGTGAAGGCCGTGATCGTGAAAAAGGACCCGGGCATCACCGAGGCCGATGTGAGAAGTTGGTGCGAATCGAATCTGACTGGTTACAAACGGCCCAAGGTCATTGAGTTCCGCACCGAATTGCCGAAGACTCCGGTTGGCAAGGTGTTGCGCCGGGAACTGCGCGACAAGAAATGAGCACCTGACCGCCCCAGGCGGCAGGTCGCCCGGGTTCGCTTGCGATCACGGGCAACACCCTCCGGGCCCGTCCACGGGGTGTGTGCAAGGGTGCCGCGGCATGCCGCGGCTTCGTCTGGGACCCTTCACCGGGATCGATCATGTCGTCTCGTTATGTCAGGACGCCCGCGGGCCAGGCCGAGATCCAGGCTCGCGTGTTCAAGCTCAGCCGGCCGGTGCGCAACCTGCTGCTGGTGATCAACGATTCGCGCAGCATCGACGACTGGTTGGTTCAGGTTCATGGCATCACGGCGGACGACGTGGCCATGCTGCGTGCGGAAGGCCTGATCGCCGAAGTGGGTGGCGCCGCCGCGCCGAAGCCCGTGGCACGGCCCGGGGACCTGCGTGAACCCGCGGCCAAGACGGCGCCCGCCGCTGCCCCGGACGTGGACTGGGACCGCACCGTGCAGGTCATCCGTGCTGCGCCCTACAACGCGCTCTACGACGCGCTCAATTCGGTCGGCAAGGCCAAGCTGGGCCTGGTGCGTGGCTACCGCTTCGCGCTGGATATCGAGAAGTGCAACGGCCCGGAGGAGCTTCGCGTGCTCGCGCTGAAGTTCGTCGAGCAACTGCGTGCCGAGCACGGCATGGCCGCCGTCGGCGAACTCACCTACGCCATCGGCGCTGTCGCCAAGGCCTGATGTGGGGCACCCGGTGCCGGGTACCGGCCCCACCCGCCGAGCGGGTGCTCAGCCGGCTTGGGAGCGGCCCGGCGCTCGGCTGAGGCTGAGCGTCAACGCGCTGCGTCGTCCAGCGCCGCCTGGCGCGCCACGCGGCCCGTGAACCAAGCCGTCAACCCGCTGTCGTCGAAGGCATCGGCCAGGGCGTCCGCCTGAGCGCGCGCCAGACTCGCCTCGGCCGCCTGTCCCTGCCGGGCCAGCGCGTGCGACAACTCCAGCAGCAGGAACGCGCGGTCCACCGACTCGGCGTGCTCGGTGTCGTGGTTGTCCAGCAAGGTCAGGCCCGCACGGGCCTGTTGCTCTGCCAGGGGGGTCTCGCCAATGGCATTGGCCACCAGCGCCCGCAGGTAGTGGGCTCGCTCGTGCTGCACCCATTGGCCGGCGCGTTGCCACAGGGCCTGGGCGTGTGCCGCCGCCTCGTGGGCCGCTTCGCGAACGCTGGGCAACAACAACTCGGCCGGCGAGCGCTCTTCGGCCAGGCCGGAGGCCAGGTTGCTGGTCAACGCGGCGGCCGCCGCATCCAGGCCGCTCGCCTGATGCCAGGCGCCCCCGCGCAGCGGGCTCATGGCTTCCAGCGCGGCGTCGCCGGCCTGCGCGCCTGCCAGGCCGGGTACGGTGAAACTGGTCGCGGCCAGTGCCAGCAATTCGCCGGCCTGCGCGGCCGAGGCGTTGGCGCTGGCCGCCAGCCGCTCGGCCAACTGCGCTTCGGCGGCCGCGTCGCCCGCCAGGCGCGCAGCGGCACCGGCATGGCGAAGCAGCGGCAAGGGTGTATCCGGGCCGGCTGCCGCGAGCAGGGCCTGCTGGTGCTGCCACGCCTCACCGGGCAGGTGCAGCTTCTCGGCCAGCACGTGGTTGAGCAGAAAGGCGTAGAGCGGCCGCTGGCCGGGGTCCAGCGCGGTGGGGTCGATCCGGCGCAGCAGGGCGGCGCCATGGGCAGGATCGTCGTCGTGGCAGGCGTCAGCGGCCTGCAGGTGCTCGGTGGCGGTGGTCGGTTCCATGGGGGCTCCTCCTGAGTGGCGGATTGTGCGCATGAAGCCGGCGCCGTGGCATGCGGCACACTCCCACCATGCCCGCCCGCCTGTACCTGGCCGCTCCGCTGATCGAGGGCGCCGACCTGACACTGCCTCCCGAACCCGCGCGCCACGCCCAGGTCCTGCGCCTGCAGCCTGGCGACACGGTGGTGCTGTTCAATGGCGAAGGCGGCGAGTGGCCGGCGGAGATCACCCGCATGGGCGGCCGGCTGGACGTGGCGGTACGCGTCGGCGTTCGCCAGCCGGTCAGCCGCGAGCTGGCCACCCGGGTCAGCCTGGCGCTGGGCATGCCGGCCAACGAGCGCATGGACAGCCTGGTCGAGAAGGCCACCGAGCTGGGCGTGGCGGCGATCCAGCCCTTGCAGTGCGCCCGCTCGGTGCTGCGGCTGGCCGGCGAGCGCGCCGAGAAGCGACGCGCCCACTGGCAGGCCGTGGCCGTCAGCGCGGCCGAGCAGAGCGGGCGCACGCAGGTGCCCCGGATCGCACCCATCCAGGACCTCGAGACCTGGCTCGCCGGCATGGCCGACGACCCGGCCACCGCCCGCCATGTGTTGAGCCTGGATCCGGCCAGTGCTCCGCTGAGGGGCGCAGGCGGGCCCGGCGCCGTGTGGCTGTTGAGCGGCCCCGAAGGGGGGCTGGAGCCTCGCGAGGAGGCCCTGGCGCGCGCCCGCGGTTTCACGCCGCTGAGCCTGGGGCCACGGGTTCTGCGCGCCGACACCGCGCCGCTGGCGGCCCTGGCCGTGATCGCCGCGCAGGAGGCCCCGGCGTGACCGGCCCACTCGCCTGGTTGACCCTGTGCCAGGGTCTGTTCCTGACCAACAACGTCACCTTCATGGCCATCAACGGCCTGGTCGGTCTGGCGCTGGCGCCGGCGGGCTGGATGGCCACCCTGCCGCTGACCGCCTACGTGCTGGGCGGCGCCTTGTGCACCGGCCTGGTGGCGCGACACCAGCAGCGGTTCGGCCGGCGGCGCGGCTTCCAGCTGGGGCTGGTGGTGGCCATGGTCTCGGCCGGCCTGTGCGCCCTGGCGGCGCTGCAAGGCCAGTTCTGGCTGCTGATCGCCGCCACCGTGCTGGCCGGCTACTACAACGCCAGCGCGGCGCTGTACCGCTTTGCCGCCACCGAGCTGGTGGGACCGGAGCGCCGCGAAAAGGCCATCTCGTGGGTGCTGGCCGGCGGCATCCTGGGCGGCGTGGTCGGGCCCCCCTTGGCCCAGGCCACACGCGACAGCCTGGCCGTGCCCTTCGCCGGCGCCTACGCCGCCCTGGTGGGGGTGGCTGCGCTGGCGATGTTCTGCGTCAGCCGCATCGACTTCCCGCGCCTGCCTGCCGCGCCCCCGGGCCGCGCCGGCAGCCTGCCGCCCGGCGTGGCGCGCCGGCCGGCGTTCATCGTCGCGATCGCCGCCTCGGCGCTGGGCTACGGCGTGATGAACCTGCTGATGGCCGCCACGCCGCTGGCCATGGCCATGTGCTCGCACCCGTTCTCGTCGGTGGCCTGGGTGCTCGAATGGCATGTGCTGGGCATGTACCTGCCCAGCTTCTTCACCGGCTCGTTGATCCGCCGTGTGGGCGTGCTGCCGGTGCTGGTGGCTGGCGTGGTGCTGAACGCAGTGTGCGTCGCGGTGGCCTTGTCGGGCGTCGACCTGATGCACTTCACCGTGGCGCTGTTGGCACTCGGGGTCGGCTGGAACTTCCTCTACGTGGGCGGCACCACGCTCTACACCGAGGCCTACCCGGCCAGCCACCGCCTGGCGGCCCAGGCCCTGATGGACCGCTGGGTGATGGGCACGATGACAGTCACCTCGTTCAGCTCCGGTGCGCTGGTCACCACCGGCGGCTGGAGCGCGATGAACCTGGGCGCGCTGGCACCGCTGGCGTTGTTGGCCGCGGCGCTGGTCTGGCTGGCCCGCAGCCGCGGGTCGGCGGCGCCGGCCACTCCCCCCTAGTTCGAAGCCCCCGGCCATGTCCGGTTCCGGCCGGCGCAGGGCGTCTCTTCCATCGTCAGGTCACCGCGCGGCGCGCTGTGCCCGATGGCCGGGGGCCCGCAGCCCCCGACGCCCCCCCACCGTTCGATGGAGATTCGATCATGGCAAGCCTGCAACGTTTCACCCAGGTGTTGGCTCCCTTGGCCCTCGCGGCCTCGCTCTGCACCCCGCTGGCCGCCCAGGCCCAGGACTTCGGCACCTTCTTCCAGACCACCGACCTGAACCGCGGCCAGGCCTTCCACCCGCCCTGCAAGGGCAAGGTGAGGCAGGTGCAGGACGTGGTGTTCGAAGGCGTGAAGACCACGGCCTTCAATTGGGCCGCCGTCACCGGCGGCGGCGAGAGCGGGCGTTTCGACCCGGTGCCGGTGCTGAGCACCAAGGTCAACCTGGTCGGTGGCTGCCTGAACGCCCACCTGAGCGCGATGGTGGGCAGCCGCATGAGCTACCCCTTCGCCTCCGGCCTGACGATGTTCCAGGTGACGCTGACGCCGGCCGGCGGCGCGCCGATGCACATGGGCGGCCACTACGAGACGCCCTACGGCCTCTACGGCCCGGCAGTGGCCCTCTCGGCCGAGAACGACGTGGACATGCTGGGGTCCAACTTCTACCAGGGCATCGGCATCGGCAACGGCCTGGTGCCGCCGGGGCCGTACCGCGTGGATGTGTGGTGGTCGGGCGGCCCGGTCGGCGGTGGCGGCGCGATCGGTGCCGACTTCGTGCTGAAGCTCTACCTGGAGTAGCTCAGCCGGCCCGGTTGCCGCCGGACACCATGTCGAAGCGGAACAGACGGCATTCGATCGGGCCGTTCCACATCGGCACCCGGCGGCTTTCCTTCAGCCGCATCAGGCTGGGCAGCTTGGCCTCGGGGGTCAGGACCTGGGCGGTCCAGCCGGCGTAGTGCTTCTTCCAGTGGCTGGCCAGGCGGGCGTAGAAGTCGCCCGCATCGGCCGCGCCCTCGAAACGCTCGCCGGAGGTGACCTGGCCTGGGCCCTGCCCCTGGCCTTTCGGGGCGATGCGCTCGCCATAGGGCGGGTTCATCACGATGGTGCCGTGGTCTGCCGGGGCCGGGCGCTGCAAGGCGTCGGCGGTCTTGAAATCGATCGCGTGCAGGACGCCCGCGCGCTCGGCGTTGCGGGTGGCGAAGTCGGTCATGCGGAACGACACGTCGCCGGCCCAGATCGGCACGGCAGGCGCATGCACGGCAGCTTCGGCCTGCTGGCGCAGCGCGCGCCAGGCGGGCAGGTGCTCGCGGAAGGGCAGCAGCTTCTCGAAGGCAAAGCGGCGCTGCAGGCCAGGCGCCATGCCGCAGGCCACCTGCGCGGCCTCGATGGCGATGGTGCCGGCGCCGCAGCAGGGGTCGAGCAGCCCGCCGTCCTCGGGCCGGCCGTGCCAGCCGGCGGCGGCCAGCATCGCGGCGGCGAGCGTCTCCTTCAGCGGCGCCTCGCCCTTCAGCCCCTGGGCGTCGCGCCAGCCGCGCTTGAACAGGGCCTCGCCGGAGAGATCGACCGACAGGCTGGCGTGCTCCGGGCCGACATGCAGCACCAGCGACAGATCCGGGTGGCGGGTGTCGACGCTGGGCCGCTCGCCGGTGGCCTCGCGCATCACGTCGCAGACCGCGTCCTTGATGCGCAGGGCGGCGAAGTTCAGGCTTTGCAGCGGCGACCGCCAGGCCGACGCGTCGACACGCAGGGTCTGGCGCGGTGTGATCCAGTCGGCCCAGCGCACGCGGCGGGCCAGGTCGTACAGGTCGTGTTCGCTGGCGTAGGGCCCGTCGGCCACCTGCCACAGCACGCGCTGGGCCAGGCGGCTGCCGAGGTTCAGGCGCATCGCGGCCTCCATGCCGCCTTGCACGTAGACGCCGCCACGCCCGGCCTCGACCGGCGCCGCCTCGCCCAGCAGGCGATGGCACTCGTCGGCCAGCAGCGCCTCGGTGCCGGCCGCGCAGGGCAGGAACAGCGTGCCGGTTTCGACCGACGATCTGGGCGTGGGGGCACGCGCAATGCGACGCGGCGCGGGCGTGCTCACATGGCCTTTCGAAGGTTGGCTGGGGCGATCTTGAGCGCCTCGCGGTACTTGGCCACGGTGCGCCGCGCGACCTGGATGCCCTGCTCCTCCAGCATGTCGGCGATCTGGCTGTCCGACAGCGGCTTGGCCGCGCTCTCGGCGGCGACGAACTGCTTGATCAGTGCGCGCACGGCGGTGCTGCTGGCGTTGCCGCCGGCATCGGTGTTCAGCGAGGAGCCGAAGAAGTACTTCAACTCGAAGGTGCCGAACGGCGTGGTCATGTACTTGGCCGTGGTCACGCGCGAGATGGTGGATTCGTGCAGCCCCAGCTCGTCGGCGATCTCGCGCAGCACCAGCGGCTTCATGGCGATCTCGCCGTGGGTGAAGAAGGCCTTCTGCCGCTCGACGATGGCCTGGCTGACGCGCAGGATGGTGTCGAAGCGCTGCTGGATGTTGCGGATGAACCAGCGCGCCTCCTGCAGCCGGGCGCTGAGGCCCGGGTGACCGTTGGCACCGCCGCGCTGGCCCCGGATGGCCTGGGCATAGAGATCGCTGACCTTCAGCTTGGGCATGACCTCGGGGTTCAGCACCGCCTTCCAGTTGCGGCCTGATTTCTGCACGATCACGTCGGGCACCACGATCAGGCTCTCGGCGGGAGCGAAGGGCCGGCCGGGCTTGGGCTCGCAGGCGACGATCAGGGCCTGCGCGGCTTTCACCGTGGCCTCGTCGGCGCCGGTGGCCGCAGCCAGCTTCTTCAGGTCGCGGCGGGCCAGCAGGGGCAGGTGGCCGGCGCAGATGGCCAGCGCGCAGGTGCGTGCCGGGCTGGCCGGGTGGTGCCTCAGTTGCAGGGCCAGGCAGTCGCCGAGGTCGGCCGCTCCGACGCCGGCGGGCTCCAGGCTTTGCAGCCACTTGAGGCCGCAGCGCAACTGGTCCAGCAACTCCTCGCGGGCGTCGATGCCGGTGATGCCCAGCGAATCGGACACGCGTTCGGCGATGTCCTCCAGCGTGCCGTCCAGGTAGCCATCGTCGGTCAGCGACTCGATCAGCACCATCACCGCCGCCGCGTCCTGGGGCGCCAGGCGCATGCCCGACAACTGGGCCCGCAGGTGATCCTGCAGGCTGGGCGCGTGGGTGCTGCGCTCGTTGGCGTCCATGTCGCCGCCGGCATCGCCGGCGCTGCTGGAGCTGGCGGACGAGGGCAGTTCGCGGATGCCGTCGAAGTCGTCGCGCTCGGTGCCGTTCTCCCAGTCGTCGCGCTCCGTGGTGCCGAACTCTGCGGTGTCCATGCCGGCCGGCTCGTCGCCACCTTCGCCGACCTGGGTGCCGGGGGTGTCGTGCTCCTCGCGCTGCGCCGGCGTGGCGCGCTCGGCGCCGAACTCGTAGGGCGTGGCGTCTTCCTCGGGCTCGAGGAAGGGGTTCTGCTCGAGCATCTGCTCGACTTCCTGGTGCAGTTCCAACGTGGACAGCTGCAGCAGGCGGATGGACTGTTGCAGCTGGGGCGTCAGCGCCAGGTGCTGAGACAGGCGGACTTGGAGAGTGGGTTTCATGTGCCCGCCCTCAGCGGCCTGCGCGCGGGCGTGCCGGGCCGCTCCCAAGCGACCGCGCGGCCCCCTCGGGGGGCCGGGGCACCGAAGGTGAACCGAAGGGTCGACATGTCACATTCGGAAATGCTCGCCGAGGTAGACCCGGCGCACGTCCGGGTTCTCGATGATGTGGTCGGGCGTGCCCTCGGCGAGCACGTTGCCTTCGCTGATGATGTAGGCACGGTCGCAGATGCCCAGGGTTTCGCGTACGTTGTGGTCGGTGATCAGCACGCCGATACCGCGAGATTTGAGGAAGCCGATGATGCGCTGGATCTCGATCACCGCGATCGGGTCGACCCCGGCGAAGGGCTCGTCGAGCAGGATGAAGCGCGGTTGCGTGGCCAACGCCCGGGCGATCTCGACGCGCCGGCGCTCGCCGCCGGACAAGGCCGGGGCCGGCGAATCGCGCAGGCCGGTCAGGCTCAGGTCGTGCAGCAGCCCCTCCAGCAGGCGCTGGATCTCGGCATCGGCGAGCGGCTTGCCGCGTGAATCGACCTGAAGCTCCAGCACCGCACGGATGTTCTCCTCGACGGTCAGCTTGCGGAAGATCGAGGCCTCCTGCGGCAGGTAGGACAGGCCCAGTCGCGAGCGCTGGTGAATCGGCTTGCGCTCCACCGCGATCCCGTCGATGTGGATCTCGCCGGCGTCGCACCGCACCAGGCCCACCACCATGTAGAAGGTGGTGGTCTTGCCGGCGCCGTTGGGGCCCAGCAGGCCGACGACCTCGCCCGCCCCCACGGCCAGGTGAACGTTCTTCACCACCATGCGCGCGCCATAGCTCTTGCGCAGGCCGGTGGCTTCGAGTCGGCTGCCGGTGGTGGGCGCGGCCGTCAGGGCAGCCGTGGCGTCCGGCGCGTTCACTTGGCCGGCTCCGAGGCGGTGGCGTCGGCACCGCGCGGGATGAAGACCAGCCGGGCGCGACCGGGCGGGGCGCCGGCGCTGGGCGGCGGGCCACCCTCGAAGACGATGGTGTCGCTGCGTTGGTCGTAGGTGATGACGGCGGCACTCGCCTCGTCCGGCGGGCCGCTGGGCCGCACCACCCGCATCTTCGCGTCACCCACGAAACGCACCTTCTCGTTGGCGCCGTCGTACTCGACTCGCAGGGCCTCGGCCTCGACGGTTTCGTCGACCCGGTCGCGCTTCTGGCGGAACTGGGCCGGGCGCTCGGCACTGCCGCGGGCGGTGGCCTGGTAGCGGCCGGGTGGCGCTTCCTTGATCTCGACCCGGTCGGCCTTGATCTGAAGGCTGCCCTGGGCGATGACCACGTTGCCGCTGATCACCGTGAGCTTGGTCTTCAGGTCCACCGTGGCGGACTGCTGGCCGTCGCTTTCGATCACCATCGGCAAACCGCGATCGGCCTTTTCGGCCCAGGCCGAGCCCGCCACCAGGGTGGCACATAGCCCGAGCCAGGCGGCGCGAAAGAGGGGGGAATGGAGAGTCGGCATGAACGGCATGAAACTTGCAGACCATTCTACGCTGACGCCTGCCACTGGCATCGGCCGCGTGGCCCTCTCGGAGGGTGGGGCCGGAACCCCGGCACCGGGTGCCCCAGCTCAGCCCAGCGTCTTGCGTGCCAGGGCGATCAGGTGGTCCACCACCTGGAACACGCGGTCGTTGCTGCCGGCCATGGCGGCAGAGGTGATGTAGCGGCCCTGCACGCCGACGGCGGGGACGCCTTCGATGCGGTAGCCCTCCGCCAGTTGCCGCGCCTGGCGGGCCTTGGTGGCCACCCCGAAGGATTTCAGCGTCTCGCTGAACTTGGCACCGTCCAGGCCCAGGCCGGTGACGAACGCCACCACTTCAGCCTCGCTGCCCAGGCGTTTCTTCTCCAGATGGATGGCGTTGAACAGCTTGCGGTGAACGGTGGCCACACCGCCCATCGCCTCCAGCGCGAAGTACACCCTCTGGTGGAATTCGTACTGCGGCGTGAAGGCGGCCGGCGCGCGGCGAAAGCTCACGTCAGGAGGCAGGCGGGCCAGCCATTGCTCCACCAGCGGCTCCAGCGCAAAGCAGTGCGGGCAGCCGTACCAGAAGAACTCGACCACCTCGACCTTGCCGGTCGAGGCCATCGGGATCGGCTGCGCGAGCCGTTGGTAGTGCGTGCCCTCGACCGGCCCGGCCTGGGCCTGCGCCAGGGGGGCGGCCGAGACGCCGACGAGGCCGAGGCCGAGGGAGGAAAAATCGCGCCGGTTCATGGCTGGGTTCCTTGAAGAGTGTGCACAGCGGTGTCACCGATGGAGGTGCGTGGCCCGCCGAAGTTCAGCTGCGCGGCCGTTCGAGCCGGACCAGGGCGGCGTCCACGCCCAGCGCCTTGACGCGCTCCTGCTGGCTTTCGGCCTCGGCCTGGCTGTCGAACGGCCCGAGCCGCACCCGGTGGACGGTGCGGCCGCTCTGCTCGCGCTCGGTGATCTTGGCGGCAAAGCCCTGCAGAGCCAGCTTGGCACGCTGCTGTTCGGCATCGTCCGGGCTCGAGAAGGCACCGGCCTGGACGTAGTAGACAAAGGGCTCGGGCCCGGAGCGGGCCGGAGCCGACGCTTTGACGCCGGGCACCGGCTCGCCCGCCAGGATCGCCGCTGCATCGCGGCCTGGCTTCGGCGGTGGCGCCGGTATCGCGGCCGGCTGCGAGGCCGGGCCCGGCCGGGCCGTGACGGCAGGAGACGACGGCGGCGGAGCCACCTGGCCCGCCGAGCCCGGGCTGGCGGGCCGGGTCACCGGCTTGCCACCCAGGCCGGCGTTCGGGTCCCAGTTCTTCAGCTTTTCGGCCTCGGCGGCATCCTGCTCCGGGCTGCGGTGCGGCACCTTGTCATGGAAGGGCGAGGGCACCTTGGCGATGTACAGCGCCACGCCGAGCGCCAGGGCCAGGCCGATCAGCAGGCCGACGATCAGGCCCATGGCGAAGCCACCGCGTTGGTGTTTCGCGAAGGCGCCAGCTTGCAGTTTCATTCCGACTCCGTGGCTGAAGAGGTTTCACGCGACATCGATTCCGGCGCGCCGACGCCCAGCAGCGACAACGCGTTGCGCAGCACCTGGCGGGTGGCGTCCAGCAGCGCCAGCCGGGCGAGGGCCAGGCCCGCGTCGTCGACCAGGAAGCGCTCGGCGGCATAGTAGCTGTGGAACGCGGATGCCAGATCGCGCAGGTAGAACGCCACGTCGTGCGGGGCCAGCTCGCGCGCGGCGCCAGTCAGCATGCCGGGGTAGTCGGCCAGCTTGAGCATCAGCGAAAGTTCGGTGGGCGCCACCAGCAGCGACAGGTCGGCATCGCCCAGCCGCGCGGTGTCGTGCCCCTGCGTGCGCGCCTGTGCCAGCACCGAGCAGATGCGGGCGTGGGCGTACTGCACGTAGAAGACCGGGTTCTCGTCGTTCTGCTTCAGCGCCAGGTCGACGTCGAAGACGAACTCGGTGTCGGCCTTGCGGCTGATCAGGAAGAAGCGCACCGCGTCGCGGCTGGTCCAGTCGATCAGGTCGCGCAGCGTCACGTAGCTGCCCGAGCGCTTGGAGATCTTGACCTCCTGGCCGCCCTTCATCACCGTGACCATCTTGTGCAGCACATAGTCGGGGTAGCCCACGGGCACGCCCATGCCGGCCGCCTGCACGCCGCCGCGCACCCGGGCGATGGTGCCGTGGTGGTCGGTGCCCTGCACGTTGATGACCTTGCTGAAGCCTCGCTCCCACTTGTTCAGGTGGTAGGCCACGTCGGGCAGGAAGTAGGTGTAGGTGCCGTCGGACTTGCGCATCACGCGGTCCTTGTCGTCACCGTAGTCGGTGGTGCGCAGCCACAGCGCGCCACCTTCCTCGAAGGTCTTGCCCGATTTCTCCAGCCGGCCGATCGTGTCGGTGACGCGGCCGCTGGTGTACAGGCTCGATTCGAGGAAGTAGTTGTCGAAGTGCACGCCGAAGGCCTGCAGGTCCAGGTCCTGCTCGTGGCGCAGGTAGGCGACGGCGAACTGGCGGATGCCGTCCAGGTCTTCGGGGTCACCCGAGGCTGTGAACTCGCGGTCGTCGGCCTTCACCGTCTTTTTGGCCAGGAAGTCGGCCGCGATGTCGGCGATGTAGTCGCCGTTGTAGGCGGCCTCCGGCCAGCCGGTGTCGCCGGGCTTCAGGCCCCGCAGGCGGCATTGGGTGGAGGTGGCCAGGGTGGCGATCTGCACGCCGGCGTCGTTGTAGTAGAACTCGCGGGTGACGTCCCAGCCCTGGGTCTCGAACAAGTGGCAGATCGAGTCGCCCAGGGCACCCTGGCGGCCATGGCCCACGTGCAGTGGGCCGGTCGGGTTGGCCGACACGAACTCCACCATCAGCTTGGCGCCGTTGGCGGGCTGGCGGCCGAACTGGTCTGCCGCCGTGCGCACTTCGCGCACCACCGCCTGCTTGGCCGCAGGTGACAGGCGCAGGTTGATGAAGCCGGGGCCGGCGATCTCCAGCGAATCCACCCAACGCTGCACCTCGGGTTGCGCCTGCAGCGCAGCGACCAGCGACTCGGCAAGCGCGCGCGGGTTGGCCTTCAGCGGCTTGGCCAGTTGCATGGCCACGGTGACGGCCAGGTCGCCGTGGGCTGCCTGCTTGGGCGACTCGAACGCGGGGGTGAGGGGGTGGTCGGGGGCCAGCTGCGCCACAGCGCGGGCCAGCGCGAGCTGCAGCTCTGCCTTGGCTTGGATCATGAGCGGATTCTAAGGTTGGGGGACCGAATTGCCGGGCCGGGCCGGCGGTGTTCGGGCTTTCAAGCGATTGGCGAATGGTTCACAGTCGGGGCACGGGCAGGCGCGCCCGGGGAGCCGAGCGTGGCTGCCGCATGCGCCATGACCCGGACCACACCGTGACCAGCACCCCGTCCACCACCTCGCCCAGCACCAGCTCCTCGCGGTCCCGCACGAAGGCGCAGGCGACCGTGCCCATGCACCGGCCGGTGGACCCGGATCTGCCGCCGACGATCGGCAAGTACCGCGTGCTCGATCGCCTCGGCGAGGGTGCGACCAGCGAGGTGTTCCTCGCCTACGACGATTTCAATGGCCGCGAGGTGGCGATCAAGCGCGCCCGTGCCAGCGCTGGCCGCTCGGCCGCCGACGTGCACTTCTCGTCCCGCTTCTTCGCCGCCGAAGCGGCGCTGGTCGGCCGCCTGAACCACCCGAACGTGGTGCAGATGTTCGATGCGGTCGACGACCCGGCCCAGCCCTATCTGGTGATGGAGCATGTGCCCGGGCTGACGCTGCGTGCGTTTTGCCAGCAGGACCGCCTGCTGACGCTGGAGCAGGTCGTCGAGATCGGCTTCAAGTGCGCGATGGCGCTGGGCTACGTCTACCGGCAAGGCCTGATCCACCGCGACGTGAAGCCGGCCAACATCCTGGCGGTGACCGAGGGCGCCGAAGTCGTCGACATCAAGCTGACCGATTTCGGCAGCGTGCTCAACCTCGGCTCGGACCGCACCCAGATCCACCGCGTCGGCTCGCTGGCCTACATGTCACCAGAGCAGCTGGAAGGCTCCACGCTCGACTGCCGCGCCGACATCTACTCGCTCGCCGCGGTGCTCTACCACCTGATCGCCGGCCGGCCGCCCTTCGAGGCCGACAACCAGGTGGCGCTGCTGAACATGATCTGCCACGCCGAGCCCGAGCCGCTGACGGCACTGCGCGAAGGCGTCAGTGCCGCGCTGGACCGGACCATCCGCGGCGCGCTGGCCAAGGACCGCAACGACCGCCCGGAAGACTGGGACCAGTTCGCCCAGGCCTTGTCGGCCCTGATCACCAACCACGAGGTGCCGCGCGGCCAACTGCAGCGGGTGCTTGACTCCGAGCGTTTCAACCTGCTGCGGGCCCTCGAGTTCTTTGCCGATTTCGGCGACGTCGAGCTGTGGGAGGTGGTGCACCGCGCGCGCTGGCAGCGCTTCCCCTTCGGCCACAAGATCTTCAAGCGCGGCCAGGAGGGCAAGCAGTTCTACTGCATCGCTCAGGGCGAGGTCGAAGTCTTCCGCGACGGCCAGCGCGTGGCGCGCCTGGGGGCCGGCACCTCGGTCGGCGAGATGGCCTACCTGGCGCCCAGCGCCGACCTGCGCCGCCATGCCACCGACGTGATCGTCTCGGAGCCTTGCACCACCGTCTCCTTCAACCCGGAGAGCCTGGGCCAACTGAGCCCGGACACCCGGCACCGCTTCGATGCGGCTTTCATCAAGGTGCTGGTGCGGCGCCTGCACGCCGCGCACGAGGCGCTGGCACACCCCCGCAAGATCCTTTGACGGCGTTGGGCTTGACGCCGGTCATCCGGCGGCAGGTCTGGCGCGTTGTCCGGGTTGCCGGCGGGGAGCCTCAGTGGTTGAATCCCCCGCGGTTCGATACCCACAGACACCAAGGACGCCCCATGAAGCAGTTTTTCGTCGCTCTTGCCGTGGCCACCGCCGCGTTCGCCGCCTCGGCCCAGACCGCCGCCCCGGCGAGCGCCCCGGCCTCGGGCCCGGCGCAATCCGCCCAACAGAGCAAGATGGGCCAGTGCAACGACAAGGCCGGCCCCATGAAGGGCGACGAGCGCAAGGCCTTCATGAAGGACTGCCTGTCCGCCAAGGTCTCGCAGACCGACAAGATGAAGACCTGCAACGCCGACGCCAAGGGCAAGAAGGGCGACGAGCGCAAGGCCTTCATGAAGGACTGCCTGAGCAAGTGACGGTTCACCGGTGATGCGCACGAAGGCGGGCCAGGGCCCGCCTTTTTCATGCCAGTAGCATTTGTGATCGACGAACAAATGCCCTGCCCAGCGAGGGGAAGCTGTCGATTCACGCAATAATCGACGCATGGATTCCCTGCGCGCGATGCGGGTCTTCGCCCGCGTGATCGACGAAGGCAGCTTCGCCGCCGCGGCCCGGGCGCTCGACCTGGCCCCGGCGGTGGTGACGCGGCTGGTGGCCGAACTGGAGGAGCACCTGGGCGCGCGGTTGATGAACCGCACCACCCGACGCATCTCGCTCACCGAGGTCGGCGACGGCTACCTCGAGCGGGTGCGCCGCATCCTGGCCGATGTGGACGAGGCGGAGGCCCTGGCCCAGGCCTCGGTGGCCGAACCGCGCGGCCCGGTGCGCATGCTGATGCCACCGGCGGTGGCGGTGCACCAACTGGCCAAGCATCTGCCGCGTTTCCATGCGCGCTATCCGCTGGTGTCCGTGGAGATCGTCGCCAACGGCGCGGTCGAAACGGTGGACGAGGCCTTCGACCTGACCATCGTCGCGGTGCGCAAGCCCCTGGACGGCAACTTCATCGCCCGCCGCCTGGCCCGCACCGAGGTCGTGACCGTGGCGGCCCCCGAGTACCTGGACAAGCGTGGGCGCCCCGCCCACCCGCGTGAGTTGCAGGATCACGACGTGCTGATCCCGCCGATCTCCGAACTGCAGCGTGGCGTGAGCTTCTACCGCGGCGGCGCGGGCGACGAGAGCGACAGCGGCGCCGAGGTGTTTCACGCCATCCCGCGTCGCGGCGTGCTCAGCACCCTCAACATCGACACCAATTACGCGGCTGCGCTGGCGGGCCTGGGCATTGCCGGGCTGCCGTCCTTCGTCGTCGAGGATGCCTTGATGGAGCATGCGCTGGAACGCGTGCTGCCCGAGTGGCACCTGTTCAGCAACACCCTCTGGGTCGGCATGCCCACGCGCCAGCATGTGCCGGCCCGCACGCGGGCGATGCTCGATTTCCTGGTGCAGGTCTTCGGTGGCGAGGACCGCGACCCCTGGCTCGCGGCCGCCGGCTGCGAAACCCCGCACGGCATCTCGCCGTGCGAGAAGGAACCTCAGAAGGTGTAGCCGACGGCCAGTTTCTGGTCGTGCATCGGCTCGATCAGGGCGAGCAGCGGGGCCAGTGGCCGGTAGCGCAGGGCCACCTTGGTGGCATAGGCGAAGAAGCGCGGCAGATCCTCGCGGTAGGCGGGCTTGTCGTCGCGGTGCTTCAGGCGGCAGAAGATGCCCAGCACCTTCAGGTGGCGCTGCAGGCCCATCCACTCCAGCTGACGCCAGAACTCGCCGAAGTCGTCGTCCACCGGCAGCCCGGCCTTGCGTGCGGCCTCCCAGTAGCGCACCGCCCAGTCGAGCTCGCGCTCCTCGTCCCAGGAGATGAAGGCATCGCGCAGCAGCGAGGCCAGGTCGTAGCTGACGGGCCCGGCGACCGCGTCCTGGAAGTCCAGGATCCCGGGGTTCGGATCGGCCACCATCAGGTTGCGCGGCATGTAGTCGCGGTGCACGGCCACCACGGGCTGCGCCAGCGCGCTGGCCACCAGCGTGTCGCAGACGCCTTGCCAACGCGCCTGCTGCTTCTCGGTCCAGCTGATCCCGAACTCGCGCTGCACGCACCACTCGGGAAACAGCGCCAGCTCGCGGCGCAACAAGGCGTCGTCGTAGCGCGGCAGGGCGCTGGCGTCCAGGTGGCCCTGCCAGTGCACCAGGGCGCGGATGGCGTCGCGCATCAGGCGCTCGGCGCCGGGGCCGGGGTCGTCGCGCAAGGCGTCCAGGTAGGAGCGTCGGCCCAGGTCGGACAACAGCACGAAGCCCTGCTCCGGGTCGGCGGCGAGCACTGCGGGCACGTGCAGGCCGCTGGAGGCGATGCGCTCGGCCATCACCAGGAAGGGCTGGCAGGCGACGAGCGCGGGCGGTGCGTCCATCACCACCGCCGAACCACCACCGGGGCCGGTCAGGCGCAGGTAGCGGCGGAAGCTGGCATCGGCCGAGGCCGGGGCCAGGCTGGCCGGATCCAGCCCATGGCGGCTGGCCAGGGGCGCCAGCCACTGGCGCAGCGACGCCTCGCGGTCGGCGGTGAAGGGCGATGCAGACGGTGTGGGCTGGGTGGCGGTCATGACCAAAGGGGGTCGGCGGGCAGCCCTCGTGGATAATCTTCATTCTACTGACGCCCTGTTTGCTCGCGCGCCACCCTCACGCGGTGCGCCGGAGTGCCTTCACCGGTGGCCCCCGCTTGCTGCGCCTGCCCGAATCCGTCTCCCGATTGCCCCGCCCGCTGGCCGCCTTGAGCGCCCTCGGCTGGGCGTGCGCCAGCGCCGTCACGCCGCCGCTGGCTGCTTCGGCGCCGCCGCTGCCGGCCGTCCTCAGCGCCCAAGAGGTGCGCAGCACACTGGACCAGGAGACGGTGGCCGAGGGCGAGGTCGAACTGCGGCAAGGCCGCCTGACACTGACCGCCGATCACCTGCGCTTTTTGCAGTCCACGCAATGGGTGCAGGCCACGGGCCGGGTCACGCTGCAACGCGAGGGCGACAGTTTCGCCGGCACCGAGGCGGGGTTGAACCTGCTCACTCTCGAGGGCTATGTGCTGCGCCCGCGGTACCACTTCGAGCGCACCGGCGCCGGCGGCCAGGCGGAGCGGATCGACATCGTCGGCGAGAAGCGGCTGAAGGCGCGGCGGGCCGACTACACCAGCTGCACCCGTGATGGTGGCGGCACCCCCGACTGGCTGCTGTCGGCCGATCGGCTGGACCTGGACTTCGAGAACAACGAGGGCCTGGCCCAAGGCGCGGTGCTGCGCTTCCTGGGCGTGCCGATTCTCGCCGCCCCGGTACTCAGCTTCCCGGCCACGGAGGCCCGCAAGTCCGGCTGGTTGCCGCCCGCCATCGACATCGACAGCCGGGCCGGCGTTTCGGTTGCGGTGCCCTACTACTGGAACCTGGCGCCCAACTACGACCTCACCACCACGCCGTCGATCGCCTCGCGGCGCGGGCCGGGCCTGCAGGCCGAGTTCCGCTACCTGCAACCCGGAGACGAGGGCCGCTTCGAGCTGCATTCGGTGCCGGACGACCGGGTGGCCGGGCGCGGGCGGCACTCCTACGAGTGGGACCATGCCGGCGAGCTTGCGGCAGGCTGGCGCTACGGCAGCCACCTGGAGCGGGTGTCGGACGACGACTACTGGAAGGATTTCGCCAGCCAGATGCCCAGCCTGACCCGGCGCCTGCTTCCGCAGGCCGCGGCGCTGGAGCGGCGGTTCGGTGGCTCGCCCGACTGGAGCGTGGATCTCTACGCCCGCGTGCAGGGCTGGCAGGTCCTGCAGGACGTGGAATCCATCCTCCCGCCGTATCAACGTTTGCCGCAGATCGGGCTGCGCGCGCAGGGCAACGCCGGCAGCTGGGGCCTGCAATGGGAGCTGGAGGCCGAGGCCAACCGTTTCGAGCTGAGCGACCGTGCCCCCGGCGACGCCCGGCCCGACGGCTCGCGCGTGCACCTGCTGGGCGCCTTGTCGCGCACCTTCGACGAGGGCTGGGGCTGGTTCACGCCACGCGCCTCGTTCAATGCGGCCGGCTATGCCACCGATGTGCCGATGAGCGACGGCCGCATGCGGGCCGAGCGGGCCGTGCCCACCGTGAGCGCGGACGCCGGCCTGCGGTTCGACCGCGAGACCACACTGTTCGGCTGGCCGCTGCGACAGACCCTGGAGCCGCGCCTGCACTACGTCAACACGCCCCGGCGCGAGCAGACCACGCTGCCGCTGTTCGACACCGCGGCGAGCGACTTCAACGCGGTCTCGATCTACGCCGACAACCCCTTCTCCGGCGTCGACCGGGTGGCCGACACCCACCAGATCACCGTGGGCGCCACCAGCCGCTGGCAGGACGCGGCCAACGGCGTCGAGCGCCTGCGCGTCGGCGCGGCGCAGCGCTTCCTGTTCCGAGACCAGCGGCTCACACCCGAAGGCGCCACCGGTGACAAGCGCGTGTCGGACCTGCTGCTGTTCGGCTCCGGGTCGCTGTGGCAGAGCTGGGTCTTCGACGCCACGCTGCAATACGGCGCGGCGATCGACCAGCCGGTGCGCTCCATCGTCGCCGTGCGCTACCAGCCCTCGCCGTTCCACACCCTGGCCGGCACCTACCGATACGCGCGCGGCCTGAACGAGCAGTTCGAGCTGGGCTGGCAGTGGCCGCTGTACCGCGGCCAGGCGCGGCCGGGGGCCGGCGGCTGCCAGGGCACCCTGTACGGCGTCGGCCGCATCAACTACAGCATGCGCGACAGCCGCATCACCGATTCGCTGGCCGGCATCGAGTACGACGCCGGTTGCTGGATCGGCCGCCTCGTGGCCGAGCGGGTCTCCACCGGCCGCACCGAGGCGACCTCCCGGCTGATGATTCAACTGGAGCTGATCGGCCTGTCGCGCCTGGGCAGCAACCCCTTGAAGGTCCTGAAGGACAATATCCCCGGTTACAGGCTGCTGCGCGACGACGACGCGGCGCCATCGTCCACGGTACAACCATGATCCAAACGACCCGCTTTCGACCCGCGCTCGGCGCCCTGATCCTGGCCGCCGCCACGGCCTGGGCCCAGCCCGCCACGCCCGCCAAACCGGCGGTGAGGCAGGCGGACTACATCGTCGCCATCGTCAACAACGAGCTGGTCACCCAGGTCGAACTGGATCAGCGCATGAGCCGGATCCGCGTGGACGCGCTGCGCACGGGCGCCCGGTTGCCGGACGCCGCCCAGTTGCGCAAGCAGGTGCTGGATGCGCTGGTCGAGGAGCGGGTCATCGTCACCTATGCCCGAGACAGCGGCGTTCGGGTCGACGAGCCCGAGCTGGACCGCGCCGTCGCCAACGTGGCGTCGATGAACAAGCTGACTGTCGACGCCCTGCGCGAGCGGCTGCGCGCCGAGGGCATGGACTACGCGCGTTTCCGCGCCAACCTGCGTGACCAGATCATGGCCGAGCGGGTGCGCGAGCGCGAGGTGGTCGGCCGTATCAAGATCACCGACGCCGAGATCGACGCGGCCTTGGCATCGCGCCAGACGCAGGGCGCCGCATCGGCCGAATTGAACATTGCGCAGATCCTGGTGACGGTCCCGGAGAATGCGCCGGAGGCCGTGGTGGCCGAGCGCCGCGCCCGGATCGATGATGCGCTGAAGCGCCTGCGCGCGGGCGAGCCCTTCGAGCTGGTGGCCAAGGCGGTGTCCGAGGACGCCAACAAGGCCAACGGCGGCGAGATCGGTGCCAAGCCGGCGGATCGCTTGCCCGACCTGTTCGTCGAGGCCGTGCGGCCCCTGGCCGTGGGCGCGGTGACCGCGACGCCGTTGCGCAGCGGTGCCGGCTTCCACCTGCTGAAGCTGCTTTCGCGCGCCGATGCCGGCGCGCCCTCGGTCACGCAGACCCGGGCCCGCCATATCCTGCTTCGCACCTCCCCGTCGCTGTCGGCCGACGCGGCACAACGCCGCCAGGCCGAGTTCCGCGAGCAGGTGCTGAGCGGGGCTCGCAAATTCGAGGACCTGGCACGCCAATACTCGGAGGACGGCAGCAACCAGGCCGGTGGTGACCTCGGCTGGGTGGCACCGGGCAGTTTCGTGCCCGAGTTCGAGGAGGCGATGAACCGGCTGCCGCCCGGCGCCATCTCGCCTCCGGTGGTATCGCGCTTCGGTGTGCACCTGATCCAGGTGATGGAGCGCCGTCAGGTGGCCGTCGACCCCAAGGAGCTGCGCGAGCAGGCCCGCAATGCACTGCGCGAGCAGAAGTTCGAGCCGGCTTACGCCGAATGGGCCGCCGAGTTGCGCGCCCGCGCCTACGTGGAGCTGCGCGAGCCGCCGCAGCCCTGAACCCGGTGAAACATGTCGCGCGCAAGCGCTTCGGCCAGCACTTCTTGACCGATGACGGGATCATCGATGCCATCGTGCGGGCGATCGACCCAAGGCCCGGCGAGCCGCTGGTCGAGATCGGCCCGGGCCTGGGCGCGCTGACGAAGCCCCTGCTGGAGCGTTGCAAGCAGCTGACCGTGATCGAGCTGGACCGCGATCTGGCCGCGCGGCTGCGCAAGACGGCAGGGCTGGATGTGGTCGAGTCCGACGTGCTGAAGGTCGACATGCCGGCGCTCACCGAGCGCCTGGGCGGGCCCCTGCGCCTGGTCGGCAACCTGCCCTACAACATCTCCACCCCCATCCTGTTTCACCTGCTGGCCAGCGCGCACTGCGTGGCCGACCAGCACTTCATGCTGCAGAAGGAGGTGGTCGATCGCATGGCGGCCGGTCCGGGCAGCAAGACCTACGGCCGCTTGTCGGTGATGCTGCAGTGGCGCTATGACATCGAGTCATTGATCGAGGTGCCGCCCGGGTCTTTCGACCCACCGCCGCAGGTCGACTCCGCGGTGGTGCGCATGGTCCCCCTGCCCGAGATGGTGGCGCTGGACATGCCGCGTTTCGAGGCCATGGTCGCCTCGGCCTTCTCGCAGCGCCGCAAGCTGCTGCGTCACTCGCTGGGGCGTTGGCTGGAGGCCCAGGGGTTCACCGGATCGTTCGACCTGCAGCGGCGTGCGGAAGAGGTGCCGGTGTCCGAGTACGTGGCCCTCGCCCAGGCCCTGCCGGGCTGAGCCAGCGGCATCCGGGAAAGAAAAAGCGCCGCATGAAGCGGCGCTTTTGTCTTGAGGCGGCGAGAGGACCGTCAGGCGGCGTTCAACCACATCGCGGTATCGAACGCGCTGCTCATCATCGGCATGTTCATGCCGAAGCTGGGGTTGGTGCCTGCCTTGGCACTGGCCTTGCTGGCCGGTTTCTCGTTGGGGGCCGTTTCCACCGCCCGCTCCCATGACCCGATTTCTTGGGAGCGGGCTACTGAAAAGAATAAAAACATCTGAACGGTATCTTTCGCTCCGCCCAGAAGTCCGCCGCATCGCGGAACACGTCGAGCAGTTGCTCGCGCGATTCGCGGTCGAAACGGGAGTTGTCGGGGATCTGCTCCAGCACGACGACGAAACCCGGTTGCGGCCCCGCCTTGTGAACCAGATCGGTCATGCAATCGAACAAGGCGTCGAGGTTCTTGCCGAAGTGCTGCGGGAAGAGGAACGACGTGGCGATGCCCTCCAGCACTTCCTGCTTGGCCTGGGCCTCGGAGAGATTGGCGTACAAAAAGTGCTGGCCCACTTCCTGGGCCGAGCGCATCAGGTCATCGACCCGATACGCACGTATCGCCTGCACGATGTTGGGACGGACTGTCTGCAAGAGCATGGTCGCGTTCCTCCTTGTTCAACAATGAATCCGGTCTGGTCTGCCCCAACCGCCGCACCCCGGGTTCACGGGGCGATGCGTCTGAAGCTGGCGTAGTGATCTTCGGTATAAAAACAGGCTTCGGGTTCCCGGGGCATGGAGCCACCGCAGACGATCCGCCGCGCGCCTCGGTCTCGGGAGCCCGGTGTGCGCACGGTGTACTCGCGGTAAAAACCTCGCGGTTGGCGCGGCAGCAGTTGCTCTCGGTTGCCGAACGCGATGCCGTCCTTCTCGTAAGGGAAGGGGCCACCGGAACGGATCAAGCGCTCTGTCTGCTGCGCCTCCACCGGCAGGGCCGCAAGCGACACCATGCCGGCCGCCGGGCGTGATTCGCGACCCGACGGGCCGTTGCTCGAATACGCCGAGGCGCCGAAGTGCACCAACGCAACGCCACCCACGAGGGCCAGTGCGGTGAGGGTGAGCCCTAACTTGCGAGAGGACGATCCCACCAGCCCTGGACCAAAGCGCGCCACGGGTTTACCCTGAAGACTCAAACCTCGATGCTACCGGATTGGCGCGAAAACCACAAGGCCATTGCCCCAAAAAGAGGCACGGCGATGGCTGCTAAGTAGCTGCTAACTCACCCGTAAAGTATTGATTTTTAATGAGAATCTGGATGAAGTTCAGCGTGCTGCATTGGCGTCGGCCACGGTCAATGCGGTCATGTTGACGATCCGCCGCACCGTGGTGGAGGGCGTGAGGATGTGCACCGGCTTGGCCGCGCCCAGCAGCACCGGGCCGATCGCGATGCCGCCGCCGGAGGCGGTTTTCAGCAGGTTGTAGCTGATGTTGGCCGCGTCGATGTTGGGCAGCACCAGCAGGTTGGCCTCGCCGCTGAGGGTGCTGCGCGGCATCAGCTCGGCGCGGTATTCGGCATCCAGCGCGGCGTCGCCGTGCATCTCGCCGTCCACCTCCAGCCAGGGTGCGGCACGTTGGATCAGGGCCAGCGCCTCGCGCATCTTCACCGCCGAAGGCTGGTTGCTGGAGCCGAAGTTCGAGTGCGACAGCAGGGCCGCCTTCGGCTGGATGCCGAAGCGGCGCATTTCCTCGGCGGCCAGGATGGTGATTTCGCACAGCTGCTCGGCCGTCGGGTCGTAGTTGACATGGGTGTCGACCAGGAACACCTGGCGCCCCGGCAACAGCAGGCCGTTCATGCAGGCGTAGGTTCGGACTCCGGCGCGCCGGCCGATGACCTGGTCCACGTGGTTCAGGTGCAGCTCGGTCGAACCCCAGGTACCGCAGATCAGGCCGTCGACCTCCCCCTTGTGCAGCAGCATGCTGCCGATGAGGGTGAGCCGGCGCCGCATCTCGATCTTGGCCAGCTGCTCGGTGACGCCGCGGCGCTCCATCATCTGGTGGTAGACCTGCCAGTACCCGCGGTAGCGGCTGTCATCGTCGATGTTGACGATCTGGTAGTCACGGCCTTCCTTCAGCCGAAGTCCGAGCTTCTCGATGCGCGCCTTGATGATGCTGGAGCGGCCCACCAGGTACGGCTCGGCCAGGCCCTCGTCGACGATCACCTGCAGCGCCGACAGCACGCGCCGGTCTTCGCCCTCGGCGAACGCCACCTTCTTGGCCTTGGCCCGCTTGGCGATCGTGAAGATCGGCTTCATCAGCGTGCCGGAGGCGTACACGAAGCTCTGCAGCTTGCTGCGGTAGGCGTCCATGTCGGCGATCGGCCGCAGCGCCACGCCCGAGGCTTGCGCTGCCTCGGCCACGGCCGGGGCGATCTGCATCATCAGCCGCGGGTCGAAGGGCTTGGGGATCAGGTACTCGGGGCCGAACGACAGGCGCTGGCCGGCATAGGCCGAGGCCACCACGTCACTTTGTTCGGCCTGCGCCAGTTCGGCGATGGCGCGGACGGCAGCGACCTCCATCTCGTCGTTGATGGTGCGCGCACCGCAATCCAGTGCGCCGCGGAAGATGTACGGGAAGCACAGGACGTTGTTGACCTGGTTCGGGTAGTCGGTGCGGCCGGTGGCCA
>JADMKA010000268.1 GCA_018780145.1 Vitreoscilla sp. | reverse complement strand
CGGGTTGAAGTTGCGCGCGGTGCGGCGGAACTGCAGGTTGCCGCTCTTGTCGGCCTTCCAGGCCTTGACCAGGGCCACGTCGGGCACCAGGGCGCGCTCCATGACATAGACCTCGCCGTCGAACTCGCGGGTTTCCTTGCCCTCGGCCACGATGGTGCCCACGCCCGTCTTGGTGAAGAAGGCCGGGATGCCCGCGCCACCGGCACGCAGCTTCTCGGCCAGCGTGCCTTGCGGCGTGAACTCCAGTTGCAACTCGCCGGCCAGGTACTGGCGCTCGAACTCCTTGTTCTCGCCCACGTAGCTGGAGATCATCTTCTTGATCTGCCGGGTGGCCAGCAGCTTGCCGAGGCCGAAGCCGTCGACGCCGGCGTTGTTGGAGATGACGGTGAGATCCTTCTTGCCGCTCGCCTGCAGCGCGTCGATCAGCGCCTCGGGGATGCCGCACAGGCCGAAACCGCCGACGGCCATCAGCTGGCCATCCTGGACGATGCCGTCCAATGCGGCCGCAGCGCTTGGGTAAACCTTGTTCATGGGGGAATGCCTCCGGTCGGGTTCGGGCAATTGGGGATAGGCGCGAAGGGTACTACGTAACACATTAAGTAGTCGTTACGTAGATTTGACTAAAGCCATGCCCCATGCCCCGAAATCCCCCACCCTGCCCGTCGACGCTGCGCAACTGCAGGATCTGCTGGCCACCACCTTCGCTCCCTGGGTGCAAGAGCTCGATCTCGTCGTTCGTGCGGTCCAGCCGGGCGAGGTGATCGTGGCCCTGCCTGTCGGCGCCAGGCATGTGCATGCCGGCGGGGTGATGTGCGGCCAGACCCTGATGGCCGCGGCCGACACGGCCATGGTGCTGGCCATAAGCGCCCAGCTCGGCGGCTTCCGGCCGATGACCACGGTCCAGCTGCAGACGAGTTTCCTGCGCCCGGTGCCCAAGGACGCCGGCGAGGTGACCCTCGTCGCGCGCGTGCTCAAGCCGGGCCGGAACCTCTTCTTCGGCGAGATCGAATGCCTGTTGCCGGACGGCAAGCTGGCGGCCCACGCCACCACCACCTACGCGCTGCTGTGACGATGGCGGACACGATCGACCTGGACTACCGCACCGCCTTCGACCTGGCGCCGATCGGCATGATCCTGTCGCGCCGCCGCCTGGTGGTGGACTGCAACCGGCAGGTGCTGGAGATGTTCCGCGCCCAGAAGGACCAGCTCGTCGGCCGCTCGTTCGAGGCGCTCTACCCCAGCGCCGCCGAATACGAGCGCACCGGGGCGCGCATCGTCGCCGCGCTCGGCGCGGACGGCCGCTATGCCGACGACCGGGTCATGAAGCGCATCGACGGCGAGCTGTTCTGGTGCCATGTGGCAGGCCGCGCACTGGACGCGGCGGACGCCCACGCCGCCGGCATCTGGAGCTTCGAGGACCTCTCCGCGCGCCGCGTTCTGAAGGTCGACTTCACAGCGCGCGAACGCGAGATCGCCGCGCTGCTGATCGACGGCGCCACCAGCAAGCAGATCGGCAAGCGCCTGGAGATCAGCCCGCGCACGGTGGATGTCTACCGCGCCCGGCTGATGCGCAAGGTGGGCG
>JADMKA010000216.1 GCA_018780145.1 Vitreoscilla sp. | reverse complement strand
AGGGTGCCCGGCCATGCAGCGCGGCCGAGATCAGCAGCGACGAGTGGAACCAGCCACGGTGCTGATCATGGCCTTCGAGGTAGAGGTCGGCCTCGGGGCCTTGCTCGTGGTATCCGGTGGTACCGGCGGCGTCCTCGGCGTGCGTGCCGCGCAGCACATGCTGGAAGGTCGAGCCGGAGTCGAACCACACCTCCAGGATGTCGGCGCTCTTGGTGTAGCTGGGCGCATCCACCGGGCCGAGGATGTCCTCGGCCGTGACCCGGCTCCAGGCCTCGATGCCACCTTGCTGCACGATGTCGGCCGCCTGGTCCAGGATCTCCATCGTGCGCGGGTGCAACTCGCCCGAATCCTTGTGCAGGAAGAAGGGCAGCGGAACGCCCCAGGAGCGCTGGCGCGAGATGCACCAGTCGGGCCGGTTGGCGATCATGTCGCGCAGCCGGGCGCGGCCGTTCTCCGGGTAGAAGCCGGTCTGGTCGATGGCGTCCAGCGCCATCTGGCGCAGGGTCTTGGGCGCCTTGTCCTTGGTGAACACGCCCACGCCCTCGTCCATGCGGACGAACCACTGCGCCGCAGCGCGGTAGATCACCGGCGTCTTGTGGCGCCAGCAGTGCGGGTAGCTGTGGCTGATGGTCTCGGTGGCCAGCAGCCGGCCGGCGGCCTTCAGCGTGTCGATGATGACCGGCACGGCCTTCCAGATGTTCTGGCCGCCGAACAGGGGGAACTGCGCGGCGTAGCTGCCGTTGCCCTGCACCGGGTTCAGGATGTCGTCGTAGGCCATGCCATGGGCGACGCAGGAGTTGAAGTCGTCCACGCCGTACGCGGGCGACGAGTGGACGATGCCGGTGCCGTCGTCGGCGGTGGCGTAGTCGGCCAGGTAGATCGGGCTCAGGCGGTCGTAGCCGGCGTCCACGTGGGCCAGCGGGTGGCGGAAGTGGATGCCGCCCAGGTTCTCGCCAAGCGTGGTGGCGATGACCTGGCCGGTGAGGCCGTAACGCGCGAGGCATTGCTCCACCAGCGTGGCGGCCAGCACCAGGCAGCCGCGCTCGGTGTCGACCAGCGCGTAATCGAGCTTGGGGTTCAGGTTCAGCGCCTGGTTGGCGGGGATGGTCCAGGCGGTGGTCGTCCAGATCACCGCGAAGGCGTCCTTGGCCAGGCCGGGCAGGCCGAAGGCGGCGGCCAGGCGGTCGTTCTCGGCGCACAGGAAGGCCACGTCCAGTGTCTGGCTCTTCTTGTCGGCGTACTCGATCTCGAACTCGGCCAGCGACGAGCCGCAGTCGAAGCACCAGTAGACGGGCTTCAGGCCGCGGTAGACGAAGCCGCGTTCGACGACGCGCTTGAAGGCGCGGATCTCGCCGGCCTCGTTGGCGAAATCCATCGTGCGGTAGGGCCGGTCCCAGGCACCCAGCACGCCCAGGCGCTTGAAATCGCCCATCTGCAGGGCGATCTGCTCGGTGGCGTAGGCGCGGCTCTTGGCCTGCATGTCGTCACGGCTCAGGTTGCGGCCGTGCTTCTTCTCGATCGCGTTCTCGATCGGCAGGCCGTGGCAATCCCAGCCCGGCACGTACTGGGCGTCGAAGCCGGCCAGCTGGCG
>JADMKA010000001.1 GCA_018780145.1 Vitreoscilla sp. | reverse complement strand
ACCTACTGGACCACGCCGGACGGCAACCAGGTCGAGGTGCTGCTGCGCCTGCCGCAGGGCCAGCGCGAACGCATCGACCAGATGAGCAAGCTGCCGGTGGCCTTCGCCAAGGACGGCTCGCCGATCGCGCTCGACCAGGTCGCCACCATCGAGCAGGTGTTCAGCCCCGAGGTCATCCGCCGCCAGAACCTGCAGCGGCGCGAGGCGGTCTACGCCGGCGTCGAGGGCCGGCCATCGGGCGACGTGAACGACGAGGTGCAGAAGCTCATCAAGGAGACGCGCTTGCCGCCGGGTGTGAGCTTCATGGTCGACGGCGCGGGCCGCGACCAGGCCGAGGCGTTCAAGGGCCTGGTGAGCGCCATGGGCCTGGCGGTGATCTTCATCTACATCGTGCTGGCCAGCCAGTTCGGCAGTTTCCTGCAGCCGATCGCGATCATGGTGTCGCTGCCGTTGGCGCTGATCGGGGTGATGCTGGCGCTGCTGCTGTGGCGCTCCACGCTGAACGTTTTCTCGATGATCGGCCTGGTGATGCTGATGGGCCTGGTGACCAAGAATGCGATTCTGCTGGTGGATTTCGCCAACCACGCCCGCAAGGCGGGGGCGACGGTGCGCGACGCCCTGCTGCAGGCGGGCCAGATCCGGATGCGGCCGATCATGATGACCACGGCGGCCATGGTCTTCGGCATGCTGCCGATGGCCATCGCCTTGAACCAGGGGGGCGAGATCCAGGCGCCGATGGGCCGGGCCATCATCGGCGGGGTCATCACCTCGACGATGCTGACCCTGGTGGTGGTGCCGGTGATCTACAGCTACCTGGCCAACCTGTCGGCCTGGGCCGCGCGGCGCTTCAGGCGCGGCCACGAGACGGCAACGCTGCCGACCCATGGACCGCAGGGTGCACCTGCCGACAAGTGACCGGCCTCAGCCGAGCGCCGGGCCACTCCCAAGCCGGCTGAGCACCCGCTTGGCGGGTGGGGCCGGTACGCCGGCACCGGGTGCTCCAGCTCAGCCGGCCAGAGCCGAGGTGATTTGGCCGGTCGATGTGTAGATGCCGCATCCCACCAGCAGCTTGTCGTTGATGGCGACGACATAGCTGGCCTTGGGTTGCACCTTGCCGGTCTGCTGGTTGATGATGCTGTACTCGACCCAATGGCTGCCGGTGGTTGCTTCCCACGATTCGCGGGCGAAGCGGTCACCATCGATCCCCGGCACTTCATGCACCAACTTGCCTTCCATGGACGGCTTGGCACCGTGCACGTGGTAGCGGCCGTCCCGGTCGGTGACGAAGACATAGAGGTCGCGGTCCAGGAAGCCACCGTCGGCCCGCCGGAACTCCGCCGCCGCAGCGCTCAGCCCGCGCTCACGGATCAGGTTCATGGCGCGGTCCACCAGGGCACGCGCCTCGTCCGCACTGCCCTGGCGCAGGCGGATGGCAGCGACCGCGTCGGTCAGCAGCGCCGCCCGGGTCACCAACTCTCCCGACGCGCGGGACGACTCGTCCACCATGCGGGCGTTCTGCTGGGTGATCTCGTCGAGATTGCCGACGCTTCGTGAGACCTCCTGCAGGCTGGCGCTCTGCTGGGCACTGGCCTGGGCGATGCTGCGCAGCCGGTCAGCGACGTCGCGCACCCCGGAGACCACGGCGTCGAGCGCGCCGTTGGTGCGCTGGATGCGGGTCACCGACTGCCCCACCTGTTCGGTCGATTGGCCGATCAACTGGCGGATTTCAGACGCGGCAGCGGCACTGCGCTGGGCGAGTTGCCGAACCTCGGTGGCGACCACCGCGAAACCACGGCCAGCCTCGCCGGCGCGCGCCGCCTCGACGGCAGCGTTCAGCGCCAGGATGTTGGTCTGGAAGGCAATGCCATCGATCACACCGATGATCTCGCCCACGCGGCGCGAGCTGTCCTCCAGCGTCGTCATCGACGACACGGTCTCGCGCATGGCCGCCCCGCCGGCCTCGGCCTGCTGGCGCAATTGCACGGTGATCTGGTCGAGCTGGCTGGCGGCGCCAGCATTGGTCGACACGGCGGAGCTGAGCTGTCCCACGGTGGCCACGGTCTCCTGGAGGTTCTGCGCCTGGGCTTCGGTGCGCTGAGACAGGGCATCGCCACTGATCGCCAACTGCTGCCCTGAGAGGCCGACCCGCACCGCGCTGCTGCGGATCTCGGCCACCATGGTCGACAGGCGTTCGCTCATGCGCTCGACCACGCTCCCAATGTCGGCGAGTTCGTCTCGGCCCTGCACCTGTACCTTGTAGGCCAGATCGCCTTCGGCGACCGCGGTGACGCCACGTTTGAGCACGGTGAGTGCGCCGCTGAAGCTTGCATAGAAGGCCGCGCCCAGGTAGACCATGAGCAGAACGCCTGCGGCCGACACCCCCAGCTGGATCCAGAGCCGTCGGCTCAGCCGGTCCATGCGGCCGTTCAATTCGGTCAGCAACTGGCCATTGATCTCGCGCCTGAAGTCGATCAGCTTGGCGATGGCCTCGGTGCCCTGGTCGAAGTACGGTGCGGCTTCGCCGGTGATCGCCTCGGCCGTGAATATCTTCCGAACCTGTTCTTCATAGGTTGTTGTGGCTGCCTTGGCGGGAGCCCAGGCCGTTGGGGCCTTGCCACCTGCGCGCTGCAGCGCGTCGACCCGAAAGGCCACGTCGACCAGGGCGATGCGCATCGAATCCGCGCGGCCGACCAAGGTGGCGCGTTCGGCGTTGTTGGCGTCGCCGCGGGCGAGCAGGGCAGCGCCTTGTCCGCGGGCCTGGGCCAGGGTCTCTGACCACGGAATGACACGCTCGACCACCAGATCCATCAGGAAGAAGCTGCCGGCCTCGGGATCCAGCAGCAGGCCGGAGCGCTCGCCCACCAGCAGCACGAGTTGCGCGAGCTTCTCGACCTGTTGGCTGTGCTCGGCGAAGGCTTCGTTGCGCTTGTCGGAGTGCTTCCCCTCGGCCAGCGCCAGTGTGGCGTCGCGGGTCGGCGCCCAGGCGTCGACCAGGTCGAACGGCAGGCCGTCCTTGGCGGTGGCGTCGACCGCTGCGACCGCGTTTCTGAGCTGAACCCGGACCGCATCGCGTTGGGTTGCGGCGGCGGTGTCGCTGGTCTGGGCCCGGCTGGTGAGCCCGCGATGCGTCTGCAGCAGCGTGGTGACTTCGGTCAGTTCGTCGACGACCTTGGCGCCTGCCAGTTCGCCGCGGGTGAAGCGGAGTTCGGTTTGCGCTTGCAGCGCGCTGTAGGCGATCAGCACCAGCAGTGGCACCAGGAGCATCAGTCCCATCAGTGCCATCTTGGTGGGCATGCGCAGGCGTCGCATCAGGTGCGCGCCGGGCCGAAGAATGGCGACGCCGAACGAAGACATACAGCTTTCTCCTGCGTGATGCGACGGCCCACCCCACGTGGGCCGTCTCGGCATCAACCACTGCCTATCTTCGGCGTGAGCCGTTCAGCCAAAAGCCCGATCAAGGCGTGGAACGCCCCGCAAATGAGATGTGGACGGCGCGCGCCGTCAGCGAACGGTCAGCTTCAGCTCCGACCGCGTGTGCCCGGCCACATCGGCTTCGTCCAGGTGCTGGGCGCGCGAAGCACCTTGGGCGTACAGCACAGCCTGGTCCGCATAGTGGCGGTCACCCTTGACGCCGCTCTGCCCCACCGGGTTGATGCCACGGGCTGCGCCGGGGGCCGAGAGGTCGACCACGCGGCGGGTCGACGGCCCATAGGTCACGCTGACTGGCACCGCCGACAGCGGCCCACTGAGGTTGTTGGGGGTCTCCCGCCCGCCCGGGGCAGGGAACGGGCCGGCGTTGAACAACCGGTCCAGCGGCGCCCGTTTGCCCAGCGGATGCTCGTGCGTCACCCGGTGGGCGCGACCCCAGGTCCAGGTGGCCGGGTCGTCGCCCAGCGTGGCTTTCAAATGGGACACGGTGGCCCGCCAGGCCGCCGACACCGTGGCCGCCCGGGTCTCGTGGGCCGGTGTGCCGCGCCGGTCCCACCAGGGCGAGGCCGGGTCGGCCGCCAGGCGCGGCAGGGCATGGTCCAGGGCGCGGGTGCGTCGAATCAGGTTGAACACGTCCTCGCCCAGCTCGTCGCCGAGCGCTTCGCGGGCGAGGTCGAACAGAAACTGGCTGAACAAGGTGGGTGCCACGGCGTCGACGGGGTGGTCGCCCTTCCACGCGGCCAGTTGCTCGACCAGGGCGGGTTCGCCCGGCCCGGTGGCAGCGGCGCGCAGGTCCGGCAGCAGCGACGCCAGCAGGCGGGGCCCGTAGCCGGTCTGTGTGTCCAGTTGCAGCGATTGGGCGCGGGGGGTGTCCCAGCCGGTGGGGGTGGCGGCGAGCTGTTGGTCCAGGCGCAGCGCGCGGTCCCAGAGGTTGTAGTAGCCAGGCACCGGCTGTTCGCCGGCAGGCTGGTGATTGGCCGAGACGATGTAGCCGCGGGCCGGGTTTTCCTCTTGCGGGTTCTGGCTGAAGGGCAGGAAGCCGCGCTTGTCGGCCTCGGCCATGCCGCCATCCAGGATGAAGCTCGGCTCCACGCCGGCCGGTCGCAAGGGCAGTTTGGCGGCGGCCCACCAACCGATGTCGCCGGCCGCATTGGCCCAGACCACGTTCAGGCCGGGCGAGTGGATCAGGCTGGCGGCCTCGCGCGCCTTGGCCAGGGTGTCGGCGCGGTCCAGCTTGTAGAAGGCGTCGAGGATGGGGTTCTCGGTTTCGAGGAAGGCCCACCACATGGCGATCGGGCGCTGGCCCACGCTCTTGTCCAGCGCATCGTTGACGATGGGGCCGTGCGGTGAGCGCCGCAAGGTCATGGCGACCGGCTCACCACCCTTGACCGCGATGGTTTCCTGTCGCTCGACCAGGTCGGCCCACTGGCCGGCTGCCCAAACCTGCTTCGGATTGTCCGGGTTGACCTTTTCGGCAATCAGGTCGAGGTCGTCGTTCTGGAACATCGTCAGGCTCCAGCCGAACCGCTGGTTGTGGCCGACCAGGGCAAAGGGGTTCAGCGCCTGGTGCAGGCCATACAGCTCGAAACCAGGCGCCGACAGATGGGCCTCGTACCAGACGGCTGGTACCGAGAACGCGATGTGCGGGTCGCCAGCCAGCAGCGGCTTGCCGCTGGCGGTGCGCGCACCCGAGATGGCCCAGGCATTGCTGCCCTCGAACACCGGCACGCCGGCGCTCGACAGCGCCTCGTGGCTGAGCGCGGCGAGGCGGTTCAGGCCTTGCCAGTCTGCTGGCGCCAGGCCTGCCATGCCGTGGGTCACGCCCTCTGGGTGCCAGGCGAGATCGAAGATTTGCAGGTGCTCGGCGCCGAGTTCGTCGCGGATGCGGCTCAGCACCGGTTCGGTCCGGAAGGCCGCAGCGAAGCTGTAGGCCAGGTAGCCGGCGACGCTGGCGGTGTCGGCCATCGTGAAGGGGCGCTTGGGGATGCCCAGGATGGCGAACTCGATCGGCGCCGGCCGGTCGGCCTGGTACTGGTTGATGCCGTCCAGGTAGGCCTGCAGGGCCACAGTGGACGGTGCCGCCGGATCCAGCCGGGCGGCATAGGCATCGGCATGGTGGCGGATGGCCAGGCTGCGGAAGAGCCGGTCGGTGTCGACCAGTTTGGGCCCGAGGATCTCGGCCAGTTCACCGCGCGACAGGCGGCGCAGGATCTCCATCTGGAACAGCCGATCCTGGGCATGGACATAGCCCAAGGCGCGGTACAGGTCGGTCTCGCTCCCGGCGCGGATGTGGGGCACGCCGAAATCGTCGTAGCGGACCTGAACCGGGGCCTTCAGGCCTGTCAGCGGCAACTCGCCGGAGCGCTGCGGGAGCCGCGCTTGCCACCACCAGGCCAGCCCGAGGGCGGCGACGACGATCAGGCCCAGCAGGGCCAGGCCGAGTAACTTCAGGGCACGTTTCATGGGCGGGTCACGGGTGGGGACCGGCCGATTCTGCCGCCCGCCGTGCGCTCGCCTGCACCGGGTTTACCGCGCCAGCGCCGCCATGCACTCGTAGCAGGCACCCATGTTGTGGTAGTCCACCTTGCCGGCCGGGCTCTTCTCGTCGGTGAGCTTGCGGTTGTCGTGGCACAGGATGCGGAACCAGGCGCCATGCTGGTGGTCGACGAAATGCTGCCAGGCATAGCCCCAGAGGCGGTCGTACCAATCCCAGTAGGCGCCTTCGTGGGTGCGTTCGGCCAGCACCGCCGCCGCAGCGATCGATTCGGCCTGCACCCAGTGGTACTTGTCGCCGTCGCAGACGTGCATGTGGGTGTCGGCGGCCGGGTTGCCGTGGGGTGCGAAGCCATACACCAGTCCGCCGTGGTGGCGGTCCCAGCCGTGCTGGACGGCGGCGGCGAACAGCTCGCGGGCGTGGTGCAGCATCCAGCTGTCCTCGGGCACGCCAGGGGTCAGGCGCTCGAGGGTCAGCAGCAGCTTGGCCCATTCGGTGAGGTGGCCGGTCTGGAAGCCCCAGGGGCGGAAGATGTTGCTGCGGTCGTGCCGGTTGTACTCCCAGTCGGCCGACCAGTCGGCGTGGTAGTGCTCCCAGATCAGGCCCCGGGATTGGGCTGCCAGGCGGTGCGTGACCGACTGCGCCAGCGTGGTGGCACGGCGCAGGAACGCTGCCTCGTGGCTGGCCTCGTAGGCCGCCAGCAGCGCTTCGCAGGCATGCATGTTGGCGTTCTGGCCCCGGTACGGCAGCACCTGCCAATCGGGTGTGGCCTCGTCGGCATAGAGGCCGGCGGCGGGTTCCCAGAAGTGCCGTTCCATCAGGGCGAAGGTGTCGTTCAGCTGCGCCGGGGAGTCGGCGATGCCGGCGCGCAACGCGTGCGCCTGCGCCAACAGCACGAAGGCCAGGCCGTAGCAGTGCTGGGTGGCGTCGATGGTGTGCTTCTGCCCGCCTTCCCAGTGCAGCGTCCAGGTGTAGCCACCGTTCACCGGATCGCGGTGCACCTGCTCGACGAAATCCAGTGCGTGGCGCGCCGTCTCGCGCCAGCGCCCCGCCTGGGGATGATCGGGAAAATGCCGCGCCGCATTGGCGAAGGTGAACACGTAGCGCGTGCTGCTGACCAGATGGCGGGTGTGGCGGTCGTAGACGCTGCCGTCATCACGCAGGAACTGAAACAGGCCACCGCTTGGGTCCACCGCCCGGGCGTCGTAGAAGGCCATGGTCTGCAGCACCTGCTCGCGCAGGAAGCCTGCGCTGCGGAAGTCAGGGGCCGGGGGTCTCATGCGAAAGCATCCTACGCCGGCCAGGCCGCTTGTGCACTCGCCCCGGTCTGAGAGGCGTTCAGGCGACGCGGCGGTCGGTGGCGTTGTCGAACAGGTGGACGGCGTCGGCCAGCCAGGTGAGCGCCACCGCGTCGCCCACGCGTTGAGCCACCTTGCCGGGGACACGGGCTGTCCATTTGCCCAGAGGCGTGTCGACCAGGGCATAGGTTTCCGGCCCGGTGGGCTCCAGCATCGCCAGCGTGCCCGGCAGCGAAGACGGTGTGCCCGGGGCGGCCAGGCACAGATCCTCGGGCCGCACGCCGTAGGCCAGCTCGGGCGATGCGCCGGCCAGCGCGTCGCGTTGCGGCACGGTGACCGGCAACGACAGCCCGAAGGCGGTGACCGCGACAGGGCCGCGTTGGGCCGCCACGAGATTCATGGCCGGGGAGCCGACGAACTCCGCCACGAAGCGGGTGGCCGGCCGGGCGTAGATGTCGTCGGGCGTGCCGAACTGTTCGACCTGACCATCGCGCATCACGGCGATGCGATCGCCCAAGGTCATCGCCTCGACCTGGTCGTGGGTGACGTAGACGGTGGTGGTCTGGGTGCGCAGGTGCAGCAGCTTGATCTCGGCGCGCATTTCCACCCGCAACTTGGCGTCCAGGTTGGACAGCGGCTCGTCGAACAGGAACAGCTTGGGGTCGCGCGCCAGGGCCCTGCCCATCGCCACGCGCTGGCGCTGACCGCCCGAGAGCTGGCCGGGCTTGCGGTCCAGCAGGTGGCCGATCTGCAGCATCTTGGAGACCCGCTCGACGGCGGCCTCGCGCTGGGGCCTGGGCACCTTGCGCATCTCCAGGCCGAAGGCGATGTTCTGCGCCACGTTCATGTTCGGGTAGAGCGCATAGCTCTGGAACACCATCGCGATGTCGCGGTCCTTGCTGGGCAGGTGGGTCACGTCGCGCTCGCCAATGTGGATGCGACCGGTGGTTGGTACATCCAGCCCGGCGATCATCGACAGCAGGGTGGATTTGCCGCAACCGGAGGGGCCGACGAGGATCAGGAATTCGCCGGCCTCGATCTCGATGTCGATTCCCTTCAGGACCTCGACCGGGCCGTAGGTCTTGCGGACTTGTCGAATGGAAAGCGCACCCATCTGGATTTCTTTCAACCTTTCACGGCGCCGGCCGTCAGCCCACGAACGAAGTATTTGCCTGCCACGATGTATACGAACAGCGTGGGCAGTGCGGCGATCATCGCGGCGGCCATGTCCACGTTGTATTCCTTGACCGAGCTGGAGGTGTTGGCCAGGTTGTTCAGGCCCACGGTGATCGGCTTGCTGTCGGCGCCGGAGAACACCACGCCGTACAGGAAATCGTTCCAGATGTTGGTGAACTGCCAGATCAGCGTGACCACCAGGATGGGCGTGGACAGCGGCAGCACGATGCGCCGGAAAATCTGCCAGAACGAGGCGCCGTCCAGCATCGCGGCCTTGATCAGCTCGTCCGGCAGGCCCACGTAGTAGTTCCGGAAGAACAGCGTGGTGCTGGGAATGCCGGCCATCACGTGCACCAGGATCAGCCCCCACACCGAATTGGCGATGCCCAGCCAGCCGAGCACCTGGCTCATCGGCAGCAGCACCACCTGCATCGGCATGAAGACGCCGAACAGCATCATCGCGAACATCAGCTCGCTGCCGCGGAAGCGCCACTTGCTGAGCACATAGCCGTTCAGCGCGCCGATCAGTGTGGACGTGCCCACCGCCGGCAACACCATCAGCACCGAGTTCATGAAGAAGGGCCTGAGCCCGCCGCAGTCGGTGCCGGTGCAGGCCGACGACCAGGCGGTGGCCCAGGCGGTGAAGCTGGGGCTGGACGGAAGCGAGAGCAGCGTGCCGGTGCGAATCTCCTCCATGCTCTTCAGCGAGGTCGCCACCATGACGTACAGCGGCGTCAGGAAGAACAGGGCAAACAGCCCCAGGGCGCCGAAGAGCAGGGCGCGGTGCAGGTTGAAGCGCGGTGCGTTCATCGCCTGGCGCGCAGCTCGGAGTACAGGTAGGGCACGACGATGGCAGCCACGGTGGCCAACATGATCGTGGCGCTGGCAGCGCCCAGGCCGATCTGCCCACGCGAGAAGGCCATGGTGTACATGAAGGTGGCCGGCAGGTCCGTGGCGTAGCCCGGGCCGCCGGCGGTGAGCGCCATCACCAGGTCGAAGCTCTTGATCGCCAGGTGGCTGACCACCATCAACGTCGAGAAAAACACCGGCCGCAGGCTCGGAATGATGATGCGCCAGTAGATGCGCGGCAGGCTGGCGCCGTCGACCTGGGCGGCCTTGATGATCGAATCGTCGATGCCACGCAGGCCGGCCAGGAACAACGCCATCACGAAACCGGCGCTTTGCCAGATCCCGGCGATGACGATGCAGTAGATCGCCATGTCCGGATCAACAAGCCAGCCGAACTCGAATCTCTCGAAGCCCCATTGGTGCATCAGGTGCTCCAGCCCGAGACCGGGGTTGAGCATCCACTTCCAGGCGGTGCCAGTGACGATGAAGCTGAGCGCCATCGGGTACAGGTAGATGGTGCGCAGCAGGCCTTCGACGCGCACTTTCTGGTCGAGCAGGATGGCCAGCAGCAAGCCGATGACCATGCCGCCACCGATGAACAGCACGCCGAAGACGCCCAGGTTGCGCAGCGCCACCCACCAGCGTTCGTTCTCCCACAGGGCAGCGTACTGCGCCAGGCCGACGAACTCGTAGTTGGGCAGCAGGCGCGAGGCGGAGAGAGAGAGGTAGCCGTTCCACGCCATCAGCCCGTAGATGAAGAAGAACGACAGTACGAAGGATGGCATGAGCACCAGCCGGGGCAGCCAGGGTGTTCGCAACGTGGACGGGGCAGACATGAACGTGGCGCGTGGGGTTCCGAACAAGGCACCCCGCGCCCCGGGGGTGCGGGGGTGCAAAAGCCCGCTGGAGTGCGCAGCGGCCCGAGGTTCAGCTCACTGGGTCCGCGCGGCGGCGGCGATCTTCGTCGCGGCGTCCTTCGGGCTCATCTTGTCGGTGTTCCAGAACTGGCTGACGGCGTCCTTGATCGCCCCTTCGGCGGCTGCGGGAACGGCCATGCCGTGGGCGATCGAAGGCATCAGGGTGCCGGCCCTGGCGGTGTCCACGAAGTCCTTGGCAGAAGCCTTGGCGCAATCGTCGAACTTGTCCATCTTCATGTTCAGGCGAACCGGAATCGACCCCTTGTTCAGGCTGAAGACCTCCTGGAACTCGGGCGACATGACGGCGGAGGCGAGGTCCTTCTGCGCCTTCACGTTGGCCTCCGACTTCAGCTTGAACATGGCGAAGGAGTCGACGTTGAAGGTGAACGCCTTGGCGGTACCGGGCGCCGGCGTGCAGATGAAGTCCTTGCCTGCCACCTTGCCGGCGGCGACGAACTCGCCCTTGGCCCAGTCGCCCATGATCTGCATGCCGGCTTCGCCGCGGATCACCATCGCCGTGGACAGGTTCCAGTCGCGCCCAGGCGAGTTCCTGTCGGTGTAGGGCTTGATGCGCTTGAAGGTGGCGAGCACCTGCTCCATCAGGGCGCTCTTCAGTGTGGCCTGGTCGAGCTGAACCAGTGCCTTGCGGTAGAAGTCCGGTCCGCCGACGCCGATGGCCACGGCTTCGAACACCGTCATGTCCTGCCAGTTCTGGCCGCCGTGGGCGAAGGCCACGAAGCCGGCCTTGCGCAGCGCCTCGGCAGCGACGAAGAACTCGTCCCAGGTGGTCGGCAGCTTCGCGCCTGCCTTGCGGAACACCTCTGGGTTGGCCCAAAGCCAGTTCACGCGGTGCACGTTGACGGGCACGGCGATGTAGCTGCCCTTGTACTTCATGCCGTCGCTGACGACCTTGGGCAGCAATTCGTCCCAGTGCCCGGCCTTGGCGACATCGTCGATGCTGGCCAGCACACCCTCGTGTGCCCAGTCCTGCAGCGACGGCCCCTTGATCTGCGCAGCCGCCGGCGCATTGCCGGAGACGACGCGCGACTTGAGCACGGTCATCGCCGCGTCGCCGCCGCCGCCGGCCACGGCGAAATCCTTCCACACATGGCCCTTGGCCTGCAGCGTGGCCTTCAAGGCCATCGCGGCCTTGGCTTCGCCGCCGCTGGTCCACCAATGGAGGACTTCGACCTCGCCGGCATGGGCAAAGCCGGTCGTCATGGCGAACACCAGGGTGCTCACGCGGGCCAGGGAGGGAAGGGTCTTTTTCATGGTCATGGTCCTGTCGGTGGGTGCGCAGGCGTGCTGCGGCGCGTCGGAGTGCAAGTTGGTCTCTCAGGGGCTGTACTTGGCGCTGGCGGTCGCCAGCGGCCGGTTGTCGGTGCGGAAAGGAACCGCAGGCAGGCCGCCCCGGTTGGTGAGATTGGCCTGCTCGGGGTTGTCGACCCAGCCGTAGCGCACCGCCTGCGGCCGCTCGACATCCGGGCTGTGGACGATCACCCGGTTCCCCTCGATGCGCGCGTGGGCTGGCCGGAAGTGTCCCGACGACCCGGCGATGGCAAAGCCTTGCAGCGGCGTTCCGGCTTCGCCACGTGCGACAAGCCCGGCCCCGACATGGTCGAAATCGAGCTCGATGCGGTCGCCGAGCACGCGCATGGAGCGCCATGCCGGGCCGCGCGCCAACACGGGCCGGCCGAACAGATCGTGCAGCACCAGGCCGGCGAGCCGG
The DNA here is from genome assembly GCA_018780145.1 of Vitreoscilla sp. Taxonomy (GTDB): domain Bacteria; phylum Pseudomonadota; class Gammaproteobacteria; order Burkholderiales; family Burkholderiaceae_C; genus Ideonella. The sequence goes on along the minus strand of JADMKA010000001.1, from coordinate 76,817 downwards.
TGGCCCACGGTCCGCTTGTTGCGAGGGTGGATGTCGTTGGCATCGCCGACATCCGTGGTCACCACCAGGCCGGCGTGGGGCAGTGCCGCAGCCTGGCGCTGCGCGTCGCGCAGTTCGGCCCAGGGGCTGGCGTCCAGTCGGTTGTCCTTCACGGGCAGGAAAGCAGCGAGCTGCACGATGCAAAAGTACAGCCCGGGTCGTTGCCAACGGCGGCGCCAATCGGCCATCATCAGCGGCAGCGTGCGGGCGTATTGCGCCGCACGCGACACGTTGCTTTCGCCCTGGTACCAGAGGACACCGCGCACCGGGGTGCGCGTGAGCGGATTCAGCATCGCGTTGGACAACAGCGTCGGCAGGTCGTTCGCGCCGACCTGGGGGCGATCAGGCATGCCTTGCACCCGGGCGCGCCACGGGCCGGCGAGCGAGACCGCCGTGGCACCGAGCTCCAGGCGCATCGCCGCCGGGTCGCCGTGGAAGCCACCGCCGCCGCCTTGATCGGACACCGCCACGGCGATGACATTCTTGCCGGCGCGCAGCAGGCCAGCCGGCAGCGCTACACGGCGCGCTGCGTTCCAGCCGCACTGGCCGCCGACCCGGCGGGCGTTGACGAAGGTTTCGTCGCAATCGTCGACCATGTCGAGCGCAAGCACGGCCGGGGCGGCGGCCTGAGTGGCATCGAGGTGCAGCTCGCGGCGCATGAGCACCACACCGTCCAGGCCCGGCAGGCCCTGCTCCTCCCATATCCCAGGGGCCTGCAGGAACGGCCAGGCCCGGTCGTCATGCTCGACGTCCGACCAACCTTCCGGTGGCCGCTCTCCCGTCAATGGCAGGCCAGGTTGCCAGCGCGCCACCAGCGCCTGCAGCCGGGCGGCCCGGCGGGCCTGCAGCTCGGCCGGGCTGTCCGGCAGATCGGCCATCAGCGCAGCGAAGTCGGCATCCCCGGCCAAGGCCTCGCGGCTGGTCCAGGTCTCGATGTGGGTGCCGCCCCAGGAACTGTTGATCAGGCCCACCGGGACACCCAGCTCGCGCTCAAGGCGCAGGGCGAAGTGATAGGCCACGGCGCTGAAGCGGCCGGCGTTGGCCGGGTTCGCCGGTTCCCAGGCCGCAGCGTCGATGTCCTCGCGCGGGCTGAAAGCCACGGCGCGCGGAATCTTGACATGCCGGATGCGCGGGTGGTCGGCAGCCGCCACTGCGCGCGCGCCGTCGTCGCTGTCGGCAAGGGGGAATTCCATGTTGGATTGCCCCGCGCAGACCCAGACCTCGCCGACCAGCACATCCTGCACTCGCAGTGTGTTCGTGCCCCTCACTTCCAGCACATACGGCCCGCCCGCGTTCTGTGCGGGCAGCCTGACCTGCCAACGCCCGGTGCCATCGGTGACGGTCCGGTGGGTGCGGCCGCGCCAGGTGACGGTGACGCGTTCTCCGGCGTCCGCCCAGCCCCAGACCGGAATCGGCTCCCCTCGCTGCAGCACCGCGTGGTCGCTCATCAGGGCGGGCAGATGCACGGCACCCAGGCTGGCCAGGCTACAGCCCATCAACAGGGCGCCCAGCCAAGCCGCCGGCCAGATGCGGCGGCGGGTCGTACGGCCCGCGACGCGGCGTGCGATGGGCAATCAGTTCTCCTTTCGGGGTGGCCGGCGGCGGCACCGGACCGTTCAGTTGGGCGGCGAATATTAATGAACCATTAATATTTCCGAAAGGGTGGGCTTTCCCTATCTGGCAGCAGGCAGGCTCAGCCGCGCCAACGTGCCATGCGGGTGCACTGGCAGCAGTGAGACGACGCCGGCGTGGCGCTCGACGATCTCGCGCACGATGGCCAGGCCAAGTCCGCAGCCTGTTCCGTCATGCGTGGCCCGCACGAAGCGCTCGAAAACCCGCTCGCGCTCAGCCGGCGGGATGCCCGGGCCGTTGTCCTCGACCTCGACCCGTACCTGACCTGCGGCGTGGCGTACGCGCACGGTGACCGTGGCACCGCTGCCGGCGTAGCGGATGGCGTTGTCGATCAGGTTGACCATGGCCTCCCGCAGCAGCAGCGAGATGCCACGAACGAAGGTATCCGCTGTGCTGCCGCCATCGCCCGTCTCAGGCTCGTCGCAGCCCAGGTCCACGTGAGCCGCCAAGGCGCGTGGCACCATCTCGGCGGTGATCTCGCGGGCCAGCCTGTAGAGATCCACGGGCACGCGATCCTGCTGGTCGGCAGATTCCGGCTCGGCGCGGGCCAGGGTGAGCAACTGGCTGACGAGGTGGGCGCTGCGCGTCGCACTCTGGTGCACGCGCTGCAGGCGTTCGAGAAGATTCGGGTCGGTGGCTTCGCGCAGCGCCAGCTCGGTCTGGCTTTTCAGGCCGGCCAGTGGCGTGCGAAGCTGGTGCGCAGCGTCGCTGATGAAGCGCTTTTGGGCGACGACGTTGTGGTGCACTTCGGCCAGCAGCGTGTTCATCGCCTGGGCCAGCGCGCGCACTTCAGGCGGGGCCGAGGCCAGGCGAATCGGGGCCAGATCGTTGGCGGCCCGGCCCTCCACCTGGCGCCGCAGCAGTGCCAGAGGCTTGAGACCGGCCCGAATGCCAGCCCCGACGATGAGGGTCATCAATGCGATGACCGCCGAAAGCGGCAGCGCCGTGTCGACCAGGATGCGGCGCGCCAACTCCTCGCGGTTGGCGCGCGAGCGTGCCACCTGGACCAGCATGGTGCCAGCCGGCGCACCCTCGTCGCCGTATTCGAGATACAGCGCCGCCACCCGCACCCGCTCGTTGGGAGAGGCAGCGTCGGTCCCGCCGGTGCGCAGCGAGACACCGTCGTTGAGCAGGGCGCCGTCGTAGAAATAGGGCTCGCCCAGCACCGGGCTGGCGATCGGTGGTGGTGGCGGCAGGTTGCGGTTGCCGAGGATGAACTGACCCGGCGGCGCGCTGACCGTGTAGAGCACACGGTCGGCCGGATCGGATTCCAGGATGTCCTGCGCCGAGCGGGGAAAGTCGATGAACAGGCCGCTGGACATCGGTTTGACCTGGCGCGCGAGGGCGCGAGAGGCCTGCGACAGGCTGGCGTCGATGGCCTCGTTGGCATAGCGCGCCGCCAGGTTGTAGGTGAAGAAGGCAGCGGCGACCCACAGCACGACTTGCGGCAACAGCAGCCAGACGAAGAGTTGTCGATGCAGGGATCGTGCGCCGGGGACCGTCGCCAGCCAGCCCATGCGATCACGAGCCGTTTTCACGGCCGGCCGGTTTCCGTCTCGAGCAGGTAGCCCAGGCCACGCACCGTCCGTATCGAGAGCCCGGAGTGCTCCAGCTTGCGGCGCAGACGGTGGATGTAGACCTCGATCGAGTTGGCGCCACCGCTCTCGCTGCGGTCCTGCATCCAGGCCTGGCTGATCTGGTCCTTGGTGACGACACGGTCGCGTTGCGACAGCAGCAAATCCAGCAGCATCCATTCACGCGGGCTGAGATCCAGCGGCTCGCCCCTGACAGTGGCGCGCCGGGTGTCGCGATCAAAGCTCAGTTGGCCCATCTCGGTGCCGCTGCCGGCTGGCCGGGTGCGGCGCAGGAGTGCATGCAGGCGGGCCTCCAGCTCCGGAAAGTCGAAGGGTTTGGTCAGGTAGTCGTCGGCTCCCGCGTTCAAGCCGGCGACACGGGCGTCGAGGCTGTCCATCGCGGTCAGGATCAGCACCGGCAGCAGGTGGTGGTCGGCGCGCGCATTGCGCAGCACCGTCAGGCCATCGACCATGGGCAGGTCGAGGTCGAGAATCGTCAGGTCGAACACTTGCCTGCGCAGCAGGTACTCGGCCACGGCGCCATTGGGCGCAAGCTCGACATCGAAGCCCGCGCGGCGCAGCTGCGAGGACAGCGCGTCGGCGAGGATGGAATCGTCTTCGGCCAGCAGCAGGGACGTGGCGGCTTGCATGGTGGTGGGGTCTGGGGGGGGGGATTGGCGAGGGTGTCGCGGTGCACTTTAACGCCGCCGTTCATCTCCGGGGGTGTCGTATCGGTGTCGAAAGTGGCTGGACCGTTAGGGTTAACAGCAGATTAATGACATTACTGAGTCGTTAATAATTTCCCCAGCACGGTGATCGGGAGGCTCAGGGCATCCTGCCCACCGTGGCGCCCGGCATCGACGCTTACAAATCCCCGCCAGATCGACAGGAGACAACCGATGAACAAGTCAGCCAAACCACCGCGTCTTCGCGTGGCCCGCCAGCACATGGTGTTCAGGGTCACGCCCATCGCGGCGGCCTGCTCTGGCCTGATGCTGGTCGCCGCACCGACGCTGGCGCAGGATGCCGCCAAGCCCGACGCCACACAGACCGTCGTCGTTACAGGCATTCGGCATGCCATCGAGACCTCGGTCGCTGTCAAGCGCAACTCGGATTCCATCGTCGAAGCCGTCACGGCCGAAGACATCGGCAAGCTGCCGGACGTCAGCATCGCCGAATCGCTGGCGCGTCTGCCCGGCCTCGCCGGCCAGCGTGTGGCCGGACGCGCCCAGGTGATCGCCATCCGCGGCCTGTCGCCCGACTTTGCCGGCACGCTGCTGAATGGCCGCGAGCAGGTGACGACCGGCGACAACCGCGGCGTCGAATACGACCAGTTCCCCTCCGAGCTGATCAATGCCGCCACGGTCTACAAGACGCCGCATGCCACGTTGCTCGGCCAAGGCCTGTCGGGCACCATCGACCTGCAATCCATCCGGCCGCTGGATTTCGCCAGCCGCCGGGTGACGCTGAATGCACGTGCCGAGTTCAACTCGAACGGTACGGTCAATGCCGACACCGACGCCACTGGCGGCCGTTTCAGCGCGTCCTATGTAGACCAGTTCGCCGACCGCACCATCGGCGTTGCGCTGGGCTTCGCGCACCTCGATTCGCCGGGGCAGGAGCTGCACTACAAGGCCTGGGGCTTCTCCACGGGCGAGGCCAATTCATTCTGTGCCCAGCACCCTGACTGGGGTTGCAGCCCGGTGACCGGCGTGCCGGTCGGCGACACCTATCTGAATGGCTTCGAAGTCACCGCGACCTCGCGCAAGCAAACGCGCGACGGCCTGATGGCGGTGTTGGAGTTCAAGCCGAACAAAGACGTTCACAGCGTTGTTGATCTCTACTACTCGAAATTCAAGAAAGACGAGTCCATGCGCGGCCTGATGGGCGGCCTGGGCGACAACTGGGGCGGCGTTCCCGGCGCGGCGTTCAGCAACATCGGGACCACTGCGGTGGGCGACTCGACCAACCTGATCACCTCGGGCACGGTCGCCAACGCCAATATGATCGTTCGCAACGACTTCAACACCCGCGACGACGAGATGAAGTCGATTGGCTGGAACCTGGAAGCCAAGCTGGACGAGAAGTTGAAGGGCATCGCGGACTTCAGCTACTCCCGCGCCGAGCGCAGCGAAAACGTCATCGAGACCTACGCCGGCGCGCCGACGCTGGCGACTTTCGACTTCAACATCCCGACCGCCGCCGGCTTCCCGTCACTGGTGCCCAACGTGGACTACACCGACCCGACGACCATCATGCTGCGCGACCCGGGCGGCTGGGGTCATGATGGCCTGTGGAAGAAACCCAAGGCATCCGACGAACTGCATGCGGTTCGCCTGGAAGCCCAGCGTGACCTGGACGGCGTTTTCAGCCGACTCGACTTCGGTGTCAACCACTCTGATCGCCAGAAGAATCGTGAGATGAACGAGCAGGCGCTGAACCTGAAGAACGGCCGTGCACCCGTGCTGGTGTCGAGCGATCTGCTTCAGACCCCGACGCCATTGGATTTCGCCGGTATTCCGGGGGTGCTGGCCTACGACGTGATGGGCATGATCAACCAGTACATGGACCTGAGCGCCCAGGCGGAAGATCAAATCGTCAGCCGCAACTATCAGATCGCGGAGAGGGTCAGCACGGTCTATGCCAAGCTGAACATCGACGCCGCAATTGGCTCGATGCCGGTGCGTGGCAATCTGGGCGTGCAATTCGTGAACACCGTTCAGAACTCGCACGGTTTCTCCAAGCTCAAAGACCCCGTTACAAACGTCACGACCATCTCGGAGACCACGCGCGGCACCAGCTACTCCGATGTGCTGCCCAGCCTGAACCTGAACTTCGAGCTCGGATCGAACCAGTACCTTCGCTTCGGCGTGGCCAAGACCATGGCCCGTGGGCGGATGGACGACATGCGCGCTGGCGCCGAGGTGAGCATCGATCCGAACACGCGCCTGTGGAGCGGCAGCGGTGGCAACCCCGAGCTGGAACCTTGGCGCGCCACGTCCTACGACCTGTCGTACGAGAAGTATTTCGGCAAACGCAGCTATGTTGCCGCGGCGTACTTCTTCAAGACCCTGGAGAACTACATCTATACCCGGGAAGTCGAAATGGACTTCAGCGGCATTCCGAACACCTCCGGGATCACGCCGATCTCCAATATCGGCTTGTTCAAGCGGCCCGAAAACGGGCAGGGCGGGATGGTACGCGGCGTTGAGTTGAGCGCGTCGATGGATGCCGGCATGTGGGTCAAGGCGCTGGACGGCTTCGGCGTGGTGGGCAGTGTGTCGTACACCGAAAGCAGCGTGCACCCTGACGGCCCGGGAACCACCGCCAAGCTGCCGGGACTGTCAGGGATGGTGAGCAACCTGAGCGCCTACTACGAGCAGAGCGGTTTCTCGGCTCGGGTCAGCCAGCGCTACCGCTCTGCCTTCCGTGGCGAGGTTAATGGCTTGCACAACGCGCGTCAGTTCACCGACGTCCTGGCCGACAAGCAGGTCGACGCGCAGCTTGGCTACGAGTTCGAGGGCGGCAGCCTGAAAGGCCTGTCCATCCTCTTCCAGGTCAACAACCTGACGAACTCGCCGTATGCCACCAAGCAGGGCAACGGCTTCGGTGATGTGATTGCTCCGCAGGAGTACAACACCTATGGGCGCCAGTACCTCATCGGCGTGAACTACAAGCTCTGAGGACGCCCGCCTGCAACGCCCGCAGCCCCTGCCGGCCCTGTCGGCAGGGGCCTTTTTTGCCCCTGCCGCGCGCAGTTTCGCCGCGTGATTCCTGCATGACTGTCGTTCCCTTTCGCCGGCTGGCCTCGTACCTGCGATCCCGCGCCGTGATCAGAGGCCTGGGGCTGAGCTTCGGGCTGCTTGCGGCCGGCGCCGGCGCGGCCGACAACCTGGCCGGATGGCCGCATGCCACGGCCAAGGCGCGCCCGGATGCCGCGCTCGAAGCGCGGATCGCCTCGATGGTCTCGGCCATGACGCTGGAGCAGAAGGTCGGTCAGATGACCCAGCCGGAAATCGCCTTCGTCACCCCGGACGAGGTTCGGCGCTTTCACATCGGATCGGTGCTCAACGGCGGCGGCTCCTGGCCGGCGGGGCAGCGGCACGCGCGCGCGGCCGACTGGTTGGCCTTGGCCCAGACCTACTACGACGCCTCGATGGCCAGCGACGCGGCTGTCAGGATTCCTGTCATCTGGGGGACGGACGCGGTTCACGGGCACAACAACGCCTACGGCGCGACACTGTTCCCGCACCATATCGGCCTGGGTGCGGCGAACGATCCGGCGCTGGTGCGCGAGATCGGCGCGGCCACCGCCAAGGCCGTGCGGGCCACCGGCATCCAGTGGGTTTTCGCGCCGACGATAGCGGTGGCGCGCGATGACCGATGGGGCCGCACCTACGAGAGTTTCTCGGAGGAACCCGCGCTGGTGGCCTCGCTCGGCGAGGCCTATGTCAAGGGCCTTCAGGGCGGCCTGGGCGGAGACACCGGCGTCGTCGCGACGGCCAAGCATTTCATGGGCGACGGCGGCACCGACCAGGGCCGCGATCAAGGCGTCAACCTTTCTTCCGCCCAGGACATGCTGCGCTGGCATGCCGGCGCCTACTACCGTGTGCTGGCGGCGGGCGCACAGACCGTCATGGCCTCGTTCAACAGCTGGAACGACCGTGCCGCCGGCATCGACCACGGCAAGATGCATGGCAGCGCCACCATGCTGACGGGCCTGCTCAAGCAGCGCATGGGCTTCGACGGCTTCGTCGTCACCGACTGGAACGGCATCGGCCAGGTGCCCGGCTGCAGCAACGCGAGCTGCCCCCAGGCCATCAACGCGGGTATCGACATGGTCATGGTGCCCGAGGAGTGGAAGGCGTTCATCGCCAACACGGTGGCGCAGGTGAAGACCGGTCAGATTCCGATTTCGCGCATTGACGATGCCGTGTCGCGGATCCTGCGGGTCAAGTTGCGCGCCGGGCTGTTCGAGCGCGCGCCTTCCCACTTTGCGGTGGCCGGGCACGACGACGCGCTGCGGGCGCGCGCCTTGGCGCGGCGCGCCGTGCGGCAGTCGATGGTGCTGCTGAAGAACGATGGCCAGGTGCTGCCGCTGCCGCGCACCGCCCGGGTGCTGGTGGTCGGCAAGAGTGCCGACAGCCTGGAGAACCAGACCGGAGGCTGGTCTCTGAGTTGGCAAGGTACCGGCAACACGAACACCGACTTCCCGGCTGGCCAGACGGTGCTGGCCGGCCTGCGCGAGGCGCTGGGCGCGGCACGTGTCGAGTACAGCGCCAGCGGCGAGGGCCTGGACCCCAAGGACTTCGATGCGGTCGTCGCCGTGCTCGGCGAAAGACCCTATGCCGAGGGCAATGGCGACATACCGCCCTCGGGCACCCTGCGCCACAGCAGCCGCCATCCGGAGGATCTGGCGGTGCTGCGGCGGGTCGCAGGCCAGGGCAGGCCCGTGATCACCGTCTTCATGTCCGGCCGCCCGCTGTACGTGAACGACATGCTCAATCTGTCCGACGCCTTCGTGGCCGCCTGGTTGCCCGGCACCGAGGGCGGTGGCGTGGCGGATCTGCTGCTGCGCGCGGTCGATGGCACGCCGCCGGTCGACTTTCGTGGCCGCTTGTCCTTCTCGTGGCCGGCGGCCGAGTGCCAGACGCCGTTGAATGCCGGCGATGCGCGCTACACGCCGTTGTTTCGCGTCGGCTACGGGCTCACGCTGGGTGCACGTCGGCCGCTGGGCAGGCTGCCCGTCAAGCCGACCCTGGGCGGTTGCGGTGCCAGGCGCGAGATGGCGATCTTCAGCCAGGCGGCGCAAGCGCCGTACTCGATCCACGTGGGCAGCCCGGCAGGACATTGGCCGAACGCAGGTGTCGGCGGCCCTGACCTGAACGCCACGCTCACGTTTCCGGCCCAGGCGCCGGAAATCCGCGTTTCGACGGTTCAGATGCACACCCAGCAAGACGCCAAGCGGGTTGATTGGCTGGGTGGCTCGGCGCGTTTCTTTGCCTGGGCGCCGCAGTCCGTGGCGCTGGCGGCGGCCTACCCGGACGGCGCCCTGGTGTTCGACACCCTGGTCTACGAGCCGCCTGCCGGCCCGGTCTGGTTGGCCATGGGTTGCGGCACCGGCTGCGCCGGGCGGCTCGATGTCGCCGCCTTGTTCGGCGCGGGTCCGGTGCCGCGAAGCATCGAGGTTCCGCTCGCCTGCTTCACTCAACGGGGGGCCGACCTGTCGCGGGTCGACGAGCCCTTCAGCATCACGGCGGACGGCACGTTTTCCGCGGCCTTTGCGCGCATACGCGTCGTCGCCGGTGCTGCCAAGGACACCAGCGCCGTGCGCTGCAGCGATCTACCCAACTCAATCGTCCCATGACCCAACCCTCCAGCGCGGGCCTTCCCGCCATCCGCCGCAGCGACTTCCCAGCCGACTTTCGCTGGGGCTGCTCGACATCGTCCTACCAGATCGAGGGGGCGGCGGCCGAAGGCGGCCGGGGCGAATCCATCTGGGATCGCTTCTGCGAGACGCCCGGGCACATCCGCGACGGCTCCAGCGGCGCTCGGGCCTGTGATCACTACAACCGCTGGCCCGAGGACCTGGACATCGCCCGCGGCCTGGGTGTCAACGCCTACCGCTTCTCGATTGCCTGGCCGCGCATCTTCCCGGCCGGCACGGGCGCACGATGCAACGAAACCGGGCTGGCGTTCTATGACCGCCTGGTGGACGGGATGCTGGAGCGCGGCCTGGAGCCCTGGTCGACGCTGTACCACTGGGATCTGCCGCAGGCCCTGCAGGATCGCGGCGGCTGGAAGCAGCGCGAGACCGTCGACGCCTTTCTCGCCTACACCGACGTGGTCACACGCCGCCTGGGTGACCGTGTCAAGCACTGGATCACCCACAACGAGCCCTGGTGCACGGCCTTCCTGGGCCACCACGAGGGCGTGCACGCGCCGGGCCAGAAAGACTACCGCACGGCACTGCAGGTCTGCCACCACCTGCTGCTGTCGCATGGCCGGGCACTGCCGTTGATTCGTGGCAACGTGCCGGGCGCCCGGGCCGGCATCACGCTGAGTCTGCATCCCATCCTGCCGGCCAGCGCCAGCGCTGCCGACAGCGCGGCAGTGAGTCGCCACGACGGTTCACGCAACCGCTGGTTCCTCGACCCGCTCTACGGCCGCGGCTATCCGGCCGATGTGCTGGAACTGCTGGGCGATCTGGCGCCGGTCGTGCACCACGGCGACTTCGAGGCCATCGCCGCGCCGGCCGATTTCCTGGGCGTCAACTACTATTTCCCCGAGGTGGTGGCCGACGCGCCGGGCGAAGGCCCGATCGCCACCCGGGTGGTGGCGCTGCCGGGCACCGAGCGCACCGCCTTCGGCTGGCCGGTATCACCCGAGGGCATGGTCGACCTGCTGCTGCGCATTCAACGCGACTGGGCGCCGCGGGAGGTCTACCTGACCGAGAACGGCTCCACCTACGACGATCTGGTCGGCCCGGACGGCAGCATCGTCGACAGCGAGCGGCGCAGCTACCTGGCGCGGCATCTGCAAGCCGCGCGCCGGGCGCTGGACCAGGGCGTGCCGCTGAAGGGTTATTTCGCCTGGAGCCTGCTCGACAACTTCGAGTGGGCCGAGGGCTACCTGCGCCGCTTCGGCCTGACCTACGTGGACTACGCCAGCCAGCGCAGAACGCTGAAGGCGAGTGGCCAGTGGTATGCCGGGTTTCTGGCAACGTGATCGTGGCAGGAGTATTCGAATGAGCAAGTTCATCAAGCACGCCGCCGCCGCGTGGCTGACGCTGGCCGCCACTGCAGCCGGGGCGCAGGCCTCCGCCCCCAGGGTCGAGGTCATCCATTGGTGGACCTCGGGCGGCGAGTCGGCGGCCGTGAAGACACTGGCCGACGCCTACCGCGCCGCCGGTGGCACCTGGGTCGACATGGCCGTGGCGCTCGGCGAGCAGGCACGCTCGGTGGCGATCAATCGCGTCATCGGCGGCAACCCGCCCACGGCGGCCCAGTTCAACACTTCCAAGCAGTTTCTCGACATCGTCGAGCAGGGCATGCTCAACCCGATGGACGAGGTGGCGCTGCGCGACGGCTGGGACAAGTTCCTTCCCGAAACGGTGCTCAACGTCATTCGCGTCAAGGGCCACTATTACGCGGTGCCTGTCAACATCCACATGCCGGCCTGGATCTGGTATTCCAAGGCTGCCTTCAAGCAGGCCGGCATCGCCAGCGAGCCTAAGACGCTGGATGAACTGTTCGCCGCACTGGACAAGCTCAAGGCCGCCGGCCTGGTGCCGCTGGCGCATGGCGGGCAGTCATGGCAGGACAACATTGTCTTCACCGCCGTGCTGACCAACCTCGGCGGGCGCGAGCTGTACCTCAAGGTTCTGCGCGACCGCGATCCCCAGGCCATTCAGTCCGAGGCGTTCCGCAACGTGCTGCTGACCTTCAAGCGCCTGCAGGGCTATGTGGATCGCGCCTCGCCCGGGCGCAACTGGAACGATGCGACGGCGATGCTGATCAGCGCCAAGGCCGGGGTGCAGTTCATGGGCGACTGGGCCAAGGGCGAGTTCACGCTGGCCAATCAGGTCGCTGGCCGGGACTACGGCTGCATCGCCGGCTTCGGCGCGGCCTCGCCCTACATCATCCAGGGCGACGTGCTCGTCTTCCCGAAGACCAGCAATGCCGAGGCGATCAAGGCGCAGAAGCTGCTCGCCAGCGTCGTCACCGCCCCGGCGACGCAGGTGGCCTTCAGCATGAAGAAGGGCTCGATCCCCATACGCACCGACGTCGACGCCTCGAAGATGGACCTCTGTGCCCAGCAGGGCCTGGCGATCATGAAGGACAAGTCGCGCCAGCTCGGCAACGGCGAGATTTACCTGACGCCGGACCAGAACGGCGCCCTGGCCGACATCCTCACCGCTTACTGGAACCGCAACATCCCGGTCGAGAAGGTGCAGCGCGACATCGCGTCGGCACTGCGCGGTTGACCGGGGCCGGCCGCCATGCAATACCGGTTGAAGCTGCTGCTCAGGCGCACGGTGCCCTGGGCCGCCCTGTTGCCCATGGCCCTGACCGTGCTGGTGGGCTATCTCGGCACGGCCCTGTGGTCGCTGCGGGTGTCCCTGTCCAGTTCGCGCACGTTCCCGAACGACGACTTCGTCGGGCTGGCGCAATACGAGCGCCTGTTCGACAACGAGCGCTGGCTGCTGTCGCTGCACAACCTGGCCGTCTACGGCACCCTGTTCATCGGCGCCTGCATGGTCCTGGGTTTTCTGCTGGCCGTGTTCATCGACCAGAAGGTGCGCGGCGAAGGGCTGTTGCGCACGGTGTTCCTGTACCCCTACGCGATGTCGTTCGTCGCCACCGGCCTGGTCTGGCAGTGGGTGCTCAACCCGGGTGACGGCCTGCAGCAGGCGGTTCGCCGGATGGGTTTTCCGGACTTCAGTTTCGACTGGATCATCGATCAGGACAAGGTCATCTACACCGTGGTCATCGCCACCGTCTGGCAGGCCTCGGGACTGGTGATGGCGCTGATGTTGGCGGGCCTGCGCGGCATCGATGAAGACATCTGGAAGGCCACGCGCATCGATGGCATTCCGGCCTGGCGGGTCTACCTGTCCATCGTGTTGCCAATGCTGGGCGCCACGGTGGCAACGGTGTTCATCCTGCTGTCCACCGGTGTCGTCAAGGTCTTCGACTCGGTGGTTTCGATGACCCAGGGCGGACCCGGCACCGCCAGCGACGTGCCGGCCAAGTTCATCATGGACCACCTCTTCGGCCGGGCCAACATCGCCCTCGCCTCGGCAGGCTCCATCGTGCTGCTGGCGACCGTGCTGGCCCTGGTGGCGCCACTGCTCTACGCGAACGCGCGCCGCAAGGCCGGCGGGGGGCATCGATGATCCGCCGCCCGGCTCGCCGCGGGGCGCTCGCGCCAGAACTGGCGCGGCTGGGCATCTATGCGTTCTTGCTGACAGCCGCGTTGTTCTTCCTGGCGCCGCTGTACATCATGGTGGTCACCTCGCTGAAGTCGATGGACGAGATCCGGCTGGGCAATCTGTTTGCGCTGCCTCTTCAGCCCACCCTGGAGCCCTGGCGCGCGGCGTGGAGCGAGGTCTGCACGGGGGTGTCGTGCGAGGGGGTGCGGGTCGGCTTCTGGAACTCGGTGTTCATCGTCGTGCCCAGCACCGTGCTGCCGATCCTGATCGGCGCGATCAACGGCTACGCCTTGAGCTTCTGGCGCCCGCGCGGCGCCAACGCCTTGTTCGCCGTGTTGATGCTGGGCGCCTTCGTTCCGGTGCAGGTGATGATCTACCCGCTGGTGAAGATCCTCGCGGTGCTCGGCCTGTTCAGTTCGTTGCCGGGCATCGTGGCGGTGCACGTCGTGTTCAGCATGCCGGTGATGACGCTGCTGTTCCGCAACTACTACGCGGCCATCCCGATGGAGCTGTTCAAGGCCGCGCGCATCGATGGTGGCGGCTTCTGGCGCATCTTCTTGCAACTGATGCTGCCGATGTCGACACCGATCATCGTTGTCGCCGCGATCATGCAGATCACAGGGGTGTGGAACGACTACATCCTGGGCCTGGTGTTCGCCGGCCGCGACAACCTGCCGATGACGGTGCAGCTCAACAACGTGATCAACACCACCACCGGCGAGCGCCTGTACAACATCAACATGGCGGCCACCATCCTCACCTCGCTGGTGCCGCTGGTCGTTTATTTCGTTTCCGGCCGCTGGTTCGTGCGCGGCATTGCGGCCGGCGCGGTCAAGGGGTGAACACATGTCAGGCCTGAACATCCGCGATCTCACGATCCGTTTCGGCGCCCAGGAGGTCATCGCCGGGCTCGACCTGGAGGTTGCAGACGGCGAGTTCCTGGTCCTTCTGGGCCCCTCCGGTTGCGGCAAGTCGACGCTCTTGCACAGCATCGCCGGCCTGGTCGACGTGAGTGACGGCGTGATCGAGATCGGCGGCCAGGACATGACCCATGCCGACCCGAAGGAGCGCGGCATCGGCATGGTCTTCCAGTCCTACGCGCTCTACCCGACCATGACGGTGGAACGCAATATGTCGTTCGGTCTGCGGGTGGCCGGACTGCCACGTGACGAGGTGGAGCGCCGCGTGACGCGCGCAGCCCGCATGCTGCAGCTCGAGACGCTGCTGCAGCGCAAGCCGGCGCAGCTGTCGGGCGGCCAGCGCCAGCGGGTGGCAATCGGCCGGGCGCTGGTGCGCGAGGCCGGCGTGTTCCTGCTCGACGAGCCTCTGTCGAACCTGGACGCCAAGCTGCGCACCGAGCTGCGCCGCGAGCTGAAGCTGCTGCACCAGACGCTGGGCTCGACGATGGTCTACGTGACCCACGACCAGGCCGAGGCCATGACCCTGGCGACCCGAGTCGTGGTCATGCGTGGCGGGCGCATTCAACAGATCGGCAGCCCGGCCGAGGTCTACGATCGGCCGGTGAACCGGTTCGTCGCCGGCTTCCTCGGCTCGCCGGGCATGAATTTCCTGGAGGGCAACTTGGCCCAGGGTGAACACGGGCTGGCCTTCTCGTCGGCGGCGTTGACCCTGGACCTTTCCGGCCACACCTTCGCCGGATCGCCGTCGGCCGGCACGGCGGTCACGCTGGGCGTGCGGCCGGAGTGCATCCACCTGGGCGCCGACGGGCCCTGGACCGGCGTGGTGCAACTGGTCGAGCCGATGGGCAACCACCAGGTCGTGTGGCTGGACCGGGGCGGCGGCGTGATGTCCGTGGTGCTGCACGAACGGGCCGAGTTGCGCCCCGGCCAGGAACTGAGCTTCGACCTCGATCGCGCACGGCTGTCGTTGTTTGACCAGGCCGATGGCCGACGCCTTTGACGGGGGATACCCATGACCGCAAAACCTGTGCGCAACATCGTTGTCGTCGGCGGCGGCACCGCCGGCTGGATGACCGCCGCAGCGTTCTCCAAGCTGCTGTCGCCCGACTACAAGATTCGCCTGGTCGAATCCGATGAGATCGGCATCATCGGCGTCGGCGAGGCAACGATCCCGCACATCAAGAGTTTCAACACCGCCCTGGGCATCGACGAAGACGAGTTCGTTCGTGCCACCCAGGGCAGCTTCAAGCTCGGCATCGAGTTCGTCGACTGGGGTGCGCTGGGCGACCGCTACATCCACGGCTTCGGCACCATAGGCCACGAGCTGCATGGCGTGCCGTTCCACCACTACTGGCTGCGCATGCGCCGGCAGGGCCAGGTACCTGAACTGGACGCCTTTTCGATCAACACGGCGGCCCCTCTGGAGGCCAAGTTCATGCGCGCGCGGCCCGAGATGACCGGCTCGCCGCTGGCCGAGATCGCCTACGCCTTCCACTTCGACGCCAGCCTGTATGCACGCTATTTGCGCCGGTATGGCGAGCAGCGCGGCGTCATTCGCACCGAGGGCAAGATCGTCCAAGTGCTGCAGCGCGAGCCGGACGGCCACATCGAGGCGGTGGTACTCGAGAGCGGCGAACGCATCGAGGGCGATTTCTTCATCGACTGCTCGGGCACGCGCGGCGTGCTGATCGAGCAGGTGCTCAAGTCCGGCTACGAGGATTGGCGTCACTGGCTGCCGTGCGACCGGGCCATCGCAGTGCCCTGCGAGTCGGCCGGCCCCCTGTTGCCGATGACCCGGTCAACCGCCCGCACGGCCGGCTGGCAATGGCGCATCCCGCTGCAGCATCGGGTCGGCAACGGGCATGTGTTCTCCAGCCAGTTCATGAGCGAGGACGAAGCGGCGTCCACGCTCCTGGGCAACCTCGGTGGCCAGCCGCTTGCCGAACCGCGCACCATCCGCTACGTGACCGGCCGGCGCAAGCAGTGCTGGAACCGCAACTGCGTCGCCGTCGGCCTGGCCAGCGGCTTCTTGGAGCCGTTGGAGTCGACCAGCATCCACCTCATCCAGACGGCGATCTCGCGCATCGCGCTGTTCTTCCCGCACACCGGGTTCGACGCCGCCGACATCGCCGAGTACAACGCGCAGACCCAGCTCGAGTACGAACGCATCCGCGACTTCATCATCCTGCACTACCACGCCACCGAGCGCGAGGACACGCCGTTCTGGCGCTATACCCGGCACATGTCGGTGCCGGACACCCTGCGGCGAAAGATCGACCTGTACCGCGGCAACGGGCGCCTGTTCCGCGAGGGCAATGAGCTGTTCGCCGAGCTGAGCTGGCTCCAGGTCATGCAGGGCCAGCGCATCGAGCCGCGGGGTTACCACCCCTTCGCCGACATGCACCCGCGCGAAGAGGTGACCGATTTTCTCGACAACGTGGCCGGCGTGATCCGCAAGTGCGTGGCCGTGATGCCCACTCAGGCCGAGTTCATCGCCGCCCATTGCGCGGCCACGAGGGCATGATGGCGAGCCGCTTCAAGGCCTGGGTCGCGGCTCTGCTGGCAGGCGCTGCGCTGGCGCCGGGGCTGCTGTGCGCCGCCGAGCCGGTCATGGTCAACGTCGCCACCTACAACCTGCGTTTGAACACCGACGACGATGGGCCGAACGCCTGGCCCCATCGCCGGGAGGCCGTCAAGGCGCTCATCAGGTACCACGAGTTTGATCTGTTCGGCACCCAGGAGGGCCAGCCAGAGCAGATCGACGAACTGGCGGCCATGACCGAGTTCGCGCACGTCGGCGTGGGCCGTGACGACGGGCTGCGCGGCGGCGAGCATGCGGCAATCTTCTACCGCACCAGTCGCTTCGGGCTTGAGATCCACGGCGATTTCTGGCTCAGTCAGACGCCGGACCGGCCTTCCAAGGGCTGGGACGCCACGTGCTGCAACCGCATCGCCACCTGGGCCAGGTTCGCCGACCGTTCCAACGGCAGGCGTTTCTACGTCTTCAACGTGCATTTCGATCACCAGGGTGCCGTGGCCAGGCGCGAGTCCGGCAAACTGATGCTGCGCAAGATCAAGGAGATTGCCGGCACGGCCCCGGTGATCTGCCTGGGTGACTTCAATTCGACACCCGACACCGAGCAGATCCACGCCCTGTCGGCGGCATTGACCGACGCCTACACCGCCAGCCGCACACCGCCCTACGGCCCGCTGGGCACCTTCAATGGCTTCAAGCTCGATGCGCCGATGACCGAGCGCATCGACTACGTCTTCGTCAGTGCGCCGTGGCGCGTCCTGAAGTACGGCGTGCTCAGCGACAGCCTCGGGGGTCGCTACCCCTCGGACCACCACCCGGTGGCCGTGCGTCTGGCGCTGGACTGACCGAACATGGCGCGTCGATCTCTGACGGTTCGTGTTCTCGGCGGGCTGCTGCTCGCCGGTGCCAGCTTGGGTGGATCGGCTCGGGCACAGCCGGTAGACCAGCGGATCGAAGCCCTGTTGCAGCAGATGACGCTGGACGAAAAGCTCGGCCAGCTGACACAGTACTCGGGCGACTGGAAGGTCACCGGTCCGGTGACCTTCAGCGGCAACCACCAAGAGGCCATCCAGGCCGGGCGGGTTGGGTCGATGCTCAACGTGCTGGGCTCCGAGCGCACCCGAGCCTACCAGGACGTGGCGATGCGTTCGCGCCTGAAGATTCCGCTGCTTTTCGGGCAGGACGTGATCCACGGCTACCAGACCACCTTCCCGATTCCGCTGGCTGAGGCGGCGAGCTGGGATCTGGCGGCGATCGAAGCCTCGGCCCGCATCGCCGCCACCGAGGCGGCCGCAAGTGGCATCCACTGGACCTTCGCGCCCATGGTCGACATCGCGCGCGACCCGCGCTGGGGCCGCGTGATGGAAGGTGCCGGCGAGGACACCTACCTCGCCTCGAAAATCGCCTACGCCCGCGTCAAGGGCTTCCAGGGCCGGCAACTCGGCGACACCGACGCCCTCATGGCCACGGCCAAACACTTCGCGGCCTATGGCGCCGCCCAGGCGGGCCGTGACTACAACTCGGTGGACATGAGCGAGCGCATGCTGTGGGAGACGTATCTGCCGCCGTTCAAGGCGGCGCTGGACGCAGGTGCGGCGACCTTCATGAACTCGTTCAATGACCTGAACGGCATCCCGGCCAGTGGCAACAGCTACCTGCTACGCGACATCCTGAAGGGTGCCTGGGGCTTCAAGGGTTTCGTCGTGTCCGACTGGGGCTCGATCGGCGAGATGGTCAAGCATGGCTACGTGAAGGACAACAGGGACGCCGCGCGCGCCGCGATCACCGCTGGTGGCGACATGGACATGGAGAGCAACGCCTACCGCGACCACCTGGGCGGGCTGGTGCGGGGGGGCGCGGTGCCGGTGGCACTGGTGGACGACGCGGTGCGCCGCGTGCTGCGCAAGAAGTTCGAACTCGGCCTGTTCGACGACCCCTACCGCTTCAGCGATGCGGCACGCGAGCGGGCGGCGCTGAACAACCCGGCGCATCGCCAGGCGGCGCGGACGATGGCGGCGAAGAGCATCGTGCTGCTGAAGAACGAAGGCAAGCTGCTGCCACTTTCGCGTGACCTGAAGACCATCGCCTTCATCGGACCGCTGGTCAAGGCGGTGGCTGACAACCACGGCGGCTGGGCAGTGACCTTGCCCAATGTGGACTATTCGAAGTTCATCGTCACGCAATGGGACGGGCTGAAGGTCGGGCTGGGCAGCGGTACGCGCTTGCTGTACGCCAGGGGCAGCGACATCGAGGGTCAGAACCGCGACGGTTTCGCCGAGGCGGTGGCTGTGGCCCGGCAGGCTGACCTGGTCATCGTCAGCGTGGGCGAAAGCGCCGCGATGTCGGGTGAAGCCAAGAGCCGCGCCCACATCGGGCTGCCCGGCGTGCAGGAGGATCTGATCCGCGAGTTGCACGCCACCGGCAAGCCGGTCGTCGTGCTCATCAATGCCGGCCGCCCACTGGTCTTCAACTGGACGGCCGAGCACGTGCCGGCCATCGCCTACACCTGGTGGCTTGGCAGCGAGGCCGGCAACGCGATTGCCGACGTCCTGCTCGGCAAGCACAACCCGGCGGCTCGCCTGCCGATCAGCTTTCCGCGCGGCGAGGGGCAGATCCCGATCTACTACAACCACTTCAACACCGGCCGGCCGGCGCCCGCCGATGGCGTGGCCGGGTACAGCTCGGGTTATCTCGACGAGAAGACCACGCCGCGCTACCCGTTCGGTCACGGCCTGAGCTACACCACCTTTGCCTACAGCGACCTGAGGCTCGACAAGGCGCATGTCGCCGGCAACGACAAGATCACCGTCTCGTTGAGGGTCACGAACAGCGGGTCACGGGCCGGCGACGAAGTGGTGCAGCTCTACCTGCGCGACCGGGTCGGTTCGGTCGTGCGGCCGGTCAAGGAACTGAAGGACTTCCGCACGATCCGGCTCGAGCCCGGCCAGACCCGGGCCGTGGGCTTCCTGATCGACCGCGAGAAGTTGTCCTTCTACAACGAAAAGCTGCAGTGGGCCGCCGAACCCGGCGAGTTCGACCTGATGATCGGCGCCTCGTCGGCGGATATCCGGCTCAGCGCAGGCTTCGAGTTGGCAGAGTGAGTGTCTCGATGTGCAGGGCGGTGGTTCGATGGGCCGTGCTGGCGACGATGCTGACCATGCCGTTGGGGGCTTGTGCGCAGGGCCTGCTCACCAACATCGCCCACCGCGAGACCACGTCGCTCAATGGCCCCTGGCATTACATCGTCGATCCCTACGAGACGGGCTACTACGACTACCGGCGCCAGCCCTACGACCAACAGGCGCAGCCCTCGACCTCGGCCTTCTTCAGCAACCACCATCCGGCAGACAGGCAGGAACTGGTGGAGTACGACTTCGACACGTCACCCACGCTGAACGTGCCGGGTGACTGGAACTCGCAAAACGACCAGCTGCTTTACTACGAAGGCACGCTGTGGCTGAAGACGTCGTTCGATTTCGTGGCGGCCAGCACCGGCAACCGATTGTTCGTGCATTTCGGCGCGGTCAACCGGTTGGCAGAGGTTTACCTGAACGGCACCAAGCTGGGGGTGCATGAGGGCGGCTTCACCCCCTTCAATTTCGAGGTCACTGGCATCGTCAGGCCACGCGGCAACTTTCTCGTGGTCAAGGTCGACAACAGCCGGCGCGCCGACGCAGTGCCCACCATCAGCACGGACTGGTGGAACTACGGCGGCATCACGCGTGACGTCACGCTGATCGAGGAGCCGGCTGCCTTCATCCGCGACTACGCCATTCAGCTCAAACCGGGCTCGGCGCACACGCTGGCAGGTTTCGTGCAACTGGACGGCGCAGCCACCAACGAGAAGGTGACGGTCTCGATCCCCGAACTGGGCGTCGAGCAGGCCTCGGCCGTGGACGGGAACGGGCTGGCCCGCTTCGAGCTCGATGCGCCGGCTGTCCGCCTGTGGTCGCCCGGCTCGCCCAGGCTCTACGAGGTCGTCGTCAAGACCGCGCGGCAGACGCTGCGCGACGACATCGGCTTTCGAACCATCACGACGCGCGGCGCTGACATCCTGCTCAACGGCAAGCCAATTTTCCTGCGTGGCATTTCGATCCACGAGGAGAACGCGCTGCTCGGTCGGCGGGCGCACAGCGAGGCCGACGCACTGCAGTCGCTCAACTGGGCGCGCGAACTGGGCTGCAACTACGTGCGGCTGGCTCACTATCCGCACAACGAGCACATGCTGCGGATGGCAGATCGCATGGGCTTGCTGATCTGGGCTGAAGTGCCGGTGTACTGGACCATAGCCTTCGGCAATCCGGCGACGTTGTCCAGCGCGAGGCAGCAGCTGACGGAGATGGTCACGCGCGACCGCAACCGGGCCTCCGTGATCATCTGGTCGGTGGCCAACGAGACGCCTCCATCGGATGCGCGCAACGCTTTCCTGCGCAACCTGATCGCCCACACCCGCGCACTCGACGCCACCCGGTTGTTGAGCGCTGCGCTCGAAACGCACGCAGAGGACGAGGTGTCTGTCGTATCCGATCCGATCGGCGAGCAACTCGACATCGTCGCATTCAATCAATACCGCGGCTGGTACGGCGGCACGCTGCACGACGCGCCCGAGGCGCGCTGGGAGATCCGTTCGGGCAAGCCGGTGGTCGTCTCTGAATTCGGCGGCGATGCCTTGCAGGGCCTGCACGGCAAGCGCGACGAGCGCTGGACCGAGGAGTACCAGGAATACCTGTACCAGCAGAACCTGAAGATGCTGCAGAAGATCCCCAACCTTCGGGGCCTGAGCCCCTGGATCCTGGCGGACTTCCGCTCGCCCCGGCGGCTGCTGCCCGGCATCCAGGATGGCTGGAACCGCAAGGGCCTGATTTCCAACCGGGGCATCCGCAAGAAGGCCTTCTTCACGCTGCGGAACTTCTACCGCACGGTGCAGCCGCGCGACGACTAACGAGGCCCAGCATGTCCATCTCACGCCGTCGCGCGAACCGCCGTCAGGCCCTGCTTGGCATGGCCGCGCTGGGGTTGCCGCAGGTCAGGGCACTGGCTGTCACGCGCTCCACGCCGAGTGGCCTGGCGATGCGGCCGCTCCGGGTACCGCTCGCCTTGGCCGATGCGGTGGAACTCTCGGCGCCGTCGGCTGTCCGCCTGGGCGGCTGGCTGGGCGGACGGGTCGCGCTGAATGCCGGCAAGCGGCTGCTCGACGTCGATACCGAGCCGCTGCTCGCCGGATTTCGGCACAAGCCCGGCAGCCACCCGTGGATCGGCGAGCACGTGGGCAAGTGGCTGCATGCCGCTGCGCTGGCGTGGGCCAACAACGGCGACCCGGCGCTGCGTGCCAAGCTCGACCGAGTGGCCGGCGAGTTGATGGCCGCGCAGGAGCCCGATGGCTACCTCGGCACCTATGTGCAGGGCCAACGGTTCGGCCTCTACGACGGCGCCGACTGGGACGTGTGGTCGCACAAGTACGGCTTGATCGGCCTGCTGACTTACCACCAGTACACCGGCAACGAACAAGCGCTGCACGTGTGCCGCAAGTCCGCCGACCTGTTGCTGGGCACGTTCCCCGCCGAGCGCAGCATCCTGGCCGCCGGCACGCACCTGGGCATGGCCGCGACCAGCGTGCTCGAGCCCATCGTGCTGCTTTACCGGCTCACCGGCGATGCGCGCTACCTCGCGTTCGCGCGCTACCTCGTGAAGTCATGGGATGAGGACAAGGGCGCGGGCATCGTGAAGACTCTGCTCGCCCAGAAGCGGGTCGACAAGGTGGCCAACGCGAAGGCCTACGAGATGCTGTCCAACCTGGTCGGGCTGTGCGAACTGGCCCGCGTGACCGGCGACCGGCAACTCGTCGATGCCGTGCTCATCGCGTGGCAGGACATCGTCGACCACCGGCTCTACGTCACCGGCACGACCAGCCAGTGGGAGCACTTCCAGACCGACCACGACATGCGTGGCGACGTGCGCGCGCATGTGGGCGAGACCTGCGTCACCACGACCTGGATCCAGTTGAACCTTGCGCTGCTGCAGCTCACGGGCCAGGCCCGCTTCGGCGACGAACTCGAACGCTCCCTCTACAACCACCTGACCGCGGCACAGCATCCGCGCGGCGACGACTGGTGCTACTACACCGCGCTCGAGGGCCGCAAGCAGTACGACAAGGGCATCACCTGCTGCCACTCCAGCGGCCCACGCGGCCTCGCGTTGGCACCTCAGGCCGCCTACCTGTGCCACCACGCCATGGGCCACGACACCTTGCTCGTCAACACCTTCGAGCCGTCGCAGGCGACACTGCTGCTCGGCGGCCGGCGTGTGACGATCATCCAGGACAGCGGCTTCCCCTACCGTGGCGAGACCCGCCTGGTGCTGCGTTTGACCGGGCCGGCCACCTTCGCCGTCAAGTTGCGGGTGCCCGCCTGGGCCCGCCCGTTGACGTTGGCCGGTGCCACCGAGCAGGACGGTTGGGCGGTGCTGCCGCGCCGCAGTTGGAAGGACGGCGATGTGATCTCGGTGGCTTTCACGCTCGGCTCGCGGGTCAAGACCGGCGAGCACACGCTGGCCGGCCGTGCCGCGCTGTCGTGGGGCCCGTTCGTGCTGGCCTGCGACAACAACGACAACCCGGCGCTGCCCGGCGCCCACCTGCTCACGCTCGTCGGCGCGGCGGCCGTCGGCGCGCCGCGCAGCGGGCAGCAGCTCAGCTTCCGCGCCGAGGTGCTGGCCCGCCCTCAGGCGCGGGTCCAGGCGGCGATCTTCCGCACCTATGCCGATGCCGGCGCCGATCACGGGCTCTACCGCGTCTGGCTGCGGGCACCAGGCCTCGACGCGCCCGGGCCTGGCGAGTCCTTGCTGGTCGATGGCCAACAGAGCAGCTCGCGCGGCGCTGCCGCCGCGGGCGCGGGCGACGGGTCCATCATCGACGAGGACTTCGAAAGCCTGGTGACCACCGCCACTGGGAAGCCTGCCGACCAGGACTGGTTCGCCGTGACGCTGCAGCGCCCGGTCACGGCCCGGCGCTTCGTCTTCACGCACGGCAAGTCGTTCCACGACGGTGGATGGTTCGACACGCGCACCGGCAAGCCGCGCGTGCAGATCCGGCGCGATGCCGAAGCGGCGTGGGAGACCGTTGGCAAACTCGACGGCTACCCGGCCACCACGGCCGCCAGTGCGCAGGGCGTCGAGCAGTGGTTCAGGGACGCGCAGTTCAGCCTGGTGCTGGAAGCGCCCATCAGTTTCACGGCCGTGCGCGTCATCGGCGTTCCCGCCAGTGGAGACGACCCGCGGCAGGCGTTCGCATCGTGCTCGGAACTCCAGGCGTTTTCCCGGTGATTCGCCAGACATTTTCACTTCGAGGTTGCATGAACAAGGTGTATCGAATGCGCGCTGTCGCCGCGTCACTGTCGCTGGTTGGACTGCTTGGCGGATGCGGTGCCGGCGTCACGCTTCAGGTCACGCCCGCGGATGCCGGCAGCGGCCCAGCTGTCGAGGCCTGGACCACCACCGGAGACAAGACCCGGCTGCTGGCGCGCGAGACGGGGCTGGCCTTCGGCGGCGCCAGGCCGTTGCCGTTCACCATCGAGGTCGACGCGAATCGGCGCTATCAAACGATGGCCGGCTTCGGTGCGTCGATCACCGACGCATCGGCCTGGCTGATCCAGCGCCGCATGAGCCCGGCCCAGCGCGAAGCTCTGCTGCGGGAACTCTTCGGCCGCGGCGAAAACGGCATAGGTTTCGACTTCACGCGCTTGACGATTGGTGCCTCGGACTTTTCGCGTCACCACTATTCGTTCGATGACCGGCCGGCCGGCGAGAGCGACATGAACCTGGCGCATTTTTCGATTGAACCCAACCGTGCCGAGGTGCTGCCGGTCGTCAAGCAGGCGCTGGCCATCAACCCCCAGCTCCGGGTGATGGCATCGCCCTGGAGCGCGCCGGGCTGGATGAAAACCACCGACAGCTTGATCAAGGGATCGCTGCGGCCGGATCGCTACGACGCCTTTTCACGCTATCTGGTGCGCTATGTCGAGGCGTACGCCGCCGAAGGCGTGCCGATCTTCGCGTTGACCGTGCAGAACGAGCCACATTTCGAGCCAGTGGACTATCCCGGCATGCGGGTCGATTCAGCGGCCCGCGCCGTGTTGATCGGACAGCACCTCGGGCCTCTGCTGGAGCGCAAGGCAATGAAGGTCCAGATCATCGACTGGGATCACAACTGGGACGAACCCCAGGCCCCGATGACTGTTCTAGCCGACCCGGTGGCGCGGCCCTATGTGGCCGGTGTGGGCTGGCACTGCTATGTATCCGAGTCGCTGTTGCCCAATCAGACGGTGGTACACGAGGCACATCCCGACAAGGACACCTGGTTGACCGAATGCTCGGGCGGCGAGTGGAAGCCGGTCTGGTCCGAGCGTCTGCCGTGGACCGTACGCCATCTGATCATCGGCGCCACCCGGGGTTGGGCGCGCGGTGTGCAAATGTGGAACCTGGCACTCGACGAGAACCACGGCCCGCACCTGGGCGGTTGTAGGGACTGCCGAGGCGTGGTCACCATCGACTCAAGGACCGGTGAAGTCACCCGCAACCTCGAGTACTACGCTTTCGCACATGCAAGCAAGTTCGTTCGGCCCGGGGCGCACCGGATCGAATCAACAGCCGCCGCAGGTGAAATAGAAACGGTGGCGTTTCAGAACACCGACGGCTCGATCGCCCTGGTGGCATTGAATTCGACCACCGCGCAGCGTCGCTTCAGCGTGAGATTCAAGGGCCGGAGTTTCGACTACACGCTGCCGCGGGAGAGTGTGGCGACCTTCGTCTGGCACGGATGATCGCGCGACGCTGCCACCAGATGTCGACCTCAGGCCTCGCGCAGCGGCGCGCGGAAGACGTAGCCGACGCGCGATTGGGACTGCATGGGCACCACCACCGGCGTGGCGCGCTCGATGCGCCGTCGCAGGCGGTACAGCGTCGCGCTCAGGGTGTTGTCCGGCTCGTCGGTCACTGGCCGGCCGAGGCGGCGGCAGAGCACCTCCCGGGTGACGGTCTGGCCCTGCGCCTCGACGAAGCACTCCATCACCACCAGGTCGCCATCGCTGAGGTCCACGCGCACGCCGTCCGGCGCCACCAGCTGGCCGGATTGACGGTCCAGCAGCCATTCCTTGGAGCCTGCCTCGGTGGCGACCACACGCCGGTGCACGGCGCGGATGGCCACCACCACCTGGTCGAAGTTGACCGGCTTGGCCAGATGCATGTCGGCGCCGGCATCGACCACCGACGAGAACACGTCCTGCGCCACGCGGCCCGAGATCACCAGCACACCGGCGTGCGTGCGGCGCCGCAGAACGCGGATCAGCTCGACACCGTCGATGCCCGGCAACATCAGGTCCACCAGGTAGAAGCCGTAGCTGAAGGGTGCCTTGTCGGTGAGCAACTCGTTGCTGTCGGCAAAACGATGAACCTGCAAACCCAGGTCGCGCAGGTGCTGCGCCAGGAACTCCGAGTACTCGATGTCGTCGTCGACGATGGCGATGGAGGCAGGCAACGGGGTGGTGGAATCGGGCATGAGGCTCTGGGTGACGGTATCAACGATTCTAGGACGCCGTCCGGCGTTGTGGACGGATCCTGAAACGCCCCGACGCTCAGACATGACGTGAATCTGCAGTGCATTCAGTCACAGATGAGATTGAGTGTCACCCATCCACCTGCCCGTGGCTGGCCCGCCGGTCAATCCCCCTGATTTGATGTCGGTCAAGACTCGCTTTGTAGGGTCTGGCTGGCACAAAATGGATTCACCGCCCCACCGGTGCAGTAAGGCTTCCGGGGCCATCACAGGGTTCCCGATGGCGAGCACCAGCCTGTTTGAACGCATTGCGGAGGACTCCCCCGATGGCGTGGTCCTGGT
This sequence comes from Vitreoscilla sp., assembly GCA_018780145.1. Classification (GTDB taxonomy): domain Bacteria; phylum Pseudomonadota; class Gammaproteobacteria; order Burkholderiales; family Burkholderiaceae_C; genus Ideonella. The sequence goes on along the minus strand of JADMKA010000001.1, from coordinate 50,296 downwards.
GGGTGAAGGTGGATTGATCAAGTTCTGGAACCGTACCGCCGAGCATATGTTCGGCCACCCGCGGGAGCGGGCTCTCGGGCAGCGTTTGGACGCCTTGCTGTTGCAGCCCGCCGATGGCACGAGTGGCTCAGCGGGTGCAAAGGACGCAGGGCATCAACGCTGGCCGCAATCGTACGAGGCCGTGGCGCGCTGCGCCGATGGGGCCTTGCTCTACGTCAATGCCGCATCACGGCCCCTTGTTGAACCGGACGGAACGCCTGTCGGTGAGGTCTACAACCTGGCCGACGTGACCCTGCCCAAGATGCGGCGTGACGCCCAGCTGATCGAATCGCGCTACCGCGAGCTGCTCGATTCAATGCCCGATGCCATCGTGATCGTCAACGACATCGGCCGCATCGTGCTCGTCAACGCACACGCCGAGGCCATGTTCGGCTACGAACCCCATGAACTGGTGGGCGCATCTCTGACCGTGCTGTTGCCGGAGCGCTACCGAGCCACGCATGGCCTGCACCGCGAACGCTACATGTCGCATCCCCACACCCGGCCAATGGGCCGCGGCCTGGATCTCTACGGCTTGCGAAAGGGTGGCGAGGAGTTTCCGGTGGAGATCAGCCTGAGCCCCTTGCGCACCGATGTGGGCACGTTGGGCATGAGTGCGATCCGCGACATCAGCGAGCGGCGGCGCGTCGAGCGGGTGCTGGAGGAGAAGAACCTCGAGCTCGAGCGGGCGAACCGGGCCAAAGACCGCTTCCTGGCCACCATGAGCCACGAACTTCGAACACCGCTGAATGCCATCATCGGATTCACCGGCATCCTGCTGATGCGCCTGCCCGGCCCGCTGACAACCGACCAGGAGAGCCAACTCGGCATGGTGCAGTCCAGCGGCAGGCACCTGCTGTCGTTGATCAACGACCTGCTGGACCTGGCCAAGATCGATTCCGGCAGCGTCCAGATGCAGTTGGTGCCGGTCGATTGCGGCGTGCTTGTCGACGAGGTCGCCACCACGCTGCGGCCCAGCGCCAGTGCGAAGGGCCTCGGCGTGACACTGGACTTGCCCGACCGTGCGGTGCTGGTGCTGGCCGATCGCCGCGCCTTGCAGCAGATTCTGATCAACCTGGCCAACAACGCGATCAAGTTCACCGAGCGCGGCGGGGTGTCGATCAGCCTGCGCGAGCACCGCGAGGTGGATCAGGACCGGGTCACGCTCACGGTGGCCGACACGGGGATCGGCATGAGTGCCGAAGACCAGGCACAGCTGTTCCAGGCCTTTACCCAAGTCGGCACCCCAGCCTTGCGTGCCCGGGTGGAAGGCACCGGCCTGGGCCTCTACCTGTGCCGCAAGCTGGCGGAACTGCTGGGCGGCCGGATCGAAGTCAGCAGCCAGTTGGGGCAGGGCAGCCGCTTCTCGCTCACGTTGCAGGGGCAGGGCCCAGGATGAGCAGCGGGCCGTGCCTGCTGGTGGTCGACGACAACGCGATCAACCTGGCGCTGATGACCTACCTGCTGGAGGCCTCCGGCTTTCAGACCACGGCGGCCGAGAACGGCGAGGTGGCGTTGGCCTGCCTCGGCAGCCAGCGCGATGTCGTGGCCGTCCTCTGCGACATCCAGATGCCGGTGATGGACGGCTACGAGTTTGCGCGTCGGGTCAAGGCGCACTTGCCCTGGGCGGGTATTCCGCTGGTGGCCGTCACGGCCCTGGCGATGGTGGGCGACCGCGACCGCATCCTGGCGGCGGGCTTCGACGCCTACATGGCCAAGCCGATCGAGCCGCTGACGTTTGTCGCGCGCCTGTTCGACGCCGTGCCCTCGTTGCGGGCCGCATCCGCCCGCGACGACGACACGGGTCGCCCGCCCCCGGCCATCATCCTGGCGCTGGACGACAAACCCTTCAACCTGGAGCTCAAGCGGGGGTTGCTGGAGCCTCTGGGCTACAAGGTGTTGACGGCCGAGACACCGGCGGTGGCGCTGCAGCTGGCTCGGGCGCACGGCCCCGACCTGATCATCAGCGATGTGGGTATGCAACACGGCAGCGGCTTCGACTTCATCACGCTGGTGAAGTCGGATCCTGCGTTGCGCGAGATCCCGTTCATCTTTCTGACGTCCACCCACTGGGACGCCGAGTCGCGAACTCGGGGCCTCGCTCTGGGGGCGAAGCGATACCTCAGCCGGCCGATCGACAGCATGGTGCTGCTGGCAGAGATCCGCGCTTGCCTGGCACGTTGAACGTCAGCACTCGACGATATTGACCGCGAGGCCGCCGCGGGCCGTTTCCTTGTACTTGCTCTGCATGTCGGCGCCGGTTTCGCGCATGGTCTTGATGACCTTGTCCAGGCTGACATGGTGCGTACCGTCGCCGTGCAAGGCCATGCGGGCGGCGTTGATGGCCTTGACCGAGGCGATGGCGTTGCGCTCGATGCATGGGATTTGCACCAGGCCACCCACGGGGTCGCAGGTGAGGCCCAGGTGATGCTCCATGCCGATCTCGGCGGCGTTCTCCACCTGGGCCGGTGAACCGCCCATCACCGCTGCCAGCGCGCCGGCGGCCATCGAGCAGGCCACGCCCACCTCACCCTGGCAACCGACCTCCGCACCGGAGATGCTGGCGTTCTCCTTGTAGAGGATGCCAATGGCGGCGGCGGTGAGCAGAAAGTCCATCACGCCCGTGTCGGTGGCGCCGTAAACAAAGCGGCTGTAGTAGTGCAGCACGGCCGGCACGATGCCGGCAGCGCCATTGGTGGGAGCTGTCACCACGCGGCCGCCGGCGGCGTTTTCTTCGTTCACGGCCAGCGCATAGAGGTTGACCCAGTCCATCACCTGCAGCGGGTCGCGCAGGGCAGCCTCCGGGTTGCTGGTGAGCGCGTGGTACAGCGCGGCGGCACGGCGCTTCACCTTGAAGCCCCCGGGCAGCACGCCCTCGGTGCGGCAGCCGCGCACCACGCAGTCCTGCATGGCACGCCAGATGCGCAGCAGCCCGGCGTCGATCTCGGCATCGGTGCGCCAATGGCGCTCGTTGACGCGCATGACCTGGGCGATCGACAGACCCTCGCGGGTGGTGACCTCCAGCAGTTCGTTGCCGCTGCGGAAGGGCAGCGGCAGCACGGTGGCATCGGGTGCGATGACCTTCTGCCTGGACCCATCCGCGGCCACCTCGTCGCTGACGACGAAGCCGCCGCCCACCGAGTAGTAGGTGCGGCTCTCCAGCTCGGAACCGGCGGCGTCGTAAGCCACCAGCCGCATGCCGTTGGCGTGGAAGGGCAGGGTCTCGCGGCGCATGAACAGCAGGTCTTCAGCCTCGTGGAACACCACCTCACGTTCGCCCAGCAGGGCCAGGCGCTGCTGGTTGCGGATGGCCTCCATCAGCGCCGGCACGGCGTCCACCTCCACCGTGTCGGGCTCATGCCCGGCCAGGCCGAGGATCACCGCCTTGTCGCTGCCGTGCCCCTTGCCGGTGGCGCCCAGGGAGCCGTACAACCAGCAGCGCACCCGGGCCGTGGCAGCCAGATGGCCTTCATGCGCGAGCCGCAGCGCGAACAGGCGTGCGGCCCGCATCGGGCCCACGGTGTGCGAGCTGCTCGGGCCGATGCCGATCTTGAAGAGGTCGAAGACGGAGACGGCCATGGGTGGTGCCCTTCAGGCGAAATCGCTCAATGGAGGGCACGAGCAGAACAGGTTGCGGTCGCCGTAGACGTTGTCCACCCGGCCGACCGGTGCCCAGTACTTTCCATGCCGCAGGGCTGGCACCGGGTAGGCTGCCTGCTCACGGCTGTAGGCGTGGTTCCAATCGGCTGCCAGCAGCGCGTGGGCGGTGTGCGGGGCGTTCTTCAGCGGGTTGTCCTCGCGCGGCCAGGTGCCGGCCTCGACTTCGCGGATCTCCTGGCGTATCGCGATCATCGCGTCACAGAAGCGGTCCAGCTCGACCAGGGGCTCGCTTTCGGTGGGTTCCACCATCAACGTGCCGGCCACCGGAAAGCTCAGTGTCGGGGCGTGGAAGCCGTAGTCGATCAGGCGCTTGGCGACGTCTTCCGCCCCGATGCCGGAACTGTCCTTCAAGGGGCGCAGGTCCAGGATGCACTCGTGGGCGACGCCGCCGCCCTTGACCCCGTCGATGCCACCGCTGTAGTGGATGTCGTAGTGGTCCGCCAGGCGGGCCGCCACGTAGTTGGCGCTGAGTATGGCGGTTTCGGTGGCCTGCTTCAGCCCGTCGGCACCCATCATCCGAATGTACATCCACGAGATCGGCAGCACCGCGGCATTGCCCAGCGGCGCTGCCGAGACGGCCCCCACGCCGCCTGCGCGCAACTGGCCCGCGGTGGCATGCCCGGGCAGGTAGGGCACCAGGTCTTCCACCACGCACACCGGGCCGACGCCCGGACCACCACCGCCGTGCGGGATGCAGAAGGTCTTGTGCAGGTTCAGGTGGCTCACGTCGCCGCCGAACTGCCCCGGCGCGGCCAGGCCGACCAGCGCATTCATGTTGGCACCGTCCACATACACCCGGCCACCGAACTGGTGGACCATCGCGCAGAGCTCCTTCACCCGCGGCTCGAAGACACCGTAGGTGGAGGGGTAGGTGATCATCATCGCCGCCAGGTCGCCGGCGTGCGCCTCGCACTTGGCCTTCAGGTCGTCCAGGTCGACGCTGCCGTTGGCGTCGCACTTCACCACCACCACCTTCATGCCCACCATCTGGGCCGAGGCCGGGTTGGTGCCATGGGCCGACTCGGGGATCAGGCAGATGGTACGGTGGGCATCGCCCCGTGCCGAGTGCCAGCCGCGAATGGCCAGCAGGCCGGCGTACTCGCCCTGCGAGCCGGCGTTGGGCTGCAGGCTGATGCCGGCGTAGCCGGTGGCCTGGCACAGCCAGCCGGTGAGTTGCTCGTTCAACAGGGCGTAGCCCTGGAGCTGGTCGGCCGGCGCGAACGGGTGGACGTGAGCGAACTCGGGCCAGGTGATGGGGATCATCTCGCTGGTCGCGTTCAGCTTCATCGTGCAGGAGCCGAGCGGGATCATGCTGCGGTCCAGTGCCAGGTCCTTGTCCGACAGGCGGCGCAGGTAGCGCAGCATCTCGGTCTCGCTGTGGTGGGTGTTGAACACCGGGTGCGTCAGGAACGGGCTGCTGCGGCGCAGCGCGTCGGGGATGCGCAGCGCGATGCCCTGGGCGTGGTCGTCCACACGCGGCAGCGCCTGGCCCGGTGCGGCGAACCAGGACCACAGCGCGGCGATGTCGTCGCGCGTGGTGGTCTCGTCCAGCGCCACGCCCAGGTGGCGGGGCGAGACGCGGCGCAGGTTGGCGCCGGCGGCCAGCGCTCGGGTGAGGATCTCGTCGGTGCGATCCCCGGTCTCGATGGTCAGCGTGTCGAAGGCGAAGGGGTTCAGCACCTTGTGGCCCAGCTTCTCCAGCCCATTGGCCAGAATGGCGGTGAAGCTGGCCACGCGCTCGGCGATGCGCTTCAGGCCGGCGGGCCCGTGGTAGACCGCGAACATGCTGGCCATCACCGCCAGCAGCACCTGCGCGGTGCAGATGTTGGAGGTGGCCTTCTCGCGGCGGATGTGCTGCTCGCGGGTCTGCAGCGCCAGGCGGTAGGCCGGCGCACCGTGGGCATCCACGCTGACGCCGACCAGGCGGCCCGGCATCGAGCGCTTGAATTCGTCGCGGCAGGCCATGTAGGCGGCGTGCGGGCCGCCCGCGCCCATGGGCACGCCAAATCGCTGGGTGTTGCCGATCACGATGTCCGCCCCCCATTCGCCCGGCGGGGCGAGCAGGGTCAGGGCCAGCAGGTCGGCGGCGACGATGAAGGCCGCCTGCTTGGCGTGCGCTGCCTCGACGAACGGCCGCATGTCGTGGATCAGGCCGGTGGTGGCCGGGTACTGCGCCAGCACGGCGAAGTAGTCGTGCTCCTGCATCAGCTGCGGCGCCACGCCCACCAGCACCGTGATGCCCAGCGGTTCGGCGCGGGTCTTGACCACCTCGATGGTCTGCGGGTGGCAGTCCCCGGCCACGATCAGCGTGTTGCTCTTGCTCTTCACGCTGCGCCGGGCGAGCGTCATGGCCTCGGCGGCGGCGGTGGCTTCGTCCAGCATCGAGGCGTTCGCGATGGCCATGCCCGTCAGCTCGGCGACCATGGTCTGGAAGTTGACCAGCGCCTCCATGCGGCCCTGCGAGATCTCGGCCTGGTAGGGCGTGTAGGCCGTGTACCAGGCCGGGTTCTCGAGGATGTTGCGCAGGATGACGCCCGGCGTATGGGTGCCGTGGTAGCCCTGGCCGATGAAGCTCCTGAGCACCTGGTTCTTCTGCGCCAGGGCGCGCAGTTCGGCCAGCGCCTCGGCCTCGCTGGCGGCGGCCGGCAGATCCATCGGGGCGCTGCGCGCGATCGAGCGCGGCACCAGCGCGTCGATCAGGGCCCGGCGCGAGGCCGCGCCGATCACGCTGAGCATGTGCGCCTCTTCCGCCGGCTCGGGGCCGATGTGGCGGGCGATGAACTCGCCGTGGTTCTCCAGGGCGTCGAGCGGGGTGTGGGCGTGCATCAGCATGGTGGCGCGGGTGGGCAGGGCTACAGGGTCAGAGCGTCTTCAGCAGGGCGTCGTAGGCGGGTGGGTCCATCAGCTGGTCGAATTCGCCCATCTTGGTGACATGCACCTTGAAGAACCAGCCGTTGCCCATCGGGTCGGTGTTGGCCAATGCGGGGTTGGCGCGCAGTTCCTCGTTGACCTCGACCACCTCGCCGGTCACCGGCATGTAGATGTCGGCGGCGGCCTTCACCGACTCGACGACGCCGGCGATCTCGCCCTTGTTGTAGGTCTTGCCGACCTCGGGCAGGTCGACGAAGACGACGTCGCCGAGCGCGTCCTGCGCATGCAGCGTGATGCCGACCACCGCGGCTTCGTGGTCCTCGATGTTGATCCACTCGTGGTCGGTGGTGAACATGGTCGTCATGGGCAGGGCTCCTCGGGCTGCAGGGGGTGGCGGAAGGGATGCGGCGGTCAGCCGCGGAAGTAACGGTGCGGGGCGAAGGGCATGGCGGTCACCCGCATGGGCAGGCGCTTGCCGCGCACCTCGGCGAAGAGGTCGGTGCCCGCCGCGGCGTGGGCCGCCGGCAGGTAGGCCATGGCAACGGGCTGGTTCACCGTGGGCCCCAACGTGCCGCTGGTGACGGTGCCAAGCGGCGCGCCGTCGGCACCGACGAGCTGAGTGCCCTCGCGCACCGGGGCGCGTTCCAGGCCGACCAGGCCGACCCGCTTGCGTGGCGCACCGCCTGCCAGTTGGGCGTCGATGACGGCCGCACCCGGATAGCCGCCCGCCCGCGCGCCGCCAGCGCGGCGCACCTTCTGGATGGCCCAGGTCAGCGCGGCCTCGACCGGCGTGGTGGTGGTGTCGATGTCGTGGCCGTACAGACACATGCCGCCCTCCAGGCGCAAGGTGTCGCGGGCGCCGAGGCCGGCCGGTTTCACCTCGGGTTGGGCCAGCAGCGCGCGGGCCAGGGCTGCAGCCTGCGCCTCGGGCACCGAGATCTCGAAGCCATCCTCGCCGGTGTAGCCGGACCGGGTGACGAAGCAGTCGGCGCCGGCCAGGTTGAAGCCCGCGCCGGTCATGAAGGTGAGGGCACCCACGCCCGGATTCAGCCGGGCCAGGGCGGTGGCGGCTTGCGGCCCCTGCAGTGCCAGCAACGCGCGGTCCGGCATCGGCAGAACCTGGCAGCGCGAGCCGATGTGCTGTTGGAGGTGGGCGATGTCGGCGTTCTTGCACCCGGCGTTGACCACCACGAACAGGTCGCCGAACGCGGCCAGGTCGGCGGCGGCCGGGCGCGTGATCATCAGGTCGTCGAGCAGGCCGCCCTGTTCGTTGGTGAAGAAGGCGTAGCGCTGCTTGCCGGGCGCGAGGTCGACCACATCCACCGGCACCAGGGTCTCCAGGGCCGCGGCGGCATCGGTGCCGACCAGGCGCAGCTGGCCCATGTGGGAGACGTCGAACAGTGCGGCGGCTTCGCGGCACTGGCGGTGCTCGGCCATCAGCCCGGCGGGGTACTGCACCGGCATCGCGTAGCCGGCGAACGGCACCATGCGGGCGCCGAGTTCGACATGCAGATCGTGCAGCGGAGTGCGAAGGAGCTCGGTGGCGGCGGCAGAGGACATGGGCTGTCTTTCTTCGGTCGAGGGCAATCCGGGGAACTTGGGTTCGGTTGGAAATTGCCCTCGCTGTCCGCTTTACCTGAGAGATTGACGGCACCGGCTGTGGCCGGGCACCGCTTGCCCCTTCGGTGGGCGGGTTCGAGACCCGCCTCTCTCCAGTGAGGAACGCCTCGCATCTCGACGCGAGCCGCTTGCCAGTCCTTTTGCCTGAGCGTTCGAGGGGTGACCCTCTGCGCCTTCGGCGGCCCCGGGTGGGGCTCTCTCCTGAGCAACGGGCAGTGTACCCGAGGGCCCGGGAAGGGCACCACCCCGGGGCAACGCCGATCAGCGGCGTAAAGTCAGCGCCACGCCCAGGGAGACCACCCATGCTGACTGCCGACGACCCGCTGCTGCTCACCCATGCCGACCCGCGCGGCGTGCTCACCGTCACGCTGAACCGGCCACAGGCGTTCAACGCCTTGTCCGAGGCGATGCTGGCGGCCCTGAAGACCGAGCTGGATGCCGTGGCCCGAGATGACAGAGCCCGTGTCCTGGTGCTCGCCGCCTCCGGTCGCGCCTTCTGCGCCGGCCACGACCTGAAAGAGATGCGCGCGGCGCCGTCGCTGGCTTACTACCAGCAGCTGTTCGCCCAGTGCGCCGGCGTGATGCTGGCAATCCAGCGCTTGCCGATCCCGGTGATCGCGAAGGTCCAGGGCGTGGCCACCGCGGCCGGCTGCCAGCTGGTGGCCAGCTGCGACCTGGCGGTGGCGGTGCGCCAGGCGCGCTTTGCCGTCAGCGGCATCAACCTGGGCTTGTTCTGCTCGACGCCGGCCGTCGCGCTGTCGCGCAACATGGGCCGCAAGGAGGCCTTCGAGATGCTGGTCACCGGCGAGTTCATCGACGCCGAGGCGGCCCGCCGCCGCGGCCTGGTCAACCGGGTCGCGGACGATCCAGCCGCGCTGGACGCCGAGGTCGAGCGCCTGTGCGCCAGCATCGTGGCCAAGCCGCATGTGGCGGTGGCGCTCGGCAAGGAGCTGTTCTACCGGCAACTGGAGGCGGGCATTGATGCGGCGTACATCGACGCAGGCCAGACCATGGCCTGCAACATGATGGATGACACGGCGCTGGAAGGCGTGCAAGCCTTCAACGAGAAGCGCCCGCCCGCCTGGCAATCGGCTTGAGCGGCGGGCGGCCCGGTTCACGGGAGCTTGGCGAGGATCTTCTCCATGTCTGCCGCGGAGAACGCGCGCAAGGATTGCGAGCGGATGTTGCCCTGCATGGCGATCGCCAGGTCGAATGCGGCCAGGGAGGTTTCGTCCTGGGCTTCGAGCACGCACACGATGTCGTGCTGACCCATGGTCCAGTAGATGTCCTTCATGTTCACGCCGAAACGCTGGCCAATCTCCTTGGCCGCAGCGGCGCGCTTGGTGGTCTCCTTGACGCTTTGGACACCCTTCTCCGTGAAGCTCATCAGGCCGATATAGGTGATCATCATCACCCTCCTTCTTGGAACGTGGAGGGAGCGCGAACCAGTTGCCTCTTTCCGAAACCATGGGGCTCCCAAGGCATGGTCCGGCCCGTCGCCAGTGGCTGGCTCTGGGGGCCGTCGGCGCAGGTGGCGCCCGAGGCGGACCCCAAAGGATGCCGCTGACGAGTGAGCCGCCAAATCCTACGCCGTTGCCGTGCAAAGACAAGCACCAACAGCGGTCGTACCTTGGAGTCCGCCGACGATCGAACCGGGGTTTCAGGCCCTGGAAAGGTGCAGGAAGTTGGTGGTGCCGGCCACGCCGAAGGGCATGCCAGAAGCGATGGCGACGATGTCTCCCTCCCTGGCGAAGCCTTCGCGGCGGGCCATCGCGCAAGCCTGGGCGACCATGTCGGGTACGTCGGCGACCGTGGCCTCCGTGTGAACCGAGTGAACGCCCCAGACCAGCGCCAGGCGCCGCGCCGTGCCCAACTCGGGTGTCATGCTGAGGACAGGCACGACCGGGCGCTCCCGCGCTGCCCGCAAGGTCGTGGTGCCCGATCTCGAGTAGGTGACCATGGCCGCCACCGGCAGCAGGCTGGCAGACTGCCTCAAGCCGAGGCAGATGGCGTCCGCAATGGCGGCCCGCGGCGGGGCGTGGGTAGCATCGAGGCCGCTGCGGTAGCTCGGGTCCGACTCGACTTCGGTGATGATGCGGTCCATCACCGTGACCGCTTGGCGAGGGTACTGGCCGGACGCTGATTCGGCCGACAGCATCACCGCGTCGGCGCCATCGTAGACCGCGTTGGCCACGTCAGAGGCTTCGGCGCGGGTCGGGATGGGCGATGTGATCATCGACTCCAGCATCTGGGTGGCCACAACAACCGGCTTGCCCGCTGCACGGCAGGCCCGGACGATGCGTTTCTGGATGCGGGGCACCTGTTCGGCAGGCATTTCGACACCCAGGTCGCCTCGCGCCACCATGATGGCGTCGGCGGCTTCGATGATCGCGTCGAGGGAGTCGATGGCAGCAGGCTTCTCGAGCTTGGCCAGAACGGCTGCGCGCCCTTGAACGATCGCCTTGGCCTGATGCAGATCTTCAGGGCGTTGGACGAATGACAACGCGACCCAATCGACCCCCAGGCTCAACCCGAACGTCAGGTCGGCGTGGTCTTTCGGGGTCATGGCCGAGATGGGCAGCAGCACCGAGGGCACATTGACGCCCTTGCGGTCCGACAGGGTTCCACCGACAACGACCAGGGTTTCGGCGAAGTCTGGGCCGCAGTCCTGGACGCGAAGCCGGAGCTTGCCGTCGTCGATGAGCAATTCGGTGCCTGGCTTGAGCGCCGCGAAGATTTCCGGATGCGGCAATGGCGCGCGCTGCCCGTCGCCTGGTGTCGGGTTCAGGTCGAGACGGAACGCGCTGCCTGCGGCCAACGGAACCGGGCCGGTCGACAGGGCGCCGATGCGCAGCTTCGGGCCCTGCAGGTCGAGCAGCACGGCAATCGGCCGCTGGGTCTCGCGCTCGATCTGGCGGATGATGTCCAGGCGCTCACGGTGTTGGGCATGTGTACCGTGGCTGAAGTTGAGTCGGAACACATCGGCGCCGGCGTCGAAGAGCGCGCGGATCGTGACGGGGTCGGAACTCGACGGCCCCAGCGTGGCGACGACTTTGGCTTTGCGTTGGCGATTCATGGTGTCCGGTCTCGGGAAGGGAACTGCAAGGCCCCTGGCCCCAAAAGGGCGCTGCAACCTGGGTGGTGCAGCGCCAAGCCGGCCCGGCCCCTCCGCCAAGCCGGCGCGGCGCTGCCCAATCTGCCGAGGCAATCAGGGGCAGCGCCGTCTCCCCAATCAGAAGCTGTGGAAGACGCCGAGCGCGTAGCCGGACTTGTTCGTTCCGGCCGGCGCCTTGCTGTCATTGGCGACCACGGCGAACACGTTGGTCCGAGCCGACAGGTTGTACTTGTAGCCCAGCGACAGCAGCTGCTCGACCCGGACGTCGTCCTGATCCTGCATGTCGTAGCTGCCGATGATGGCGCCCTTGCCGACGGGAGCGCTGAAGCCAACCAGCAGGTTCTCGCGGCTGACCTTCGTGCTGGTCTGGCCCCAGCCGTAGCCGGCATACAGCTTGACGGCGCCGAAGTCGTAGTTGGCCGCCACGGACGCCCAGTTGGAATCCTGGCTGCCGTCATTCGAAACTTCGTAGCCGGCGCCGAGGTACAGCGGGCCCGAAGCGTAGCTCAGGCCGAGGTTGGCCGGGCGCTCGCCGCCGCCCACCGCCTCGGCCACCTGGGCGCCGAAGCTGAAGCCGCCGATCGAGTTCTCGTAGCTGACGGAGTTGTTGAGCCAGAACGCACCCAGGCAGCCGCCGGAGAAGTTCGGGCCGCAGCCCACGGACCCGTAGGTGCCCTCGCCGAGGGTGCCCATGCCGAACGGGTCGGCGGCGTACTGGGACTTCAGGAAGGCCTGTGACCACCAGCGGCCGATCTTCACCGAACCCAGCGTGTCGCTGCTCAGGCCGACCCAGGAACCACCCTTCCAGAAAGTGTCGCCACCGCCGACGGTGCCGGTGTCCGGGTTCAACCGGTGCTCCAGGTAGAACGACGCTTTCAGGCCGTCGCCCAGATCTTCAGTTCCCTTGAAGCCGAGGCGGCTGCCGCCCATGTCGAACACCTTCGCGTTCTCCGCTTCTCCTGTCTGCCGGCCCACCTGGGCCTCGATGAATCCAAAGACCGTCACCGACGACTGGGCCCACACGGCACCTGCCGAGCAGGCCCATGCGGCCAGTCCCACCATCACATGCTTCTTCATCAAACGTCTCCGAAATGATTGGGTTGCGTACAGCTGCCATCGGAAGGAATGATGCTTGAGACTCATTCCTGTCAATGTGTTATCGCAGCGTCCACATAATAAATCAATCGAGACACATCAACTAAAGAAAAATAACATCAGACCGATAGGTGAGGTCATGGCGGCCGGGGCACTGGGTCTTGTGTCGCAGTCACGCAACAGGAGACACCGATGAATCCGAACCCGATCAACCCACCCACCAGCACGGTCGCGCGCCGGATCACCTTGATTGGCGGCGCTTTGCTGCTGGCCATCCTGGCCGCGATCTGCGCCGTCATGACCGTCATGCTTGGCCAGCGCGCACAGGAGCGCACGGTCTCGTGGGTTGACGCCAAGGTCGAGGCTGTCGCTCAGGCCATGGATGCCTACGACCAGACTGCCAAGTTGCTTGTCGAACGGTTCTTCAAGGTGTTCGGCGACCAGTTCGGCAAGACCTTCGTGCTCGATGAAGCCAGCGGGCGCATCACGCAACTCGGCATTGCCCTGAACGAGTACCACAACCCCTGCGACAAGTTCACCGAGTTCACCGGCGGTGCCGCTGCGGTATTGATGCGGCGCGGCAAGGCGTTCGTGACGGCGAGCACCTCGCTGAAGAACGACAAGGGCGAGCGGGCCATGGGAATGCTGGTCGATGCCAACCACCCGGCCTATGCTGCACTGCTCGGCAACAAGGCCTACATGGGGCGGGCGAGCCTGTATGGGCGCACGTTCATCACCCGAATGCAGCCGGTGCGCGACCTGCAGGAACAGGTGGTGGGCGCGCTCTTCGTGGCGTTCGACCTGGGCGATTTCGACCGGTCGCTCGAAAAGATGGTGGCAGACATCCGCTTCTTCGACAGCGGCGGGGTGTATGTCCTGGACCCTCGCGGTGGCGACGCACAGCAGGCGACGCTGATGTTGCCGCCCACGCTGCGCGGCCGCACCCTGGCCGAGGTTTCCAACGCTGCACCCGCGTTGCTGGCCGCGTTGCAGGGCAGCAAGCCCGGGATCGAAGTGGGCGGCATCGGCCCGGTCTTGAGCCCCTCCGCGACGGACCGCTTTTCAGTGGCCCGCCCCAGCGCGGGCACCGGATGGATCGTCGTCGGCGAAGTCTCCGGCGGTGAGGCCATGCAGCAGCAATGGGCCACGCTGGTCCCGTTCCTGGCGATGTTCGGCGTGGCCGCGCTGGCCTTGTGCGCAGGGCTGTTCCTGCTGATTCGGCGTTGGGTGGGTGACCCTCTGCGGATGCTGACGCAGTCGCTCGACAGGGTGGCCGATGGCGACCTGTCGATTCCGGTGTCGACAGGGCGGGCCGACGAGATCGGCAGCATGATGGCCTGCGTCGAGCGCCTGCGGCTTCGCTTCGTCGAGATGCTGGGCGCGGTGCGCACATCGGCGGATGCCATCTCCCTGGCGTCAGCCGAGATTGCCGGCGGCAACCTGGATCTCAGCCGGCGCACGGAGGAAACCGCGGCTCGCCTGCAGCAGACCACGGCAGAGATGAATCAGGTTTACGGGAGCGTGCGGCAGGCCGCCGAGGCCACGCGCACGGCCGATGGCTTGGCACGCGGCACCTCCGAGGCCGCCGAACGTGGTGGTGCCGCCATGCGCGACGTGGTGCTGAAGATGGAGAGCATTTCGAACAGCAGCCAGCGCATCGCCGAAATCACCGGGGTGATCGACGGCATCGCCTTTCAGACCAACATCCTGGCCTTGAACGCGGCGGTCGAGGCCGCCAGGGCCGGCGACAGTGGTCGAGGCTTTGCCGTCGTCGCGGGGGAGGTGCGCGCCCTGGCGCAGCGCTCCGCCGCCGCGGCACGTGAAATCAAGGAACTGATCGCCAGCAGCACGGCCGAGGTGGCGGCCGGTTCGCAGTTGGCCGACGCAGCGAGCGCCCGGATGGTGGAGATCCTGGCTGGCGTACGCAACGTCAACGACACTCTGGGGACCATCACGGTCAGCACCCGGGAGCAATCCGATGGTCTCGGGCATATCAACCAGGCGGTCACCAACCTGGAACACATGACCCAGCAGAATGCGGCACTTGTCGAGCAGTCCGCAGCGGCGGCCGACAGTCTGAAAGGGCAGGCCGGGACGCTGGTCCAGGCGATTGCACAGTTCAGGTTGGAGGCGGCCTCACCAGCGCAGTGACGGTGTCGTCACCGGCGCGTCCCAGAGCGCCGTGAGTTCGTCGTCCAAGGCCGTGAGCGTCAGGGAGGCGCCAGCCATCTCGAGCGACGTCGTGTGGTTGCCCACCAGCCAGCGCTTGACATGCAGGCCCTTGGCGCGGAGCTGGAGGGTGGCGATCCTGTTGAGCAGGTGAAGTTCGATCAGAGGCGTGCCGCCAAAGCCGTTGACATGCAGCAGCACCGAACGGCCCGCAGCCAGAGCCAGGTCTTTCAGCACCGGTTCCAGCAGCAGCTCGACGATCTCGTCCGCCGGCAACATCGCCTGACGGTAGCGACCGGGCTCGCCGTGGATGCCGACGCCGACCTCCATCTCACAGTGTGCGATCTCAAAGGTCGGAGCATCCGCCTGTGGCACGATGCAGCTGGACAGCGCAACGCCCATCGAAGCCGTGTTCGCGTTGACCCGGCCGGCCAAGGTCTTGCATTCGTACAGGTCGGCGCCCGCCTCGGCCGCCGCGCCGACCATCTTCTCGACCACCAGGGTGCCTGCCACGCCGCGGCGGCCCGTGGAGTGGGTGGAGTGCTCTACTGCAACGTCGTCGTCGACCAGCACCGTGGCGCACTCGAGTTCGAGCATTTCGGTGGCGACCTGGAAGCTCGCGCAGTCGCCGCCATAATTCTTCACGACCATCAGCACCCCGTGGCCGGTATCCACCCGCTGCGCCGCGGCAACGATCTGGTCTGGCGTGGGGGCGGTGAAAATCTGCCCAGGGCAGGCGGCGTCCAGCATGCCCGGGCCGACATAGCCGGTGTGGAGGGGCTCGTGCCCCGAACCGCCACCTGAGATCAGCGCGACGCGCCCCTGCTTGGGAGAAATCCGATGAACGAACAACGGGGTTTCATTCAGCGCAAGCAGATCCGGGTGTGCCATGACCAGTCCGGCCACGCTGTCCTTAACAAGGTCGTCGACCGAGTTGACGAACTTCTTCATCTCTGTGATCCATCCACTGATCCATTGTGGTGCGCGGCGGCGAGCCTGTCACGCAAGATTTTCGACCGTGAGGATCTCGAATCGGGGGTTGCTGATCGCCAATGCGCCCCGAACCCCGTCACACAGCGCCCGCAGGACTCGGCTGGCGGCGGTGACGGCGTACTGCACGTCCTGGTGGAGCAGATAACTGATCGTGCCGGAGAGCAGCATCGACCGGTGCACCTCCAGCAGGTCGTGGGCGACAAAGATCAGATCCTGACCATAGCCGTGCTCGGCGAGCGCCCGTGCGACACCGAAGTTGCACGGGCCGACGTTGTACAGCCCGGCCAGGCGCCCACCGGTGGCATCGGGGGACAGGGACGTGCGCGCATAGTCGTAGGCCTCGTCCTCGGACTCCGGCAATTCAAACAGGCGCAGTGGTGTTGCGTTCGGAAAGCGCTCCTCGAGCACCTGCTGGAAGCCGATACGCCGGTCGATCTCGGCAGCGAAGCGCGTGGCTGGCGAAACGAGTGCGCACCGTGCCGGAGCGTCGCGCGGCAGCGAACGGCCCAGCAGCAAGCCGGCCGTCCGACCGGCAGCCCGGTTGTCGGCGCCGATGGCTGTTTCTCGCATCGACCCAGGCACGTCGGAGAACAGCGTCACCACATGCACACCGGCACGGACGAGTTCATTGATCGCCAGTTTCACAGGCGGCACGTCGGGCGCAAGCAGGGCCACGCCATCAAGGTCGGACAGCTTGGCGAGTTCCGCTGCAAACGCATTCGCGTCGGCCACCGGCAGGCGGTGCGTCACTTCGGTGATGTGCTGGTGGCGGAATTCGCCGGCGGTTTGCGCCACCACCCGGTCGACCAGGTCAAAGAAGCCCAGCCGTGCCGACGGCAGGACGAAGGCGAAGCGGTAGGAGGAGGTCGAACGGGGCCGCCCGCGGATCGGCGGGCCCCCGCCGAGCGTGGCCATGGCCTCGCGGACCTTGCGCACCGTCGCCGGGTTCACGCCAGGGCGGTTGTTGAGCACGCGGTCCACCGTGGCCGTGCTGACGCCTGCGGTCTCGGCGATCTTGGTGATGGTGGCCGGGTTGGACATGGTTGAGGGCCGCAAAGTGCCCAAAGAAATAAATCCATCGTAGTGTCGCCGAATCTGGGCGGTCGGCCAAGGGGCCAGTTCGTGGCCGGCTTGGGGGGGGCGATGGCCCGATCGAGCGCTGTCCTCCCATCAACGACGCGGGATGATTGATTTAGGGTTTTCCTTGAGTGATTTATTAAATGATGTGCTTAAACTGTGCCCCAAGGTCGCTCCATCACCTGGTGGCGGCGGCCCCACACCGAGGCCGGCACGACCGCCGTGCCCCGTCCAGAGCCCGCGGCGATTGGCCGCGATTGATATCGAACAGGAGACCGAGGATGAGCTTCAACAAGGGCAAGCTGGCCGTCGCCGCGAGCGCGTTCGCGACGGCTGCGCTGATGAGCGGGGGCGCGCAGGCGCAACAGAAGCAGCTGACGCTGTGCTGGGCGGCCTGGGATCCCGCCAACGCGCTGGTCGAGCTGTCGAAGGATTTCACCGCCAAGACCGGCATCGCCATGAAATACGAGTTCGTGCCATGGCCGAACTTCGCGCAGCGCATGCTCAACGAGCTGAACTCCAAAGGCAAGTTGTGCGATCTGCTGATCGGCGACAGCCAGTGGATCGGTTCCGCGGCAACCGAGGGGCATTACGTCAAGCTCAACGAGTTCTTCGACAAGAACGGCATCAAGATGAGCGACTTCGCTCCGGCCACCGTCGAGGGCTACTCGACCTGGCCCAAGGGCACGAAGAACTACTACGCGCTGCCGGCCATGGGTGACGCGGTGGCGTTCACCTACCGCAAGGACTGGTTCGCCCGCCCGGAGCTGAAGGCCGAGTTCAAGCAGAAGTATGGCCGCGACCTGGCGGCGCCCAAGACCTGGGACGAGTTCAAGCAGGTCGGCCAGTTCTTCCAGAACCGCGTGATCGACGGCAAGAAGGTCTACGGCGCAGCGCTCTACACCGAGCGCGGTTCCGAGGGCATCACGATGGGCGTGACCAACACCATGTACGCCTACGGCATGGACTACATGAACCCCAAGAAGCCGTACGACTTGAAGGGCTTCATCAACGGGGCTGGCGCCGTCAAGGGCCTGACTGTCTACAAGGACCTGTACGACACCATCACGCCGCCCGGGCACTCCAATGCCTACATGGGTGAGAACCTCGACTCCTACAAGTCGGGCCAGGTGGCGATGCAGATGAACTTCATCGCCTTCTTCCCGGGCATCTCCAAGGACCCGCAGGTCGGCGGAGAGAAGACCGGCTTCTTCGCGATCCCCAAGGGTGACGTGCAGCACGCGCAGCTCGGTGGCCAGGGCATCTCGGTCGTCAAGTACTCCGACAAGAAGGACATGGCGCTGGAGTACATGAAGTGGTTCGCGCAGCCGGCGATCCAGCAGAAGTGGTGGGATGGCGGTGGCTTCACCTGCCTGAACGCGATCCTGAATCAGCCTGGGTTCGCGACCAGCACCTCCTACGCCCAGGTCTTCCAGGATTCCATGAAGATGGTGAAGGACTTCCCGGCTGATCCGTCGTACGCGCAGCTGCTGCTGGCGATGCAGAACCGTGTCCACGACTACGTGGTCGCTGGCAAGGGCACGCCGCAGGCCGCACTCGACGCGCTCGAGAAGGACTGGTCTGAGGTCTTCAAGGAAGACGGCAAGACCAAGTGAGGCAAGACGTGTTCGCGGCCCACGGCGCGAACACCGGGACCGGAGGGTTCGCCCTCCGGTCCATCGACCCAACCAAGCAGATCATGCCCAAATCGCTCATCGGCCCGCAGGGCCTGTCGGACCGCGCACTGGCCTGGCTCTTCGTCGGCCCGACCATCGTGCTGCTGCTGGCGTTCAACATCTTTCCGTTGTTCTGGACGATCTACCTGTCGTTCACGAACTACCGCGCCAACAGGCCCAGCGCCGAGGTGGTCTGGCAGGGCATCGACAACTACCAGCGTGTTCTCAACGATGAGGCCATCTGGGAGAACATGCGCGCGACCGCGCACTTCCTGGTCTCGTCGATCACGCTGCAACTGCTGCTCGGCTTCGGCCTCGCGTTGTTGCTCAACAAGAGGTTCCGCTCCCACAGTTTCTGGAGCACCGCCATTCTGCTGCCGATGATGCTGGCGCCCGCAGTGGTGGGCACCTTCTGGAAGTACTTCTTCGAACCGCAGTACGGCATCTTCAACTACATCGTCAACTTCTTCGGTGGGCCTGGTGCGTTCACGATGCTCGGCGACACGCAGCTTTCGCCCTGGGCCATTGTGCTGGTCGACACCTGGATGTGGACGCCCTACGTGATGCTGCTGCTGCTGGCCGGGTTGCGCTCGATCCCACCCTATCTGTACGAGGCCGCCGAGATCGACCGTGCGTCGGCCTGGACCAAGTTCTGGCGCATCACGCTGCCGATGGTGATGCCTTTCATCATCCTGGCGTTGCTGTTCCGCACGATCGAGAACTTCAAGATGTTCGACCTGGTAGATCAACTCACCAACGGCGGCCCGGGTTCGGTGACCGAGCTGTCCTCCATCAAGCTCAAGCGCGAGGCCTTCGAGAAGTGGCGTACCGGATACGCCTCGGCCCTGGCGATCATCATGTTCGTATCGATCTACGGCCTGTCGCTGGTGGCGGTGCGCTTCCTCGAGAAAGTGAAGCAGCGATGAAAAACCATCCCCACAGCCCTCTGGAGCCGAGTGCGCGTGCCAAGTGGTTCGCCGGCATCCTGGTCGTCGGCTATGCCATCGTGTCTCTGATCCCGTTGGTCTGGATCTTCATGACCAGCTTTCGCACACCGCAGGACGCGATTGCGTACCCCCCCAAGGTGGTGGCAGAACAGTCGTTGATCGGCTACGTGAATCTGTTCACCACGAGGTCACGCGTCAGTGCCGAGGAACTGGCGGCGCTCCCGCCTCCCGCGACATGGTACGAAGGCCTGGTGCGCGAACAGCAGATGATCCTCGCCGGTCCGTCGCGATTCATCGACCGGTACTCCAACTCGCTGCTGATCGGCTTCGGCTCGACACTGCTGTCGGTGGTGCTGGGCACGTTGGCGGCCTACGCCTTCTCACGGTTCAGGGTACCTGGCAAGGACGACCTGCTGTTCTTCATCCTGTCGACACGGATGATGCCGCCGATCGCCGTGGCCATCCCGATCTACCTGATGTTCCGCAACGTGGGGCTGAACGACACCCACGTCGGCCTGATTCTTCTCTACACGGTGGTGAACCTGTCGCTTTCGGTCTGGCTGCTCAAGGGGTTCATGGACGAGATACCGCGCGAGTACGAGGAGGCTGCCATGGTCGACGGGTATACGCGCTGGCAGGCCTTCGTCAAGGTGGTTCTGCCGCAGGCGGCCACCGGCATTGCCACCACGGCGATCTTCTGCCTGATCTTTGCGTGGAACGAGTATGCCTTCGCGTTGCTGCTCACCAGCGGAACGGCACAGACATCGCCACCGTTCATTCCCACCATCATCGGTGAAGGTGGCCTGGATTGGCCCGCGATGGCGGCCGGCACCACCCTGTTCCTGCTGCCGGTCCTGTTCTTCACCGTGCTGTTGCGCAAGCACCTGCTGCGCGGCGTGACCTTCGGAGCCATCCGCAAATGAACCAGCCCCAACGCACCACGCCACGCTGGCTGCGCCGCGCGCCGTGGGAACACGGCACCACCGCACTCATCGGTCTCGGCCTGGCGATGCTGATGCAGCCCTGGTCGATCGACGTCTACAGCTACGGCTTCACCGTGCTGCTGGCCGGCGTGATCGGCTACTCCATCGCCGGAAAGCTCCCGCAGGACTGACCATGGCTGAAATCCGAATCAAGAACCTGCAGAAGCGCTTCGCCGACTTCACGGCAGTGCGCGACTCCTCGCTCGTGCTGGAAGACGGCAAGTTCGTGGTCCTGTTGGGGCCGTCGGGCTGCGGCAAGACAACCACGCTGCGCATGATCGCCGGCCTCGAATTCCCGACCTCGGGAGCCATCACATTGGATGGCGAGGACGTGACCTACCTGAGGCCGCGCGAACGCGACATCGCCATGGTCTTCCAGCTGTTCGCCTTGTACCCCCACCTGGGCGTTCGCGAGAACCTTGAGTTCCCGTTGCGAAACGAAGGCGTGTCTCGCTCCGAGATCGACCGGCGCGTCAAGGAGGTTGCCGGCATCCTGCGCATCGACCACCTGCTCGGCTCGCGCGTTGGCGGCCTGGCCGGCGGCGACCGCCAACGCGTGGCGCTCGGCCGTGCCATCGTGCGCGAACCCAAGGCGTTCCTGATGGATGAGCCGCTGGGGACGCTGGACGCCGAGTTCCGCGAGCTGATGTGCGTCGAGCTGCGCAAGCTGCACGAGCGGCTCAAGACCACCACCGTGTTTGTCACGCACGACCAGAACGAGGCCATGGCGCTGGCCGACCACATCGTGGTCATGAACAAGGGCGAGATCCTGCAGGCCGACGATCCGCAGGGCATCTACCACTTCCCTTCGTGCGTCTTCGTGGCCAAGTTCATTGGCCGCCCACCGATGAATCTGCTCCAGGTTCACGGCGGCGTGGCAGCCGGCGACACCCAGGTGCGCGTGGATGGGCAGCGCGTCGACATTCCCGCCGCCGCAGCCGCTGCTGCGGGCGCGTTGCTGGGTGTCCGCCCCGAGCATGTGCGCCTGCAGCCGCCTGAAACCGGGCTGCCGGGCCGCGTCGAGCGCGTCGAATACTTCGGATCGCACTGGATCGCCGAGCTGCAGACCGCGGCCGGTGTGCTGAAGGCCGTGGTCGACAAGACCGTGCGGCCCGCCGAAGGCGACCGCGTCGGGCTGAGCTTCGACACGCAACGCATTGTGCTGTTCGATGCCGAATCCGAGCGCTTGCTGCCCAGTGTCACCACCCAAGCCCACCGACCGAGCATGCGCCATGGCTAGCATTTCCCTTCAGAGCATCACCAAGCGCTTCGGCGACGTCACGGCTGTCGACGCGATGCAGCTCGACATCGTCGACGGTGAGTTCTTCGTCCTCCTCGGCCCGAGTGGTGCCGGCAAGACCACGACCTTGCGACTCATCGCGGGCCTCGAAGCGCCCGAGGCGGGGCGTGTATTGATGAATGGCGAGGATGTGACCTCGAACGCGCCGGCCCAACGCGACTGCGCATTCGTGTTTCAGCAGTACTCGCTGTATCCGCACCTGACGGTCTTCGACAACATGGCGTTCCCTTTGCGCGCGCCCATGCGGCGCCTGGCCGAGGCGGAGATCCGTGCCCGCGTCGAACGGGTCGCGGCCATGTTGCACATCGAGAGCAAGCTGCAGCGCAAATCCACCGCCCTGTCCGGCGGGGAAATGCAGCGGGTTGCCATCGGGCGCGCGCTGGTCCGGGAGCCGCGTGTCTACCTGATGGACGAGCCCCTGTCCTCGCTCGACGCCGGGTTGAGAGAGGAGCTTCGGGTCGAACTCAAGCGCTTGCAGCGCTCCAGCGGCGCGACTGTCGTCTACGTCACCCATGACCAGGTCGAGGCGACCACGCTCGCGGACCGCATCGCCATCCTGGAGCATGGCCGGATCCAGCAGATCGGAACCCCGCTGCAGATCTACGACCAACCGCAGACGCTGGAGGTCGCGCAGCGATTGGGTTCGCCCGCGGTCAACATCCTTCCCGCGTCCTGGTTTGCCGGGTGGGCCGACCCGCGGGCGACGCATGTCGCCATCCGCCCCGAGGACGTCGTCCTCGCGGCTGGCGACGGGGCGCAGTCCTACTCCGTCATCGAGTACTCGCTGGTCAAGCACCTGGTGGTGGCAGAACACATGGGCATCGAGGTGCGGGCGCGGACGATGCTCGATGAGGGGCTGGTACCCGGCGCCAAAGTTCGGCTGAGCTTTCCGCCCGAACGCTGCATGTTCTTCGACGCGACCGGGCGACGTCTCGCCGCTTGAGCGCCATATCAAGGAGACCGATCGTGAACGACCTCTATCAATTGCGATTCCGTGCGCTGTTCGATCCGGGCCGCGCCTATGTCTTTCCCTGCGACAAGTCCGGGCGCGTGGACATCGATGCGCTCAGCGAGCGGGCTCGAGCCAACTACCTGTACGCCAGGACCGTCGTTGGGCGCGAGTTCTGGTTGCCCGACGTTCAACTCGTTTCCATCCACTGAACCGGCCGTTCCGACGCGACCCCACCCCAAGACAAGGAGAAACCTTGAACACCCCCATGATTATCGAAGCGCTTGTCGCCGTGCAGCGCGCCATTCTCGACAACGAGTCGCAGATTGAGTCGCTCGATCGGGCGATTGGTGACGGTGACCACTTCATCAATGTGCGGCGCGGCTGCGAAGTGCTGGTCCAGATGAGCCCCGACCTGCGCGACATGCCGCCAGGGCTGGCGTTGCACAAGATCGGCATGAAGCTGCTCGGCACCATCGGCGGGGCCTCGGGGCCGCTGATCTCGAGCTTCTTCATGGCCATGGGCAAGTCCCTCGAAGGCCTGGAGGAGCCCAGCCGGGCCGAATTCGCCGAGGCGTTCGCGAGCGGTGTGGAGGCCATCAAGCAGCGTGGCAAGGCCGACGTGGGCGAGAAGACGATGCTGGATGTGCTGATCCCGGTGTCGCGCCTGCTGATCCGGCTGGTCGACGAGGACACCCCGTTGCCGGCGCTGTGCGCTCAGCTGAACGAGGAGGCGACCCGCAACATGCTGGCCACCAAGGACATGATCGCGAGCAAGGGGCGAGCGTCCTTTCTCGGGGAGCGCGCGCTGGGGCACATCGACCCAGGCTGCAAGACCTGCGAGGTGACCATTGCCGCCGTCTGCGCCACGGTTCTCCAGCCGACCGAATCGCAAGGTGCAGCATGAAAAAGTTCATCAACGACATCGACTCGGTGATGCGGGAGTCGCTTGGCGGCCTGGTGGAGGCGCATGCCGGGCTGCTGCGGGTCGAGTTCGAGCCCACTTTCGTCGCCCGTGCGGAGCGCGCCAGCAAGAAGGTGGCTCTGTTGTCGGGCGGCGGCTCCGGGCACGAGCCACTGCATGCCGGCTTCGTGGGCCGCGGCATGCTGGACGCGGCCTGCGCCGGCCAGGTGTTCACCTCGCCCACGCCGGACCAGATGCTGGCCGCGGCGGCCTCCGTCCATGCCGACCGGGGCATCCTGTTCATCGTCAAGAACTATGCCGGTGATCTGATGAACTTCCAGATCGCCAGCGAGATGCTGGACCTGGAGAACGCCACGGTGCTGGTCAACGACGATGTGGCGGTGGAGAACTCCAAGCACACGACGGGGCGGCGCGGTGTCGCCGGCACCCTGATGGTCGAAAAGATGGTGGGAGCCGCCGCCGAGGCTGGCGCCAATCTGCTGGAGTGCAAGACCCTGGGCGACCGCGTGAACGCGGCCACCGCGTCGATGGGGGTGGCATTCACCAGCTGCACGGTTCCCGCGGCCGGGCGTGCGACCTTCGACATCGGCGACGACGAAATGGAAATCGGGGTCGGGATCCACGGCGAACCCGGACGCAGGCGCGACAAGATCAAGCCTGCCGGGTTGATCGTGGATGAGTTGCTCGGCGCCATTTTGTCGGACCTGAAGCCCGAACGCGGCCGCGAGGTGCTGCTGCATGTCAACGGGTTCGGCGGCACCCCTCAGATGGAGCTGTATCTGCTCTATCACTGCGCCGCCGAGCGCCTGCGCGCTCAGGGCCTGGTCCCCATTCGCTCGCTGGTGGGCAACTACACCACGGCACTCGAGATGGCCGGTGCATCGCTGACAGTGACCATGCTGGACGACGAACTGAAGTCGCTGTGGGACGCGCCCGTGCACACGGCGGCGCTGCATTGGTGAGCTGACCATGCGGCGCAGAGCGTTGCTATTCGGCGTCCCGGCAACTGCCCCCTTGCTGGCACCCCTGACCAGGGTGCGAGCCGCCCCGACACGAGCCGGCGGCATCGCACCCATCCGGCTGGGGCAGTCTGCACCGGTCACTGGCCCGTTGGCCAGGGTGGGTATCGCCTACCGCGACGCTGCGCTCGCCGTATTCGCTGAAGTCAACGCTCAAGGCGGGGTGGGTGGGCGCGACATCGACCTGGTGACCCTGGACGACGAGGACCGCGCCGAGCGCACCTCGGTCAACGTGAAGCTGCTCGCCAGCCAGCACCAGGTGGTCGCATTGTTCGGCTTCGTCGGGGCCGGCGCCCACCGCGCCGGTGCGCGGGGCGCGGCCGAAGAGAGCCTGCCGTACGTGGCGCCGGTCAGTGGCTCGCTGGAACTGCGCTCGGGCGTGCTGCCGTGGATCTACAACCTGCGCGCGAGCCATCTGGACGAGATCGACCACATCGCGCGGCACACGAACCAGATCGGGATACGCAGAGTCTCGCTGGTGTCCGAGTACAACTCGCAGGGCTGGGAACTTCGCGATGCCCTGATTGCCTCCTTCGAAGGGCGTGGCGACAAGGTGGCGTCGATCAGCAGCGTCGACCACGAAGGCAGCCGCTACAGCCTGCCCGGGGCCGTGTCCTCCGTGCTTGCGGGGCGACCCGAGGCCATTCTGCTGGGTGCGGACTACGTGGCCAGCGCCCGTTTCGTCGACGCGGCCCGGCGGGCCGACTTCAACGGACTCTTCTACACCCTGTCGACGGTGGGTGGCAACGCCCTGATGGAGCTCCTGGGGACACAGGCCGCTGGTGTGTCGGTCACCCAGGTCGTTCCGTTTCCCTGGAGTTCGGCGACTGTCATCGGGCGCACCTTCCAGGCGTTCTGCACGCGACACCGGATCGAACCGTCGTTCGCCAGCATGGAAGCCTACCTGGGCGCCAACCTGCTGGTGGACGCGCTCCGCCGAGCCCGCGACCTGACGCCCGCCAGGGTGGCCGAAGCACTCGACAGCCTGCCGCCGCGCGACTTCGGCGGTTTTGTCGGGGCGTTCTACGGCCGGACGCGGCGTGCTCCGGCGCAGGTCGATCTCACCGTTTTCACTCGGGCAGGGAAGTTCGTCAAATGAGCCCGACCAAGCTGGTGATCGGCAACTGGAAGATGAACGGATCGGCAGGCCTGGTGAAGGAGTTTGCCGCGTTGGCAAAGGGGGACTGGCCGGCGTGCGACGCTGCGCTGTGTGTGCCTTATCCTCTTCTGGCGGTGGCGCAGGGGGCGTTCGCCGTCTCGCCGCTGCGCTGGGGCGCGCAGGATTGCTCCGCCGAGTCCGACGGGGCGTTTACCGGTGAGGTGTCTGCCCGGATGATCCGCGACTTCGGGGCCCGCTATGTCATCGTCGGCCACTCGGAGCGCCGGTCGGGCCATGCCGACACGGACGGCCACGTCGCCGGCAAGGCACAGCGGGCTCTGGCAGCGGGCTTGACGCCGATCGTGTGTGTCGGCGAGAAGGCCGAAGAGCGCGACGGCAATCAGACGGCCATGGTGCTCAGGCGTCAACTGCTGCAACTGGTGCGGACACTGGGGCGTGGTCTTGGATCGATCGTCATCGCCTATGAACCCGTGTGGGCGATCGGCAGTGGCCATCCTGCGCCGCCGGGCCTCATCGATGACGCCCATCGATGCATCTCGGAGATCCTGGCGTTCCATGCAGGGACATCGGCCACGGCTGTCCGTATCCTCTACGGCGGCAGTGTCAGCCCAGGCAATGCGGAAGCCATCATGTCCTGCAGGCACGTGTCCGGCGTGCTGGTCGGACAGGCATCGCTGGCGCCAACGGCCTTCCTGGACATCTGCAAGGCCGCCGAGCTTTGCCAGACGGCCGGGTTGGCGGCGCCTGCGGCACAGACCATCGGGACCTGATTGCACGGCCGAGGCGGCGCGGCGATCAGGCTCGCAAATGACAACGTCTTCGAGGGAATATCCACTGGCAGCGGGTACCCGCGCCACCGCGCTCGCGAAGGACTCAGCGATGTGTATCAGGGTTGACGAGGACGATCCGGTCCGGGCCATGAACTCCCCACGTGTCGATGCTCCGGAATGGGGCGCCGGCACCGGCTGGACTCCCAAGCAGATGCGCGAGACGATGCTTCTCACGCAAAGGCTGGAGGATGTCGCCCGCGCTTCCGGCGACTGGATCTGGGAAACCGATCATCGGCACCGCTACACCTGGGTCCATGGGGTCGCGGTGGGGGTCCAGCCGCCGGCCCTCGGTGAGCCGATCCCGGCCGGGCAGGTGGTCAACTGGCTGGGCGAACCCGAACTGCCGTTGCGCGATTTCCATGCCGTTCTCGACAGCGGCGAACCCGTTGTTCGTCTGGTGACCGCAGAGCGGGCACATGGCCAGACACGTTTCGTGTCGCGCAGTGCGGTGGCGCTGCTGAACCCCGACGGCTCGTTGCGGGGCTATCGAGGGTCCGCGCGAGACGTGACGCAAAGCGTCGAAGCCAAGGCCCAACTCTGGCGCCGCGACGAGGCGCTGCGCCGTGCCAAGGAGCAGGCGGAGGCCAGCAGCCGGGCAAAGTCAGTGCTGGTATCCAAGGTCGGCCATGAGCTGCGGACACCGCTGAACGCCATTGTCGGATTGGCGCAGCTGATACAGACCTGCAGCACACCCCGCGACAAGGAGAGTGTGGAACGCTGGATCGCCCAGATCGCCAAGACCGGATGGCACATGGTGGATGTGCTCGACGCGCTGATGGAACTGGGCAGGGCCGGGGCGGTGAACGAATCGCCCCGACATGGCCCGGTGGATGTCGTCAGCGTCGCGCGGCATGCCATGCACATCGTCGAGCGCGAGGCTCAGGCGCGCTCGATCAAGGTCGCCTTTCGG
Organism: Vitreoscilla sp.; assembly: GCA_018780145.1. Lineage (GTDB taxonomy): Bacteria > Pseudomonadota > Gammaproteobacteria > Burkholderiales > Burkholderiaceae_C > Ideonella. Next base: position 22,998 of record JADMKA010000001.1, on the reverse strand, counting down.
GGGCGATCCCCATTGCAGGCTGTCGGCGACCGCCGGGCCATCTGCCAAGTGATCGTGAACCTGCTGAGCAATGCAATCAAGTACAACCGCGAGGGCGGCTGGGTGCGATTGACGCTGACTCAGGGTGAGTGCATGAAGATCGACATCCAGGATTCCGGCCCGGGCATGACCGAAGAACAGATCGGCCGCCTCTTTCGGCCGTTCGAGCGGCTCGGCGCCCACCAGACCGAGGTGAAGGGCCACGGCCTCGGGCTGCTGATCTGCAAGGAGCTCATGGCGTCGATGAAGGGAAGCATTCAGGTGAGCAGCATCGTCGGGGTTGGCACGACATTCACCCTGTTGTTGCCTGTTCCCGATGCCGGCGCGCAGCGGTCGGTCGATGGCCGGTCCGCCGTCTTTGACGCATCGGCCATGTAGCGCCCCCTCGGAGGCGCAGAATGCCCCCAACGCATAGGAGGCATTCATGAACGCCATCAAGCTGGTCGGCATCGTTCTCATCGTGGCCGGTGTGCTGGGCCTGGTGTACGGAAGTTTCAGCTACACCAAGGACACGCACGAGGCCAAGTTGGGGCCGATCGTGCTGTCGGTGAAGGAGAAGGAGACCGTCAACGTGCCGGTCTGGGCAGGCGTCGGAGCCATCGTGGCCGGCGCGCTGCTGCTGTTGATGGGCAACCGAAAAGGCTGAGGTCTCCCCCTGGGGCCTTCACTCGTTGTTGGACAGTTGCCCCCGCAGTTCGCCGGCCGGGAACTTGGTGGTGTGGACATTGGCATAGGCCACGCCAGCTCGGATGGCCGCCACCAGTTCGCCGAACTCGGTGGCGTCCACGCCCTGGCCGGTCGGGCCGATGACGTTGGCGGCAGTCAGCGTGCCACTCACGGTGCCCGACTGCGGGCAGGTGGGCGCCAGGCCGGTCGGGTCCGGGTTGAAGGTGGTCTGGCACAGGAAGACCATGATGCCGCCGTTGACGCGCCGTTGGCCGAGGTGAATATGGGCCTGGCGGACGTCGCCCTCCAGGCCGGCGTAGCTCATCTCGTACTCGACGAATCCGTTGGTGGCGTGGACCGAGGCCTTGAACCTGCCCGTGGCCGCGGAGGCGACGGCAGGGACTTCCGAGTAGCCTTCCAGCGCCGTCGCGACGCGGTCATGGGCGAAGCTCGGTGCCATGGCACAGAGCAGGGCGGTTCCGGTGAGCCAACCTGTCATCAGCTTCGGGATACGTTGCATGGTGCACTCCTGCATGAAGGGCCCCGTGGGGCATTGGAGGGTGCCCGCTCTCCGGCGATACCGGGCCACGAGGGGCGACGGGCGCATGTATACGCAGCCGGTGCCCCGGCCATTCCCAGCCCGACCCACGAAAAAGCCGCCAGGCGGTGCGCGCTGGCGGCTGGGTATTTCGTGGCAAATGGGTGACGAGCCTTGCCTCGGCACTGGTCACAACAGTTAGGGCTGCTTGGTTCCCCACCTGACCCGGTTGGCCGTGCTTCCATGCGAGGAGGCCCGTCGAGAGCGATTGTAAGCGAGGCGCACCTCAGATGCCGGACTTGAGCTTGGTGAACAGCCGCGTCATGGTGCGCCGCGTGTCCTGCCGCCGCACCTCGTAGAACTGCACCTTGGTGGCCAGGTAGTCGTCCGGCGGGAAGGCCACCTGGTTGGCCAGCACGTCGGGGCGAACGAACTGGCGCGCCGCGAGGTTCGGGCTGGTGAACATCACCTTGTTGGTGATCGCCGCCTGCACCTCGGGGCGCAGGATGTAGTTGATCCAGCGGTGGGCATTGCCGGGGTGCGGGGCATCGTTCGGGATCAGCATGGATTCGAAGCCGAACTGCACGCCCTGCGGTGGCAGCGGGGCCACCACCTGGACCTTGGTGCCGCCGGCCCTGGCGCGCTGCGCGGCATTGTTGAAATCACCGCCATAACCCAGCGCCACGCAGATGTTGCCGGTGGCCAGGTCCGAGATGTAGCCGTTGTAGCTGAACAGGCCGATGTCGCTGCGCACCTTCTGCAGCATCGCCGCGGCGGCGGTGTAGTCGGCCAGGTTGTTGCTGTACGCCGGGCGGCCCAGGTAGATCAGCGCGGAGGGAAACACGTCGCTCGCGCTGTCCAGCATCGAGATGCCACAACTCTTCAGCCTGGCCGTGTAGACCGGGTTGAAGACGAGGTCGAACGGGTTGGCAGGCAGCGGCTCGGCGCCGAGCGCGGCCTTGACCTTGTCCAGGTTGTAGCCGACGGCGACCGTGCTGCCGAGCCACGGCACCATGTGCTGGTTGCCGGGGTCCAGCTTGCCCATCAGCTGCATCACGGCGGGGTGGAGGTTGGCCCAGTTCGTCAGCCGGCTGCGGTCGAGCTTCTGCACCAGGCCGCCGTCGATCATCAGGCGGCCGAAGTCCGAGGAGGGCACGATCACGTCGTAGCCGCTGCGGCCGGCCACCATCTTGGCCAGCAGCACTTCGTTCGAGTCGAAGTTGTCGTAGCGGACCTTGATGCCGGTCTCCTTCTCGAAGTTGGCGACCGTCTGCTCACCGATGTATTCGGCCCAGTTGTAGAGGTTGAGGATCTTTTCCTCCTCCGCGGCGTGGAGGGCGGTCTGTGAAAGGAGGGAGAGGGCGGCGGCCAGGCATGCGGCGGCGCGCCTCGGCACGAGGCGGTTCAGGGTCATGGTGTGACTCCTCGGGTGGGTGGTTCAGCGGCGCTGCGCGGCGAGCAGGCACAGCATCTCGGTGGCGATGTGTGCGGCGGCCAGCGCGGTGATCTCGGCGTGGTCGTAGGCCGGGGCGACTTCCACCACGTCCAGGCCCACCAGCCAGGCGGGTACCAGGCGGCGCAGGATGTCCAGTGCCTGCGCGCTGCTCAGGCCGCCCGGCACCGGGGTGCCGGTGCCCGGCGCGAAGGCCGGGTCAAGGCAGTCGATGTCGAAGGTCAGGTAGGCGGGGTGGTTGCCGACGACACTGAGGATCTTCTCGGCCGTGGCCTTGGTGCCGTCGCCGTGCACCGAATCGGCGCCGAGCACGGTCAGGCCCATCGTGTCCTCGTTCCAGGTGCGGATGCCGATCTGCACCGAGCGCTTCGGGTCGATCAGGCCTTCCTTCACCGCCTTGTAGAACATGGTGCCGTGGTTCAGCGATGCCGGGTCGTCGTCGGCCCAGGTGTCGGTGTGGGCGTCGAAGTGGATCAGCGCCAGCGGCTGGCCGTGGCGCTCCACATGGGCGCGAAGCAGCGGCAGGGTGATGAAGTGGTCGCCACCCAGGCTCAGCAGCGTCGTGTTGCCGGCAATGATCTGGCGCGCATGCGCGGTGATGCTGGGCACCAGGGTGGCCGGGCGGTGGTGGTCCAGCGGGCAGTCGCCATAGTCCACCACGCTCAGGTGGTCGCAGGGCCCGTAGCCCCAGGGGAACAGCGGTTCGTTGAGCTGCACCGTGGCGGCGCGGATCGCCTGTGGCCCGAGGCGCGCGCCGGGCCGGAAGGTGGTGGCCACGTCCAGCGGGATGCCGGTGACGGCCACGTCGATGCCCGCCAGGTCACGGGTGTAGCGGCGCCTCAGGAAGCTCAGCACGCCGCCGAAGTTGTTCTCCGGCGGGTAGCCCAGGTCGCTGGTGCGGTGGATGGCATGATCGGTGGGGCGGGCGGCGTCGGTCATCGGGTGCTCCGGGAGCGTCTGTGCAATGACAGGATGCTCGCAGAGACGCCGCCGCTTGCCCATTAGCCCGCCGCACCGCGCCATGAGAAATTCTGATACCTCCGCGCCCCGCGAGATCCCGTTTGCCGGTCTGGTGGCCTTCGAGGCGGCTGCCCGGCTGGGCAGCGTCTCGCGTGCCGCGGCGGAGCTGAACCTGACCCAGAGTGCCGTCAGCCAGCGCCTGCAGAAGCTCGAGGCCTATGTGGCGCAGCGCCTGTTCACGCGCCAGGGCCATGGGGTCAAGCTCACCGGTGCGGGCGAACTCCTGGTGGTCACCGCGCGCGAGACACTTCAGCGGCTGAAGCTCGGTTTCGAGCGCATCGAGCCCTACCGCAGCAAGGCTTCCCTGCTGCTGGCCTGCCCCACCGATCTGGCCCAGGGCTGGTTGCTGCCCCGGATGGCCGAGCTGCAGAAGCTGCACGCGTCGCTCGAGGTGTGGCTGATGCCAGACCACGAAATGAGCGCCATCGACCGGGTGGATGTGGATCTCATTGTCTCGCGCCGGCCGCTGCACGGCCCGGACATCGAGTGCGTGCCGCTGGGTGAAGACCACGCCATGGCCGTTTGCGCCCCGGTGTGGGCCACCAAGCTGGCTGCCGTGCCGTGGCCCAAGTTGACCGAACGTGCGCCGCTGCTGCTGCTGGAGCGTGAGCCCGACTGGGGCGGCCTGCTGGGCGGGCTGGCGGCGAAGGCCAGGCTGCGCCGTGCCGCCACGGTGCAGGACGCCGGCGTGTTGCTGGGCATGGTCGAGCAGGGTCTTGGCGTGGCCTACCTGTCGTGCTGGCTGGTCGACGCGGCTCTGCAGGCGGGCCGGCTGGTGCACCTGCCTCAGGTGCCCACGAGCCCGCGGCCTCGGCTGTGGCTGATGCGAAGCCGGCTGACTCCTCGTACACCGATCGCCAACGACGCTTTCGATTGGTTGCGTCGCGAGGCCGCCGCCGCGCGTTGACCGGCGTGGCACTGCGGCTATGCTTCGTGGCGCGAGCCGCATGTGGCCGGCCTGTCCAACCCCACTGTCCAATGGGAGATTGACCCATGAAAGTCGCTCATACCCTGGCTGCCCTGGCCTTGGCCCTCGCCGCCGCCCCGATCTTCGCGGCCCAGCCTCACATGGAGGCCGCGCTGGCCAGCCTGGAGCAGGCCCGGGATCAGCTGAAGAGCGCGTCCGGCGACAAGGGCGGCAACCGCGCCCAGGCCATCAATGCCGTCGACAAGGCGATTGCCGAGGTCAAGAAGGGCATCGAGTACGACCGCAAGCACCAGTCGGCGCAGGAGGCCGTCAAGAAGTAGCGGCTCAGCGCAACTGAAGGTCGTCGTCGCTGAAGGCGACGCCGATCGGCTCGATCAGCACCTGCTTCGGGCCGGCCTCCACCGTGCCCGCGACCAACGCCTCTACGCCATGCGCGCGAGCGATCGCGACTGTGCGCTCGGCGTCTGCCGCTGGCACGAACAGCGCAAAACCGGCGCCCATGTTCAACGTGGAGTAGGCCTCGCGGTCGTCCTGGTGGGTGTGCTGCTGGATGAACGCCAGCACCGGCGGCACGGCCGGCACGCTGTGGATGCGGTAGGTCAGCGCACTCGGATGGCGCAGCAGCTTGCGCCATCCATGGCCGGTGATGTTGGCGCAGTAGTGCATGGCCACGCCGGCCTTGGCCAGGGCCTCGGTCACCGGGCTGTACAGCGTGGTGGGCGCCAGCAGGGCCTCGCCGTAGCTGAGGCCGGGTGCCACCTCGGTGAGGTAGCCCTGCGGCAGGCGCTCGACCAGCTTGCGCGCCAGGCTCAGGCCATTGGCATGGATGCCACTGGAGGCCAGCAGCACGATGGCATCGCCCGGTGCCAGGGCATCGCCCACCGACAACCGGCTCTTGGGGCTGACGATGCCGGTGCACGAGGCGGCGAGGTCGATGCGGCCGCTCTCGACGATGCCGGCCAGGGCGGGCGTCTCGCCGCCGCCCCAGGCCACGCCGCAGACGTCGCAGGCCTGCTTCCAGCCCGCGACCAGGGCCTGCGCGCGCTGGGCATCGCCGAACCAGTCGCTGCCCCCCGCGGCCCAGTAGGCCTGGACGACGAGCGGCGTGGCGCCGACGGTGATCAGGTCGTTCACCGCCATCGCGATGGTGTCCTGGGCGATGCCGGCGTAGTAGCTCTTGCCGGTGAGCGCCTTCATCTCGTCGGCCACCAGGGCCTTGGAGCCCAGGCACTCGACGATGCTGGCCAGGTAGAACGGGCCCACGTCCACCACGTAGGCGGATTCGCCGCGCGAGGCCTGGACCTCGGTGAAGCCATGGGCGCTCAGGTGGCCCGCCGTGGCGGCAGCGGCGCGCTGGGCGGCCACCTTGAGGGGATCGATCAGGTCGTAGTTGACGCCGGCCTGCTCGTAGCTGAGGGTGGTGCCGGTGGTGCTGGAGGCGGTGGAACTCATGGGGCGGGATTATCCGCCAGCCCTTGGGCGAGGCCGCCGCCGCGGGCTGGTGCCCCCCGTAGAATGGCCCGCATGAGTTATGTCGTCCTGGCGCGCAAGTACCGCTCGCGCAATTTCGAGGAGATGGTGGGCCAGGACCATGTGGTGCGTGCGTTGACGCATGCGCTGGAGCAGGGGCGCCTGCACCACGCCTACCTGTTCACCGGCACCCGTGGCATCGGCAAGACCACGGTCTCGCGCATCCTCGCCAAGTGCCTGAACTGCACCGGGGCGGACGGGCAGGGTGGCATCACCGCCAAGCCCTGCGGCGTCTGCACCGCCTGCCGCGAGATCGATGCCGACCGCTACATGGACTACACCGAGCTCGACGCCGCCTCTAACCGCGGCATCGACGAGGCACGCGACCTGATCGAGCGAGCCTCGTACAAGCCCAGCGTCGGCCGCTTCAAGGTCTTCATGATCGACGAGGCGCACCAGCTCACCAAGGATGCCTTCAACGCGCTGCTGAAGACGCTGGAAGAGCCGCCGGAGTACCTGAAGTTCGTGCTGGCCACCACCGACCCGGAGAAGATGCTGCCCACGGTGCTCAGCCGCTGCCTGCAGTTCAATCTGCGGCCGATGTCGCCGCAGACCGTGTCCGAGCACCTGCAGGCGGTGTTGGCCGCCGAGAGCGTGCCGGTGGAGCCCGGCGCGCTGCGTTTGCTCTCGCGTGCGGCGCGCGGCTCGATGCGCGATGCGCTGTCGCTGACCGACCAGGCCATCGCCTACGGTGGCGGCCGGCTGGAGGAGTCCGGCGTGCGCGCGATGCTGGGCTCGGTGGACCGCCGGCATGCGCAGCGGTTGGTGGAGGCCTTGGCGGCGCGCGACGGGCGGGCCCTGCTGGCCGAGGCCGAGGGCCTGCGCAACCAGGGCCTGTCGGCCGCCGGCACGCTGGAGGAGCTGGCCCGCCTGCTGCAGCAGATGGCGGTGGAACAGGCGGTGCCGGGTGCACTCGACCAGGCCGATCCCGAGACCGAGATGGTCCGCACGCTGGCGCCGTTGCTGGCGGCCGACGAGACCCAGTTGCTCTACAGCATGGTGCTGCAGGGTCGCGCCGAGCTGAGCCTGGCGCCCGACGAGTACGCCGGCCTGGTGATGGTGCTGCTGCGCTTCCTGGCCTTCCCGGCGCAGGGTGGCGGCACACCGCGCCCGGCGCCCGAACGGCCAGCCAGCCTGCCGGTTGCGGCACCGGTTTCCGCACCCTCGGCCGCCCTGCAGGCGCGTGTGGCCGAGCGCGCCCGTGCTCCGGTGCCGCCCGTGCCGCCGGCGGTGGTGGCCCGCCCTGCGCCGGCAACGCGCGCTGGGGCTGCCAAGGTCTCCGAGGAACCCCCGCCCTGGATGGACGAGGCGCCGTTCGATGACGAGCCCGCTTTCGCTGCTGTGGCGGTGCCCGAGCCGGTCAGTTTGGCCGCGCCGGCGACTGCGCCATCGGCACCGCTTCTGGCCATCGAAGTGACACGCACGCCGCTCGGTGACCGCTGGAGCGAGCTGGTCGCGGCGCTGGTGGCGGGCAATGCGGTCATGGCGCTGGTCCGCGAGCTCGCGATGCAGGCCCAGCTCACCAGCGTAGACCCTGGCGACGACGGCGTCGAACGCTGGCAACTGCGGGTCGAGCGCGAGACCCTGCGTGCGCCGGCGCTGGCTGACAAGCTGCAAGCGGCCCTGGTGGCGCACACCGGCGCGGCACTGCGGCTGGAAGTCTCCGCCGGCGTGCCCGAGGATTCACCGGCACGCCGCGATGCCGAGGCCGCCGCCGAGCGCCAGCGCCAGGCCGAGCAGATCATTCATTCAGACCCCCTGGTGCAGGCGATGCTGGCGCAGTTTTCAACCGCGCGCATCGTTCCCGGTTCGATCCGGCCTGCCTGACTCCCACCCCCGTTCGAAAGGATTCCCATCATGATGAAAGGCCAACTCGCCGGCCTGATGAAGCAGGCCCAGGCCATGCAGGACAACCTGCGCAAGGCCCAGGAGGAACTCGCCCTGGTCGAGGTCGAGGGCCAGTCGGGCGCTGGCCTGGTCAAGGTGGTGATGACCTGCAAGAACGACGTCAAGCGCGTCACCATCGACCCCAGCCTGCTGGCCGACGACAAGGACATGCTCGAGGACCTGGTGGCTGCCGCCTTCAACGACGCTGTCCGCCGCGCCGAGGCCGTGAGCCAGGAGAAGATGGGCAAGCTGACCGCCGGCATGCCCATGCCGCCCGGCATGAAGCTGCCGTTCTGAGCGCGTGAGCGCCTCCCACCTCGAGGCCCTGATCGACGCCCTGCGCAAGCTGCCCGGGGTGGGCGTGAAATCGGCGCAGCGCATGGCCTTTCACCTGTTGCAGCACGACCGTGCCGGTGCGCAGCAGCTGTCTCGCGCGCTTGACGGTGCGGTGATGTCGGTGCGCCACTGCGCGCGCTGCCACACCTTCACCGACGACGAGGTCTGTTCGATCTGCCGGGATCCGGCGCGCGATGTTCGGCAGCTCTGCGTGGTCGAGACGCCGGCCGATCAGGCCGCGCTGGAGCGCACCGGCAGCTACCGCGGCCTGTACTACGTGCTGATGGGCCGCATCAGCCCACTGGACGGTATCGGGGCGAGCGCGCTGGGGGCCGAGAGCCTGCTGGCGCGTTGCGAGGAGGACGGCCTGGAGGAGGTGATCCTGGCCACCAGTTTCACCGCCGAAGGCGAGGCGACAGCCCACGTGCTGTCCGAAGGCCTGCGCGCCCGCGGCCTGAAGGTCACGCGCCTGGCGCGCGGCGTGCCAGCCGGCAGCGAACTGGAGTACGTCGATCTGTCGACCATCGCCCACGCGCTGGTCGACCGGCGCTGACGCTCTACTTCTGCGCCATGCGCACCTGCCGGGCCTTCGGCGGGTTGGTCGGGCGCGCTGCAGGCTTGGCCGACGGGCGTGCGCCCGACTTTGCCGCCGCGGCCACGCGGGTCGGCTTGTTCGGCACGTAGACCACGATGGTGCTGCCCGGCTTGAACTGGGCCGACGCCCCCACCTTGTTCCATTGCGCCACCTGGGCCGGTGTCGCGCGGTAACGCCTGGCCACCGCGGCCACGCTCTCGCCCTTCTTGCCGGCGCGCAGCGTCAGCCGCTTCAGCGGCGGCAGATCGGGCGCCAGCGACAGCGTGCCGTTGTCGGCCACCTGCTCGGACACATCGGAGAGGCGGTTCGGGCTGCGCGGCACCAGCAGGGCCGAGCCGGTCTTCACCAGCATGCGCGGCGGGATGCGGTTCACCTCGCGCAGCACCGTCTCGCTCATGCCGACTTGCTTGGCCACGTCGGACGGCCGCATCGTTTTCGGCGCGACCCAGGCGGTCCAGGTGGCCAGCGGGCCATGGTGGCCACGCAGGTTGCGCACGAACTCGTTGGCGTTGTCGTAGGGCAGCAGGATCTGCTCGGTGCCGGCGGCCAGGATCACCGGCTTGTTCATCTGCGGGTTCAGGTAGCGGAACTCCTCCATCGACACCTCCGCCAGGCGCACCGCCAGGTTGACGTCGATGTCGCGCTCGATCGGCACACTGAGGAAGTACGGGTGGTTGCGCAAGTCCGGCAGCGCCAGGTCGAAGGCCTCCGGATTGGCCACGATGTTTTTCACCGCCTGCAGCTTGGGCACATACAGGCGGGTCTCGTCGGGCATGCGCAGGCTTGCATAGTCGGTCGGCAGGCCGGCCTTCTGGTTGCGTGCGATGGCGCGCTGCACGCTGCCTTCGCCCCAGTTGTAGGCCGCCAGCGCCAAATGCCAGTCGCCGAACAGCTTGTAGAGCCGACCCAGGTAGTCCAGCGCGGCGCGGGTGGAGGCCAGCACGTCACGCCGGTCGTCGCGGAAGGTGTTCTGCTTGAGGTCGTAGTCCTTGCCCGTGGAGGGGATGAACTGCCACATGCCCGAGGCGCTGGCCACCGATTGCGCCTGCGGGTTGAACGCGCTCTCGATGAAGGGCAGCAGGGCCAGCTCGGTGGGCATGCCGCGTTTCTCGATCTCCTCGACCACATGGAAGAGGTAGCGGCTGCCGCGCTCGGTCATGCGGCGCACGTAGTCGGGCCGCTCGGCGTAGTAACGCTCGCGTCCGCGCACGAGATCGCCGTCCAGGTCGGGCATGGCAAAGCCACTGCGCACGCGGGCCCACAGGTCGGTGGTGGCGTTGTCGGTGTAGAGATCGACCGGCCGGTCCGGTGCGACTGGGTCGACCAGGCGGGCCATGAAGGTCTCCGGATCGGTGGTTGGTGTCGCCGGGGCTGCCGGCACGTTGGCCGGCGCGGCGACGACCGGGATCTCGGTCACGGTCGCGTTGGCCACGGCCGGCGCGCTGGGCTCTGTCGGTACCGTGGGCACCTGGGCGCAAGCGGCGAGACCGCACAGCGCCAGGGGTGCCAGCCGGCGACACCAGGCTTGAAAAGGGGTCATCATCGAAAGACGTTCTTCCATTGGCGCAGCGCCGCGAACACCGACACCGGGTCGTCGCTGGTGGCACCGTGTTCACGCGCCGCAGCGGCCAGGGCCGGCTGGTCGCAGCGCAGGAACGGGTTGATCTGGCGCTCGACACCGATCGTCGAGGGCAGGGTGGGCAGCCCTTGCTGGCGCATGGCTTCGCACTGGGACAGGTGGGCCTGCAACTCGGCGTTGCGCGGCTCGGCCGCCACTGCGAATCGCAGGTTGGACAAGGTGTACTCGTGGGCGCAGCAGACCCGGGTCGCCGCGGGCAGGGCAGCCAGCGCCGACAGCGAGGCGTGCATCTGTGCTGGCGTTCCTTCGAACAGCCTTCCGCAGCCGCCGGAGAACAGCGTGTCGCCACAAAACAGCAGCGGCCCACCGGGGGCCGCTTCGGCAAAGTAGGCGATGTGCCCCGCGGTGTGCCCGGGCACGTCGAGCACCTGGAAGGCCACACCGTTCCATTCGACGTGATCACCCTGGCCGTGTGGCTGCACAGCGACCGGCAGGGCCTCGCGGCGCGGGCCGTGAACCGGGCCGTTCAAACGCGCCATCAGCGTGGCCACACCACCCACGTGATCGGGATGGTGGTGGGTCACTAGAATGGCCGTGAGCGCCAACCCGAGGCGATCGAGTGCGTCGACCACCGGCGCCGAATCACCCGGATCCACCACCAGGGCCTCGCGGCCATCGTGCAGCATCCAGAAGTAGTTGTCGGTGAAGGCGGGTAGGGCGATCAGATTCATGACGCGAGACGAGTCGATTATAGAGTTGGGGGTCTGGTTGACGACCCCGCCAGGGCAGTACCTGCTGGCTTGGGAACAGGAGCGGCTCGACCGTGCCGTGGCGGACGTGTTCGGCTTCCACGCCTTGCAGCTCGGCCTGCCGGAGGTCGACACCCTGCGCGCCAACCGCATGCCTCACCGCTGGGTCGCCAGCGACGGTGCCGTGGCGCCAGAGCCCATCGCCATGCCACCACCGCCGGATGACGTGATCCTGCTGCCCGATTCGAGCGCTTTGCCGGTAGCCCTTCATTGCGAACCCGAGGCCCTGCCCTTCGGCGACCAGACCCTGGACCTGGTCGTCATGCCCCATACGCTGGAACTGGCGACCGACCCGCACCGCGCGCTGGCCGAGGTGGCGCGGGTGCTGCGGCCGGAAGGCCGGGTGGTGGTGGTCGGTCTGAACCCTGCCAGCCTGTGGGGGGTGCGGCAAAGGCTCGGACATGCCCGCCTGAAGCTCGCCGGCGGGCAGCGCAGCCTGTTCCTGCCACGTGCCGGCGAGTTCATCGGCTACTGGCGCCTGCGCGACTGGTTGAGGCTGCTCGACTTCGAAGTCGAGGCGGGCCGCTTCGGCTGTTGGCGCCCCCCCAACGCCTCGCAGCGCTGGCTGGACCGCTTTGCCTGGATGGACCGGGTCGGTGAACGCTGGTGGCCGGTGCTCGGTGCCGTCTACTGCGTGGTGGCCGTCAAGCGCGTGCGGGGCATGCGGCTGGTGGGCCTCGCACGCTCCGAAAGGGTGTCGGCCAAGGCCGCGCCGGTGTTGAACCAGAACATTCACCAGAACCATCAGGAACCCTCTCAGTGACCGAACCGAATGCCCCCGTGACGATCTACACCGACGGTGCCTGCAAGGGCAACCCGGGCCCAGGGGGCTGGGGCGCCTGGATGAGCGCCGGAGGCCACGAGAAGGAGTTGTTCGGTGGAGACCCGTTGACCACCAACAACCGCATGGAGCTGTTGGCGGTGATCGAGTCGCTGGCCACCCTGAAACGCCCCTGCACCGTGGCCATCTACACCGACAGCGCCTACGTGAAGAATGGCATGACCACCTGGATCCACAACTGGAAGCGGCGCGGCTGGCGCACGGCGGACAACCATCCGGTGAAGAACGCCGAGCTTTGGCAGCGCCTGGATGCCCTGGTGCAGCAGCACAAGGTGTCCTGGCATTGGGTCAAGGGGCATTCGGGCGACCCCGGCAACGAGCGCGCAGATGCCCTGGCCAACAAGGGGGTTGCGTCGGTCTCCCGCTAGCCTATTGATTCGACCGCTTACAGTGGCGGCCTGTTCCGGACTGACAACGAGACAACACGACGTGAGCAAGCTGCATGTGACGGTGGCGGTGGTGGGGTTGGCGCTGGCCAGCGGCGTGGCTTGGTGGGTCCAGCGCAAGGGTGACTCGGGTGCGGCGTCTGTGCTGGCGACGCCGGGCACCGCAGCGGCGTCACGTGCTCCCGGCGCCGCTGGCGGTGGCGTCAACGCCGGGCCGGCACTGGTCGAGGCCGGCAGGGTCACGGCGATGCGGCTCGAGGACGACGCGACGGCCGTGGGCACGCTGCGGCCGCGCCAGGGGGTGATGCTGCGCCCCGAGGTCAGCGGCCGCATCAAGACCCTGACTTTCGCCGACGGCAAATCGGTCCGCCGGGGCCAGGTACTGGTGCAGCTCGACGACAGCCTGCAGGTCGCCCAGGTTCAACAGGCCGAAGCCCAGGCGCTGATCGCGCGGAGCAATCTCGCGCGCAGCCGTGAGCTGCTGGGGCAGGGGTTCGTCAGCCAGAGCGTGGTCGACCAGAACGCCGCCAACCTGCAGGTGGCCGAGGCCCAGGTGGCCCTGGCCAAGGCGCAGGCCGGCCGCATGCGCATCGTCGCCCCCTTCGACGGGGTGGCGGGCATCCGGGCCGTGAGTGTGGGCGACTACGTGAAGGACGGTGCGGACCTGGTATCGATCGACGACACCAGCACGCTGTGGGTCGATTTCCGCCTGCCCGAGCGCTACGCCGCCCGCCTGCACACGGGGCAGACTGTCGAGGTCACGCTGGATGCCATGCCGGGCGTGCCCTTCAAGGCCCAGGTCGACGCGCTGGACTCGCAGGTCGACGCGAACGGGCGTGCCCTGCTGGTGCGGGCTCGCCTGGCCAACGACAAGGGCCTGCTGAGGCCTGGCATGTTCGCCCGGGCGCGGGTGCTGTTCGCGGCGCGCGAAGGGGCCCTGGTGGTGCCCGAGGAGGCGCTGGTGCCGCAAGGCGGCAAGCAGTACCTGATCGTGCTGGTGCCCGGCGAGGCTGGCACCGGCCCGGTGTCGCGCCGGATCGAGGCCCGGACCGGGGCGCGCATGAACGGCAAGGTCGAGATCCTGGAGGGTGTGAAGGCCGGTGACCAGGTGGTCACCGCCGGCCAGGCCCGCCTGCTGCGCACCGACGGGCAGGTGGTCAAGGTGGTGGACATCGGCCAACCGCCGGCGGCGTCCGGGCCGGCGCGCGGCAAGCCTGCAGCGGCCAGCACAGCAGGCGCCTGACCCGGGAGCACCCATGAAGTTCTCCGAACTCACGATCCGACGGCCGGTGCTGGCGACGGTGATGTCGCTGCTGCTGATCCTCGTCGGCGCGGTGTCCTTCCAGCAACTCCAGGTGCGCGAGTACCCGCGCATCGACGAGCCGGTGGTGACCGTCAGTACGCGCCTGGTGGGGGCGTCCTCGGAGGTGATCGAAACCCAGGTCACCAAGCCGCTGGAGGACTCCATCAGCGGCATCGACGGCGTCGACATCCTGACCTCGATCTCGCGCTCCGAGCAGAGCCAGATCACGGTGCGCTTCCGCCTCGAGAAAGACCCGGACGACGCGGCCGCCGATGTGCGTGATCGGGTGGCCCGGGTGCGCGCCCGGCTGCCGGACACCATCGACGAGCCCGTGATCGCCAAGGTCGAGGCCGATGCCACGCCCACCATCTGGTTGGCCTACACCAGCGAGACGCTGAGCCCGCTGGAGGTCACCGACCTGATCAACCGGGTCGTCAAACCGCGCCTGCAGACGGTGCCCGGTGTGGCCGACGTGCAGGTCAACGGCGATCGCAAGTTCGCGATGCGCATCTGGCTGGACCCGGACCGCCTGGCCGCCTACCGGGTGACCGTGCAGGAGGTGGAGGACGCCCTGCGCAGGCAGAACCTGGAGGTGCCCGCCGGCCGCATCGAGAGCCAGCAGCGCGAGTTCAGCGTGACCGCGCGCACCGACCTCAACACGGTCGAACAGTTCGAGCAGGTCGCCCTGAGGCAGGCCAGTGGCTACACCGTGCGCTTGCGCGACGTGGCCCGCATCGAGCAGGCGCCCGCCAGCGAGCGCTCGTCGGTCCGCCTGAATGGCGTGCCGTCGATCTCCACCGGCGTCATCCGCCAGGCCACCGCCAACCCGCTGGAGGTGTCGGCCGGCGTCCGCGCGGTGTTGCCGCTGATCCAGCAGGACCTGCCGCCCAGCGTGAAGGTGCAGGCGGCCAACGACAACTCGGTCTTCATCGACCGCTCGATCCGCTCGGTGTTCCGCACCATCACCGAAGCGGTGGTGCTGGTGGCGCTGGTGGTGTTCATCTTCCTGCGCACGCTGCGCGCCTCGATCATCCCGCTGGTGACCATTCCCGTGAGCCTGATCGGCAGCTTTGCCATCATGGCGGTCGCGGGCTTCACCATCAACACCTTGTCGCTGCTGGCGCTGGTGCTGGCCATCGGCCTGGTGGTGGACGACGCCATCGTGGTGCTGGAGAACATCTTCCGGCACATCGAGGAGGGATTGACGCCGTTCCAGGCGGCCATCCGCGGGGCCCACGAGATCGGCTTCGCGGTCGTGGCGATGACGCTGACACTGGCGGCGGTGTTCGCGCCGCTGGCCTTCACGCCGGGCCGCACCGGCCGCCTGTTCACCGAGTTTGCGCTGACGCTGGCGGGCGCGGTGGTGGTCTCCGGCTTCGTCGCCCTGACGCTGACGCCGATGATGTGCAGCAAGCTGCTGCGCCACAACCCGGCACCCAACTTCTTCGACCGGGGCATGGAGCGCGTGCTGGTGGGTGCCACCTCGGTCTATGGCCGCGCGCTTGGCTGGGTGCTGGCCCACCGCTGGGTGATCGCCGTGGTGATGCTGGGCTCGGCGGTTGGCAGCGCCTGGCTCTTCAGCAACGCCAAGCGCGAGCTGGCCCCATTGGAGGACCGTGGCGTGATCCTCGCCACGGTGAACGCACCCGACGGTGCCACGCTGGAGTACACCGCGCGCTACCTGCGCGCCATCGAGGCCATCGGCATGCAGCACCCCGAGTTCGACCGGGTGTTCGTGGTGGCTGGCAACCCGAGCGTGTCGCAGGGCATCTCCTTCTTGCGCACGGTGGATTGGGAGGACCGCAAGAAGACCACGCTGCAACTGGCGCGCGAGCTGCAGCCGGCCTTTGCCGGCCTGCCGGGCGTGACCGCGTTCCCAATCACGCCACCCAGCCTGGGTCAGGGCTTCCGCGAGCGGCCGATCAACTTCGTGGTGGTCACCAACGAAAGCTACGCGAACCTCGCCCAGGTGTCGCAGCAGTTCCTGGCCGAGATGGCCAAGAACCCGGGCTTCGTGCAGCCGGACACTGACCTGCGACTGAACAAGCCCGAGATCTTCATGGACGTGGACCGCGATCGGGCTGCCGATCTGGGCATCAACGTCGACCAAGTGGCGCGCACGGTCGAGACCATGCTGGGCGGCCGAGCCGTGACCCGCTACAAGCGCGATGCGGACCAGTACGACGTGCTGGTGCAGACCGAGGCCCGCGGCCGCACCGCGCCCGAGGACATCGAGAAGTTGTTCGTGCGCGGCCGCAACGACACCATGGTGCCGTTGTCGTCGCTGGTCAAGGTGCGAGAGGCGGTCAGCCCGCGCGAGCTGAACCACTTCAACCAGCGCCGTTCGCTGGCCATCACCGCCAACCTGGCGCCCAACTACTCGCTGGGCGAGGCGCTGCAGTTCATGGACGAGACGGCGAAGAAGGTCCTGAAGCCGGGCTATGCCACCGAGTTGAATGGCGTGTCGCGCGAGTTCCGCTCGTCCAGCGGTGCGCTCGGGCTGGTGTTCATGCTGGCCCTGCTGTTCATCTTCCTGGTGCTGTCGGCACAGTTCGAGAGCTTCGTCGATCCCTTCGTGATCCTGCTGTCGGTGCCGCTGTCGATGGTGGGTGCGTTGGGCATCATGCAGCTGACCGGGGGAACGCTGAACGTCTACTCGCAGATCGGGCTGATCACGCTGGTAGGCTTGATCACCAAGCACGGCATCCTGATCGTCGAGTTCTCGAACCAGCTGAGGCAGCAGGGGCGGCCGATCCGTGAGGCGGTGCAGGAGGCGGCCTCGCTGCGACTGCGCCCGATCCTGATGACCACCGGTGCCATGGTGTTGGGTGCCTTGCCGCTGGCCCTGGCCACCGGGGCGGGTGCCGAGAGCCGCCAGCAGATCGGCTGGGTGATCGTGGGCGGCATGACGGTGGGCACGCTGCTGACCATCTTCGTGGTCCCGACGGTGTACACGGTGTTCGCCCGGCGGCGAGTCCCCGGCGAGATCAAGGAGGCGGCGCTGGAGGCCGCGACGACTCACCCGCCGATGTAGTGCATCTCCACCCGCTGCCCGCCGTCGCGCGGTGCGGCGTTGGAGCCGCGCAGCTCGGAGTAGCGGTCGTCGCGCCGGCCCCAGATGTGGGCGATGGCCGAGGCGATGTCGGCGTCTTCGGCACCACCACGCAGCAGCGAGCGCAGGTCATGTCCCTGGCTGCCGAACAGGCACAGGAAGAGCTGGCCTTCGGTGGACAAGCGGGCCCGGTTGCAGTCGCGGCAAAAGGCCTGGGTGACGCTGGAGATGAGGCCGATCTCGCCGCGGCCGTCCGCATAGCGCCAGCGCTCGGCGGTTTCGCCGGTGGTGGTGGGTTCGGCGGCTTCGAGGGCCCACTCGGCGCGCAGCCGCGCCAGCACGTCGGCCGACGGCAACACGTCGTCCATGCGCCAGCCGTTGGTGGCGCCGACGTCCATGTACTCGATGAAGCGCAATGTCACCGCGGCGCCATAACGATCCCGCATGTAGCGGGCCATCGGCACGATCTCGGCATCGTTCACGCCGCGCTTGACGACCATGTTGACCTTCAGCGGCCCCAGGCCGGCGTCGAGTGCCGCGTCGATACCGGCCAGCACGTCGGCCACCGGGAAGCCGACGTCGTTCATGGCCTGGAAGACAGAGTCGTCCAGCGCATCCAGGCTCACAGTCACGCGGCGCAGGCCGGCCGCCTTCAAGGCTGCGGCCTTGCGTGCCAGCAGCGAACCGTTGGTGGTCAGGGTGAGGTCCAGTGGCTGGCCATCGATATCACGCAGGCCCGCCAGCATCTCGACCAGGCCTTCGAGGTGCTTGCGCAGCAGCGGCTCGCCGCCTGTCAACCGGAGTTTGCGGACACCGTGGCCTGCGAACAGGCGCGCAAGCCGCGTGATCTCCTCGAAGCTCAGCAGTGAGCTCTGTGGCAGGAACGGGTAACGCGTGTCGAAGATTTCCTTCGGCATGCAGTAGCTGCAGCGGAAGTTGCAGCGGTCGGTGACCGAGATGCGCAGGTCGTGCAGCGGCCGGCCCAGAGCGTCGGCCAGCAGGCCGGTGGCGGCAATGCGCGTCGCTGGCAACGTGGGCGTTGCGCGGCGCCAATCGGTCAGTGCAATGACTCGTTCACCCATGAGGGGATTGTGCCTTGCCGGGGACCCTTGGGGGCCGAGGATGCCCGCGTCGCCGTGCGGGGAGGGCGGCGTCAGGGTGCCGTGCGGGGCAGGTCGGCGCCGACCTGGGGCGCGCGGCGGGCGCCGTTGAAGCGCTTGGCCCAGTAGTCGACCCGCATGTCCTCGACACGCACCTGCCCCCCGGCGCGAGGCGAATGGATGAACTTGCCGTCGCCGACATAGATGCCGACATGCGAGAACGTGCGGCGCACGGTGTTGAAGAACACCAGATCGCCGGGCTTGAGCTCGTCCTTGCCGACGCTGAACAGGCCAGGCGCGCGTGCCTGCTCGTCGGCACGCCGTGGCAACACCAGGCCGATGCTGTTTTCAAAGATGTGGCGGGTGAAGCCCGAGCAGTCGAAGCCTTCTTCGGCGCTGGAGCCACCGCGGCGGTACCGTACGCCGATGAAGTTCATGGCGCCCAGGACGAGCTCCGAGGCCGTCTCGCGCATCTGGCCCAACAGCGTGGGTTCAGAAGCGGCAGCTTGCACGGTGCTGTCGGCTGCCACCAGGCCGCGATCCTGCAGGAGTTGCATCACCGGGTCATGCGCCGCGGCAGCAGGTGCAGCCAGCAGCGGGCAAAGCGGTAGTGCCATGGCGCAAGCCAGCCAGCAGGAGCGGAACGCTGGGAGGGCCCTCAGGGGCCCGCGGATGGTCGGGGTAAGCCTCGGCACGGGGCGCAGAATAAGCGCCCGTCAATCCCGGTGTCAAGAGAAAATACAAGTGTTTTCAAGCACTTGCAGCTGCGACCTGGCCCCTCAGGGTGAATACCGAGGCCTGTGCGCCGGGTTTTCCTGCGCCCGCAGGCAGAATGCCGCGTCTTGCCGCCCAGCGGCGCGTGGCCGCCCACGAAGCGGCCCGTTTCGCGGGTGTGCGCCACTTGGAGAGCAAATTGGCGAACTTTTCTCGTTGTGTCCGCTGGGCCGCCGCAGCAGCCCTGGTGTTTCCTGGGGCGGCGATGGCCGCCGAACTGCCCGGTCCAGCCTTCCCGGACTTCAAGTCTGCGGCCCAGGTGCGGCAGCTCTGCGACAGCGGGTTGAAGGGAGCCAAGGCACGCGTGGCGACGCTGGAGAGCCGTCCTGGCTCGGGCGGCTGGATCGCTGAGTACGACGCGCTCAACGCCTGGATCGAGGACGCTTACGGCCCGGTGGGTTTCATCAGCAACGCCCACCCCGATGCGGCGATCCGCACGGCCGCAGAAGCCTGCGACCTGCGCTGGCAGGATTTCTTCACCGGCATGACCCAGAATGCACGGCTGTTCCGCGCCGCCAAGGCGTCGACCCCGGCCGACGATGTCGACCGTGCGGCGCTGCGTTCCATTCTCGAAACCTTCGAGGATTCGGGCGTGGGTCTGGCGCCCGCGCAGCGGGCCAAGGCCAAGCAACTGGCCAACCGGATCAGCCTGCTGGGCCAACGGTTCGACAAGAACGTGCGTGACGACAACACGCTGCTGCCGTTCGACGAGGCCGAACTCGCCGGTGTTCCCGAGGGCGTGCTGAAAGCCGCCAAGCGTGACAAGCAGGGCCGTGTGCTGTTGGCGCTGAGCTACCCGGTCTACTTTCCGGTGATGGAGCGTGCCGAGAAGCCCGCCACGCGTGAGCGCATGTGGCGCGCCAAGACGAACGTCGGCGGCGACGCCAACCTGAAGCTGCTGGGCGAGATCGCTCGGTTGCGCCGCGAGTACGCCAAGCTGTTCGGATACGACAGTTACGCCGATTTCACGTTGCGCCGCCGCATGGCGGTGAACGTGGCCAACACGCAGCGCTTCCTGGAGGAGGTGAAGGCGGTGGTCACCGAGGGGGAGGCGCGTGACCTGGTCGAATTGCGTGCGGCCAAGGCCAAGCACCTCAACCAGCCGGTGGAGAGCACCCGCCTGGAGCGCTGGGACCTGTCGTTCTACACCGAGCGGCTGCGCAAGGAGCGCTTTGCCGTCGACGAGGAGTCATTCCGGCCGTACTTCCCGCCACAGGAAAGCCTGCAGTTCGTGATGCGTGTGGCCGAGAAGATGTTCGGCATCCGCTATGAACGGGTCGAGGCCAAGCTGTGGCACCCCGAGGCCCAGGCCTACGCGGTGACCGACGCCACCACGGGCAAAGCCCTGGCCAGCTTGATCGTCGACCTCTACCCACGCGACGGAAAGTACGGCCACGCCGCCGTGTGGCCCTACCGCGGCGGATCCACGCTGACAGGTCGGACACCTCAGGCGGTGATGTTGGTCAACTTCGACCGCAAGGGCCTGACCATGGACGAACTCGAGACGCTCCTTCACGAGTTCGGCCATGCGCTGCACAGCAACCTGTCCAACACCCGCTACAACCTGAGCTCGGGCATCAACGTCCAGCATGACTTCGCCGAAGCGCCTTCGCAGATGCTGGAGGACTTTGTGCTGGACCGCCAGGTGCTCAAGCTGTTCCAGGAGGTCTGCCCCAGCTGCAAGCCGGTGCCTGACGAGATGGTCGAGAAGGCCCGTGCGGCCAAGGAGTTCACCAAGGGCAGCCTCACGGCGCGCCAG
Source organism: Vitreoscilla sp. (assembly GCA_018780145.1). GTDB lineage: Bacteria > Pseudomonadota > Gammaproteobacteria > Burkholderiales > Burkholderiaceae_C > Ideonella. The sequence goes on along the minus strand of JADMKA010000001.1, from coordinate 2,403 downwards.
CACCTGTATGCCAGTTTCGACCTGGCCCTGCATGCGGCCGATGCGCCCGAGCCCATGGCTTTGTGGGCGAGGCTGGAAGGTGCAACCCCGATGGGCTACGTGCCGGGCACGCGCTTCCCAGCCGGGTTCAGCCATGTCGCTGGCAGCTATGGGGCAGGCTACTACGGCTACCTGTGGAGCCTGGTGGTGGCGATGGACTTGCGCACCGCCTTCGCTGCCGATCGCCTCAACGCCGCCGTGGGCAAGCGCTATCGCGACACCGTGCTCAGCCAGGGCGGGCAACGCGAACCCGCGCAACTCGTGCGCGAGTTCCTGGGCCGTGACACCAACGCCAAGGCCTTCTTCGACGATCTCAAGAAGTAGAGCTGATCAGAGTACGTCGGAGGCGTAGTCCGCCAACCTGGAGCGCTCACCACGCGCCAGGGTGACGTGCCCCGAGTGCGGCCAGCCCTTGAAGCGGTCCACCACGTAGGTCAGCCCCGAACTGCCCTCGGTCAGGTAGGGCGTGTCGATCTGCGCCAGGTTGCCCAGGCAAACGATCTTGGTGCCCGGCCCGGCACGGGTGATCAGGGTCTTCATCTGCTTGGGCGTCAGGTTCTGCGCCTCGTCGATCAGCACGAACTTGTTCAGGAACGTGCGACCGCGCATGAAGTTCAGGCTCTTGATCTTGATCTTGCTGCGCACCAGGTCATTGGTGGCGGCGCGGCCCCATTCGCCGGCCGAGTTGTCGCTCTTGGCCAGAACTTCCAGGTTGTCGTCCAGCGCGCCCATCCAGGGCCCCATCTTCTCTTCCTCATTGCCGGGCAGGAAGCCGATGTCCTCCCCCACCGGCACGGTGACCCGGGTGACGATGATCTCGGTGTAGCGGCGGTCTTCCATCACCTGCGACAGACCGGCGGCCAGGGTCATCAATGTCTTGCCCGTGCCGGCGGTGCCGGTGAGGGTGATGAAATCGCACTCCGGATCCATCAGCAGGTTCAGGGCGAAGTTCTGCTCGCGGTTGCGGGCGGTGACGCCCCAGATGGCGTTCTTGCCGTGCGAGTAGTCGCGCAGGGTCTTCAGCACGGCGGTCTTGCCGGTGATCTCGGTGACGCGTGCGTACAGCGGCGCCTCACCCGGGGTCTCCAGGAAGACGAACTGGTTCACCATCAAGGCCGGCACCATCGGGCCGCTGATGCGGTAGAAGGTGTGCCCGCCCTGGCTCCAGCTTTCCATGGTCTTGCCATGGCGCTCCCAGAAATCGGCCGGCAACGGCAGCACACCGGTGTAGAGCAGGTCGCCGTCTTCGAGTGTCTTGTCGTTGAAGTAGTCCTCGGCGGCCAGGCCCAGCGCACGGGCCTTGACCCGCATGTTGATGTCCTTGGACACCAGCACCACCTCGCGGCCGGGGTGCTCCTCGCGCAGCGACTGCACCACGCCGAGGATCTGGTTGTCCGCCTTGCCCTGGGGCAGGCCGGAGGGCAGTTTCACCTCGCGCAGCGTGGTCTGGAAGAACAGCTTGCCGCCGGCCTCGCGGTGGCCCGTCTTGGCCAGCAGGATGCCTTCGGTCGGGTCGAACTTGGAGTCGGTGGCCAGCGCATCGAGTTCGCGGCTGACCTGGCGCACGTTGCGTGAGACCTCGCTCATGCCCTTCTTGTGGCCGTCCAGTTCCTCCAGCGTGATCATCGGCAGGTAGATGTCGTGCTCTTCGAAGCGGTAGAGCGACATCGGGTCGTGCATCAGGACGTTGGTGTCCAGCACGAACAGCTTGGCTGGCCCGGTGGAGCGCGGCTTGCGGGGCTTGGGCTCCGGAGCGGGCCGGCGTGCAACGGGCGCCGGCGCTGGCGCGACGGCGGGCTTGGCTTTCGCCGGGGCGGCCAGGGCGCCGGCGCCGTCCTTGCGCAGGGCGAGGTCGGAGTGGCTGTCATCGGCGCTGGCGGCGCCGGCCTGGGGGCTGTGCCGCGCCGATTTCGGCGCGGCCTGGGTCTCGTAGGCGGTGGAAGGGAGGATGGCGGCGCGGGCAGCAGGGGGCTTGGGAAGGGGCATGGAGCAGGGTGGGGCGACCTGTTTGAGCTTCTTCAGAAGCGAAAAAGCCGCACAGAAGTCTGGGCGGCTTGGTGGGGGATGCGCGACAACGTGGCCTCGGGCATGAGGCCCATTATGCACACTTGAATCGGTCTGTCAGCGGCACGGGAAAGCAGGCCGCGGGCGGGCGTGAAAAAGGCCAGCACAGGGCTGGCCTTTCGAGATCGGCGGGAGCCGAGGACCTCAGGCGGCCTTCTTCAGGTCCTTCACGGCCTTCAGAACGTCGTCCACGTGCCCGGCGACCTTGATGCCACGCCATTCGGCACGCAGCACGCCGCTGGCGTCGATCAGGAAGGTGGAGCGCTCGATGCCCTTGACCTTCTTGCCGTACATGATCTT
>JADMKA010000173.1 GCA_018780145.1 Vitreoscilla sp. | reverse complement strand
TGGCGCATGCCCATCTCGTCGATGTAGCGCATGTCGAAGACCTCCAGGCCCACCTCGTGGACGAAGCGCTTCTCGCCCGCATCCACCGAGCGGATGCCGATCTGCCGCACCCACTTCGGGTTGATGGCCGGCACCTGGCCGCCGATCTCGATCAGTTCCTGCGGGCCATGGCCGCACAGGCAGGCCACCGGCATGCCGTGGATGTTGCCGCTGGGGGTGAGCTTGCTGGTGTTGAAGTCGGCGTGGGCATCGAGCCAGAGCACGCGTAGCTTCTTGCCCGTTTCGCGGCAGTGGCGGGCCACCGCGCTGATCGAACCCAGCCCCAGGCAATGGTCGCCGCCCAGCAGGATGGGCAGGCGGCCGTCGCGCAGTTCGGCCAGCATCGCGTCGTGCACCAGGCGGTTCCAGGCCACGACCTCGGGCAGGTGGCGGTAGCCGTCCACCGGCGGCTGCCAGGGGTTGGACGGGCCGATCAGGTTGCCGCGGTCCAGCACCTCCAGGCCATGGCCTTCGAGGATGGGGCCGATGTTGGCCACGCGCAGGGCCTCTGGCCCCATGCTGGCGCCACGGGCACCGGCGCCGATGTCGGTCGGCGCACCGATCAGGGAGACTTTTTTCAGCATGGCGGGATTGTGCGGTTTCCGGCGCAGAGAAGAATGCGTTGCGGGCACCGGTCGGCCGGATTTTTATCGGCGGCTCACATGTCTTCCGCGTGGTCGCCGTTGCCGTCCTGCAGCACATCCAGGCCGTAGTCCTGGGCCAGCACCTGCCAGGCCTGCTCGGCGGTCTCCACGAAGCGGAACAGTTCCACGTCACCCGCGTTGATCATGCCGGTCTCGATCAGCAGGTCGAAGTTGATCAGCCGGGTCCAGAAATCCTGCCCGAACAGCAGGATGGGCCGGCGCCGGCACTTGCCGGTCTGGGTCAAGGTCATGGTCTCGAACAGCTCGTCCAGCGTGCCGAACCCGCCGGGGAAGCACACCAGCGCCACCGAGCGCATCAGGAAGTGCATCTTGCGCAGCGCGAAGTAGTGGAAGCGGAAGCACAGCTCGGGCGTGATGTAGGGGTTGGGCTGCTGCTCGTGCGGCAACACGATGTTCAGCCCCAGGCTCTTGCCGCCAGCCTCGTGCGCGCCGCGGTTGCCGGCCTCCATGATCCCGGGCCCGCCGCCGGTGCTCACGTAGATCGGCGCGGCCAGGCTGCGGGAGCGTTCGGTTACCAGCGCGGCGAAGCGGCGCGCCTCCTCGTAGTAGCGGCTCATCGACACCTGGGTCTCGGCACGCTTGATGGCGGCCTCGTCGGCGGTGGCGCGGGCCGCCTCCAGGCGCTGCAGCGCCACCTCGCGCGAGGGGATGCGGGCGCTGCCGAAGATCACCACCGTGCTTTCGATGCGGTGGTGCTGCTGCACCAGCTCGGGCTTCAGCAGCTCGAGCTGCATGCGCACCGGCCGCAACTCGCTGCGCAGCAGGAAGTCGTTGTCGGTGAAGGCCAGCCGGTAGCTGCTTTCCGGGCCACTGTAGAGCGGCGGTGGGGCCAGGCCGGCGGCCTCCTCCTCGGCGCTGGGGAAGTTGCGGGCGGTGAGGTCGTCGATGCGCTGGTTCATCGATGGGCAGGATGGGTGCGGGGGTGGGCAGCTTACTCCCAGTGCTTAAGGCCCGCCTAAGCGGCGCCAGCCATGCTCCGGCCAACCGATCACCCAAGGAGCGACCGCCATGCTGGCCCCCCTGATCCGCGCCACCCAGGCGCTCTCCCTCACCCTGGGCCTGGCAACGGCTGCGCCGGCTCAGGACTGGCATGCCCTGGGCACCGGCATCGGCGGCACCTCGCCGTCGATGGGGGTGTTCGCCACCACACCCCATGCCACCGAGCTGGTGGCCGGGGGAGATTTCCAGCAGGCTGGCGGCGTGCCGGTGAACTCGGTGGCGAGCTGGAACGGCAGCCGCTGGAAGGCGTTCGGTACCGGCCTGGGTGGGCCGGTCGAGGCACTGGCGGTCTACAACGGCGAGTTGATCGCCGCAGGGGCCTTCGAGTTCGCCGGCAGCAAGCAGGTGAACAACGTGGCCCGCTGGAAGGCGGCCAAGGGCAAGTGGGTGCCCATGGGCAGCGGCCTGCCGGGCCGGGTGCAGGCGATGGTGGTCTGGAACGGCAAGCTGGTGGCGGGCGGCTACTTCACCGGCAGCGGCCGGAAGGTCTACAACCGCATCGCGCAGTGGGACGGCAGCAACTGGAAGCCGCTGGGCAGCGGCCTGGATGGCCAGGTGATGGCGCTGGGTGTCCACGGTACGGATCTCTACGCCGGCGGATTCTTCAACAGCGCTGGGGGCGTGCCTGCACATCGCGTAGCACGCTGGGACGGCGTGCAGTGGCAGGCGGTGGGCCAGGGTGCGGACAACGGCGTGGGCGGCTATGTGTACTCGCTGGCCTCGTTCCAGGGCGACCTGATCGTGGGGGGCCTGTTCTTCAGCGCTGGCACCATGGCCGCCAACAACATTGCACGCTGGGACGGTGCACAGTGGCACCCGCTGGGCAGTGGCACCTACGACGTCACCGGCACCGGCTACGTGATGGCCTTGGCCGAGCACCAGGGCCGGTTGCTGGCGACCGGCCACTTCCAGACCGCCGGTGGCACCTATGTCAACAACATCGCTGCCTGGGACGGCGGCAACTGGGCGCCCGTGGGCAGCGGCCTGGGCAACGGCGGCTTCAGCAACGAGTACGGTTTTGCGCTGGCGCCGTGGAACGGCGAACTGGTGGCTGGCGGCATCTTTGCCGGGCCGGGCCGCTACATCGCCAGCTGGTACTGACCAGGCACTAAGCGACGACTTTGGCCGCGCGCTGGGCGCAGACGGGGCAACCCGCCAGCCGCGCAAGGCGGACCTCGTCCCAGCGCATCTGCCGGCCGTCCAGCATCAGCAGGCGGCCGGCGAGCGATTCACCGACGCCGGCCAGCAGCTTCAGGGCCTCGGCGGCCTGCATGCTGCCGATGATGCCCACCAAGGGCGCAAACACGCCCATCGTGGCGCAGCGCGTCTCCTCGAAGGCGGCGTCGGGCGGGAACAGGCAGGCGTAGCAGGGGGTTTCTGGCTGCCGGGTGTCGTAGACCGAGATCTGACCGTCGAAGCCGATGGCCGCACCGCTGACCAGGGGCCTGCCGTGCTTCACGCAGGCGGCGTTGACCTGGTGCCGGGTGGCGAAGTTGTCCGAGCAGTCGAGCACCACGTCGGCGTCGGCCACGGCGGCGTCCAGCCAGGCGGCGTCGGCGCGCCGGGCCACGGTGCGGATGTCCAGCGTGGGGTTGATGGCCAGCATGCCCGCGCGGGCCGATTCGACCTTGGGCTGCCCGACGCGCGCCAGCGTGTGGGCGATCTGGCGCTGCAGGTTGGTGAGGTCCACCGTGTCGTGGTCCACCAGGGTGATGCGGCCGACGCCGGCGGTGCCCAGGTACAGCGCCACCGGCGAGCCAAGCCCGCCAGCGCCGATGACCAGCGCGCGGGCCGCCAGCAGCCGGCCCTGGCCCTCGATGCCGATTTCGTCGAGCAGGATGTGCCGCGAGTAGCGCAGCAGGTCGTCGTCGGTCACCGTGAACCGGCCGGTCTCATTGCTCCGTGGGTGTCTCGGCCGTGCGCTCGGCCATGGTCTTGCTGACCATCACCGGCTTGCTCTTCAGGCGGTTCAGCGCCTGGGTGAGCGGGAAGTCCTCGGCGCTGCCGAACTCGGGCAGCGGCTTGAAGGTGCCTTCCTTGATGGCGGCGGCCTGCTCGTCCAGCTTCTTGCGGGCTTCCTCGCGGGCCTTCTCGCGGGCTTCGTCCTTGGCCTCGTTGGGCACACCCAGGTGCTTGTCGAGATCGGCCTCGCGCATGCGCAGGGCGGCGAAGACGTTGCCGTCGGCGGTTTCGTCGAGCCAGACATCCGGCACGATGCCCTTGGCCTGGATCGAGCGGCCGCTGGGGGTGTAGTAGCGCGCAGTGGTGATCTTGAGGGCGGTGTCGCCGCTCTCCGACAGCGGCCGGATGGTCTGCACCGAGCCCTTGCCGAAGGTCTGGGCGCCCATCACGATGGCGCGCTTGTGGTCTTGCAGCGCGCCGGCGACGATCTCGCTGGCCGAGGCCGAGCCTTCGTTGACCAGCACCACCAGCGGCACGGTCTTCACCGCGGCCGGCAGGCGCTTGAGCGGATCGGCCCCGCCGCGGCGCATGTAGTTGTCCGGCGAGGCGTGGTAGGTGAACTTGGAGTCGGCGATCTGGCCATTGGTGCTGACCACCACCACGTCCTGCGGCAGGAACGCCGCCGACAGCGCCACCGCGCCTTCGAGCAGGCCGCCCGGATCGTTGCGCAGGTCGAGCACCAGGCCCTTCAGGTTGGGCTCCTGCTTGTAGATGTCTTCCAGCTTGCGGACGAAATCCTCGACGGTGCGTTCCTGGAACTGGCTCACCCGCAGCCAGGCGTAACCGGGCTCGACGACCTTGGAGCGCACGCTCTGGACCTTGATCTCCTCGCGCACGATGGTGACCGGGAAGCTGCGACTCTCGGCCTTGCGGTAGACGGTGAGCACGACCTTGGTGTTGGGGTCGCCGCGCATGCGCTTGACGGCCTGCTCCATGCCCAGGCCCTTGACCGCGGTGTCGTCGATCTTGGTGATCAGGTCGCCCGGCTTCAGGCCGGCGCGGAAGGCCGGCGAGCCCTCGATCGGTGAGACGACCTTGACGACACCGTCTTCCATGCCGATCTCGATGCCCACGCCGATGAACTTGCCGGTGGTGGACTCGCGGAATTCCTTGAAGCCCTTCTTGTCGAAGAAGGCCGAATGTGGGTCGAGGCCCGAGACCATGCCGTTCAGGGCATCGTTGATCAGCTTCTTCTCGTCGACCGGCTCGACGTAGTCGCTCTTCAGGATGTCGAAGGCCCGGGCGAGCTGCTTCATCTCCTCCAGCGGGATCGGCGCATAGGTGCTGCGCGCGATGGCCTGCAATTGCATCGTGGTCAATGCACCCGCCACCGCCCCAAGGGTCAGCAGCCCGGCCACTTTCAGTTTGGCACCCATTTTTTCCCGCCTTCAGACACCGCGTCCACGCCCCGGAAGTATAGGTCGACCGGTATGGTTGTGGATCCGGGCAAAGCCTGAAAGTTGCAGGTGAACCGAGGCCTTTTTCGTGAGCGGGTGCTCACGACGTTCGCAAATCTTCACGCGGCGTTTTCGCGCGGGAAGGTCACCACGTGGTCCACCTGCGGGCGGATGCCGATCCACTCGCCCAGCTGGTGGTCGTGGTGCGAGGGCACGTGGGCCAGCACCTGCTCGCCGGTGGCCAGCCGAAGGGTGTAGAGGAACTCGGAGCCGCGAAAGGCCTTGCGCTCGATCCGGGCTTTCACCGGGGCGTCGTCGTCATGGACGATGTCGTCGGCGCGCAGCAGCACATCGCATTCGCCGTTCGGGAAGGCGCCGGGCAACGGGCACTCGTCCACATCGGACAACTCGCCGACCGGGGTGTGCACCCGCGGGCCGCTTGCCGAGCCCACCACCTGGCCGGGGGTGAACACGCCGTGGCCGATGAACTGGGCCACGAAGCGGGTGGCAGGGCGGTGGTACAGCGCGTAGGCGTCGTCCCACTGCTGCAGCTGGCCGCGCTGCATCACGCCGATCAGGTCGCCAATGGCGAAGGCCTCCAGCTGGTCGTGCGTGACGAACAGCGCGGTGGCGTCGATCTGCTTCAGGATCGCCCGCACGTCCTGCGCCAGGCGCTCGCGCAGATCCACGTCCAGGTTGGAGAAGGGCTCGTCGAGCAGCAGCAGCCGTGGCCGGCGCGCGAGGGCCCGGGCCAGCGCGATACGCTGCTGCTGGCCACCGGACAGCTGGTGCGGGGCGCGCCTGGCGGCATGGCCCAGGCCCACCAGATCCAGCATTTCCGCCACCCGGGCCTCGCGTTCGCCGCGCGGCAGGTGGCGCAGGCCGAAGCCGATGTTGTCGGCCACGCTCAGGTGCGGGAACAGCGCGTAGTCCTGGAACACCATGCCGATGCCGCGATCCTCGGGCGCCACGTGGGATCCGCCGCCACTGAGCAACTCACCTCCCAGCCGCACCGAGCCGCCATCCACCCGCTCCAGCCCCGCCACGGCCCGCAGCAGCGAGGTCTTGCCGCAGCCCGAAGGCCCGATCAGCACGCCGATCTGCCCCCGGCTGAGCGACAAGGTCGCGGCGTCCACCGCCGGCTTGGCCATGCCAGCCCGGCCATAGGTGACGCTGACGCGGTCGAGTTGCAGAAACATGGCCCTATGATACCGAGGCAATGGAAATGAGCATCGTTCGTATTTGCTCTAGATCAAATCTGATCGGAGTCTCTGGATGAGGGCCGTGCTGGTCGCCCTGGCGGCGTTCCTGTCGTTGCCGGTGCTGGGTGTGCTGGGGGCGTGGCTGATGGCGGACGCCGGCAGCATGGCGGTGCTGGTGCAGCAGTGGGACACCGTGTTGCCGGGCTACATCGGCCAGTCGATGACGTTGGTGGGCGCGGTGGGGCTGGGCGTGGCCCTGGTCGGCGGCGCCACAGCGGCGGCGGTGACGCTGTTCGAGTTCCCCGGCCGGCGCTTCTTCGAGTGGGCGCTGCTGCTGCCGCTGGCGATGCCGGCCTACGTGCTGGCCTACGCCTACACCGACGCCCTGCAGTACAGCGGCCCCTTGCAGGTGGGGTTGCGCGCGTTGACCGGCGCGCAGGGTGCACTGTGGCCGGACATCCGCGGCCTCGGTGGCGCGGTGCTGCTGTTCGTGGCCTGCCTGTACCCGTATGTCTACCTGCTGGCCCGCACCGCGTTGGGCGAGCAGGCCGCGCCGATGATGGAGGCCGCCCGCCTGCTGGGCGCGCCACTGCGCCGCCGCGTGCTGGAGGTGGCGTTGCCGATGGCCCGGCCGGCGCTGGCCGCTGGCGTCGCCCTGGCGCTGATGGAGACTTTGGCCGACTACGGCGTGGGTGCGTACTTTGGCCTCACCACCTTCACCACCGGCATCTACAAGGCCTGGCTGGTGCTGGACGATCACATCGCCGCCGCCCAGCTCGCCAGCATCCTGCTGGTGGTGGTGGCCGGCCTGCTGTGGGCCGAGCAGCATGCCCAGGCCCACATCCGCTTCGCCGGCAACCGGCCCGCAGCCGCGGCAGCCAGCCTGATGTCGCGGCCCCTGGTGCTGCGTGGCGGCAGCCGTTGGCTGGCCTGGGGCGTTTGCAGCCTGCCGGTGCTGACCGGTTTCGTGCTGCCGGTGGCGTGGCTGCTGCGTCTGCTGTGGCAGGAAACGGGGGGCGACGAGGGCGGGGCGGTGTCGCCCATCCTCGCCGCCGGTTACCTGGCCCGCTTTGCGGACTGGGCCGTGGCCAGCTTCCGGCTGTCCGCCGTGGCCTCCGTGACTGCCGTGCTGTTCGCGCTGGCGCTGGCCTTCGCGCTGCGGCGCACCCAGGGCCAGCGGGCGCGCTGGCTGCACGGGGCGGCACGGGTCATCTCGCTGGGCTACGCGGTACCCGGCGCGGTGGTGGCGGTGGGCATCCTGCTGTGGACCGGCGCCGTGCAGACCTGGCAGCCCGCCTGGGGCGCGCCGGCGCTCGTCACCGGCACGGTCTTCGGCCTGCTCTATGCGTACCTGGTGCGCTTCTCCGCGGTGGCGCTGCAATCGGTGCAGGCCGGTTACGCCCGGGTGCCCGGCTCGATCGACGAGTCGGCCCGGCTGTTGGGTGCCGGCCGCCGGCGCACCTTCTTCGAGCTGCACCTGCCGCTGCTGGGCCGCACCGCGGTGGCGGCGGCGCTGCTGGTGTTCGTCGACGCGATGAAGGAGTTGCCGGCCACCCTGGTGCTGCGGCCCTTCGGCAGCGACACCCTGGCGGTGGTCGCCTACCAGTTTGCCCGCGACGAGCGCCTGGCCGAGGCGGCCCTGCCGTCGCTGGCCATCGTGGCGGTGGGCCTGATCCCGGTGATCTTGCTGTCGCGGGCGCTGCGGTCCCGTTGAGAGGGCCAGCCTGCCGGGGTACCGAAACGGCCCAGCGCCAGAGCGCAATTGACCGCGGCTGGACAGTTCCTCGGCGAGCGGCGCCGATTGCGAGAAAACAGGTCGATTTCTCGCCTGTTCGGCGAATGCTGGCGTGCCGATCATCATGGTCAGCCTTGGCGAGACATCGTCGGGCAGCCCTGGAGACCCCCCCCATGACCTGGACACGATTCCTGCGGATCCCCGGCACGGCGCATGCCGCGCTGGCGTCCATCAACGATGGCAGCGCCGCGCTGGACGCCGGCGTGATCCGCATCACCCGCCTGGGCCGCGCATTGGCCGGCTTCCTGCGGCGCATCCGCGCGCTGGTGCTCACCGCACGCGGCGGCAGCATCCGAACCGCGATCAACGTGGCCCACCTGAAGAAGCATGTGGACATCAGCGCCGCGCAGGCGAGCCGGCAGCGCGAGGACGCGCAGACGCTGGCCGCTGCCGCGGCGCGTGTCACCCAGCTGTCCGGCACCGTGCAGGCCAGCGCACGTGGGATGGCGCAGATGTCCTCCCGCAACCTGGCCTCGGCAGGCACCTCGATGGACGAACTGCACCGCGTGCGACAACGCATGGCGCAGATGGAGGCCACCGTGGCCGCCTTCAGCGGCACCGTGACGCAACTCGCCGAGGGTGCCAAGGCCATCGAGCAAATTGGCAGCGTGATCCAGGGCATCGCCATGCAGACCAACCTGCTGGCGCTGAACGCCGCCATCGAAGCCGCACGCGCCGGAGAGGCCGGCCGCGGCTTCTCGGTGGTGGCCAACGAGGTGCGCGGCCTGGCCGGCCGGGTGAACGCGGAGACGCGCGAGATCAGCGAGCACAGTGCGGCCATGCTGCGGCTGGTCGACTCCACCATCGCCGGCACACAGACGATCAGCGAGGGTGTGTCGAGCTCGGCGGCAGAGGTGGGCAGCACCTCGCAACGATTCGAGGCCTTCATGCGCGACTTCCGCGAAATGGCCACCACGGTCGAGCAGATCGTCGGCTCGATCGACGAGCTGAGCGGCGTGAACCGCGAGATGAACCAACGCATCGAGGCGGTGTCGGCGGCGGCCGGCGAGGTGAACCAGTTGATGTCCCACGCCGCCGAGCGGGTGGACGAGCTGCGCTCCAGCACCGAGGAGATCCAGGGCTCGCTGGCCGAGTTCCGCACTGGCGGCACGGTCTTCGACACGCTGGTGGAAGCCACCACCGCGCTGCGCCACGGCACGGCGCAGCGGCTGAAGCGATTCGCCGGCCGTGGGGTGGACATCTTCGACCAGCAATACCGGCAGATCCCGAACTCGAACCCACCTCGCTTCCAGACCGGTTACGACGAGGCCGTGGAGGCCGAGCTGCGCGCCCTGTACGACGAGGTGCTGGGCTCGTTGGAGGGCTGCGTCTATGCGTTGGCGGTGGACACGCAGGGCTACGCGCCGGCCCACAACACGATCTTTTCGGAGCCGCCGAACGGCAGCTACGACCATGACCTGGCGCGCAGCCGCCACAAGCGCATCTTCGACGACCCGGTCGGCAAGAAGCTGGCCGCCAACACCCGGCCCTTCCTGTTCCAGAGTTACCTGCGCGACACCGGTGAGGTCATCAACGACTTGTCGATGCCGGTCGTCGTCGACGGCCGCCACTGGGGCGCGGTGCGGGTCGGTTTCGAGAGCAGCCGGCT
>JADMKA010000074.1 GCA_018780145.1 Vitreoscilla sp. | reverse complement strand
TCGGCTACCCGGTGATGATCAAGGCCAGCGCCGGCGGCGGTGGCAAGGGCCTGCGGGTGGCTTTCAACGACAAGGAGGCCTTCGAAGGCTTCTCGTCCTGCCGCAACGAGGCCCGCAACAGCTTTGGCGATGACCGCGTCTTCATCGAGAAGTTCGTCGAGGAGCCGCGCCACATCGAGATCCAGGTGCTGGGCGACGCGCACGGCAACTGCGTCTACCTGCACGAGCGCGAGTGCTCCATCCAGCGCCGGCACCAGAAGGTGATCGAGGAGGCGCCGTCGCCCTTCATCAGCGACACGACCCGCCGCGCGATGGGCGAGCAGGCCGTCGCGCTGGCCAAGGCCGTGAGGTACCAGAGTGCCGGGACGGTGGAGTTCGTGGTCGGCAAGGACCAGAGCTTCTACTTCCTGGAGATGAACACCCGGCTGCAGGTGGAGCACCCGGTCACCGAATGCATCACCGGGCTGGATCTGGTCGAGCAGATGATCCGCGTGGCGGCCGGCGAGAAGCTGGGTTTCACGCAGGGCGAGATCCCGCGCGAGGGCTGGGCCATCGAGTGCCGCATCAACGCCGAGGATCCGTTCCGCAACTTCCTGCCGTCGACCGGCCGGCTGGTGAAGTACCAGCCGCCGGCACAGACGATGGAGGCCTCGGTGCGCACGCTGCAGGGCGGGCCGATCGGCGGCGTGCGGGTGGACACCGGCGTCTACGACGGCGGCGAGATCCCGATGTTCTACGACTCGATGATCGCCAAGCTGATCGTGCACGGCCGCGACCGCAATGAGGCCATCGCCCGCATGCGCGAGGCGCTGAACGCGTTCGTGATCCGCGGCATCAGCAGCAACATCCCGTTCCAGGCTGCGTTGCTGGCGCACCCGAGGTTCGTTTCGGGGGACTTCAACACCGGCTTCATCGCCGAGCAATACGGCAAGGGCTTCTCGGCCGCCGACGTGCCGCACGACGACCCGCTGTTCCTGGTCGCTCTGGCGGCCTTCGTGCGCCGCAAGGCGCGCGAGCGTGCGGCCGGCATCAGCGGCCAGTTGCCCGGCCACGGTGTCGAGCATGCGCCGGATCTGGTGGTGGTGGTGCTGGGCCCCGAGGGCCGGCATGTGCACCATGCCGTGCAGGTGCGGAACTTCGACGCCGCGCTGGGGCGAGCCGACGTGTTCGTCGGCGGCCGCCAGTACGCGATCCAGAGCCACACCAAGCTGGGTGAGGTGCTGGTGGTGGGGTCCTGCAACGGCCTGGGCTTCAATGCGCAGATCGAGCGCGGCCCGTCCAAGAGCCCGCTGGCGCTGCGCGTGGCGCACAACGGCACCCAGATCGAGACCCTGGTGCTGCTGCCGCGTGCCGCCGAGATGCTCAAGCTGATGCCCTACAAGGCGCCGCCCGATCTCAGCAAGTTCCTGCTGTCGCCGATGCCGGGCCTGCTGGTCGACGTGGCCGTGGCGCCGGGCCAGAAGGTGCTGGCCGGCGAGAAGCTGGCGGTCATCGAGGCGATGAAGATGGAAAACATCTTGCTCGCCGCCCAGGACGGCGTGGTCAAGGAAGTGCTGGCCGGCAAGGGCGAGAGCCTGGCCGTGGACCAGCCCATCATCGCTTTCGCCTGAGGGTCACCCCATGAGCAAACCGTTCAAGATCCTGGGCATCCAGCAGATCGCTATCGGCGGGCCCGACAAGCAGCGGCTCCGGTCGCTGTGGGTCGACATGCTGGGCCTGACCGTCAAGAGCACCTTCGTCAGCGAGCGCGAGAACGTCGACGAGGACATTTGCACCTTGGGGCAGGGCCCGACGGCGGTCGAGGTGGACTTGATGCAGCCACTGGACCCCGAGAAGAAGCCGGCCGTTCACACCACGCCGCTGAACCACGTGGGCCTGTGGGTGGACGATCTGCCCCAGGCTGTCGAGTGGATGCGTGCGAACGGCGTGCGCTTCGCGCCCGGCGGCATCCGCCAGGGCGCCGCGGGCCACGACATCTGCTTCATCCACCCCAAGGGCAACGACGAGTTCCCGCTCGGCGGCGAGGGCGTGCTGATCGAGCTGGTGCAGGCCCCGCCCGAGGTGGTCGCGGCCCTGGGTTGACGGGCTTCAGGCGCCGGCTTTGCCCTTGGCCTTGCCTTCGCCCTTGCCCTTTCCTTCGCCCTTGCCCTCACCGGCGGCGTCCTTGTCGACCGGCTTGGCAGGGATGAACACCACGCGGCGAGTTGGGGTCGCCTCGCTGCCCTCGCCCTTGGTGACCTCGTTGATCTTGAACCGGCCCAGCATCCCGATCGCCAGGTCGCCCTTCGGCGCGGCCTCGACCGTTTCGCGGATGAGGGTCAACGCGGCGCGGAGGATCTGTTCGGCCTTCTTCTCCGGTACGTCGTCGAGGATCTTCGGGTTCTTGGCCTTGAGGGCTGCAATGAGTTCAGGGGGTTTCATCTGAGGGGCTCCGGGGGTTTCGCGCAAGCGGTTTGATGCATCGCATCATACGGGGCACACGGTGACGAAGGCTTCTGAACGCTGTTCCGCAATGTGTGTCATTCATCATTGCAATACGGGAAGTTTGATACCACAATTGCAATGATGTTTGCCCGTGCGCTTCTCCCCGAGGTGATGGCCACCTTGCGGCATTCGCCCGCCGTGGCGCTGCTGGGCCCGCGCCAGGTCGGCAAGACCACGCTCGCCCTGGCGGTCGCCGAGGCCCTGCGCGAGGAATGCCCGAGCATCTACCTGGATCTGGAGTCGGAGGCCGACCGCGCCAAGCTGGCGCAGCCGGAGCTGTACCTGGCCGATCACCAGGACAAGCTGGTCATCCTGGACGAGGTGCATCGCGCGCCGGGCCTGTTGCCGGTGTTGCGCGGCTTGATCGACAAGGCCCGCCGAGCGGGGCGGCGGCATGGCCAGTACCTGTTGCTGGGTTCGGCCTCGGTGGACTTGCTCAAGCAGTCGGGTGAGTCGCTTGCCGGGCGGATTGCCTATCTGGAACTGGCGCCTCTGACGCCGATGGAGACGCCAGGTGTGGCGCCCGATGAGCTCTGGCTGCGCGGCGGTTTCCCCGAGAGCTTGCTGGCCGCCGATTCGGCGCGCAGCCTGCGCTGGCGCCAGGACTTCATCCGCACCTACCTCGAGCGCGACGTCGCGCAGTTCGGCCCGCGCATCGCCACCGAGATGCTGCGGCGCTTCTGGGTCATGCTGGCCCATCATCAGGGGGGGCTGCTCAACGCGGCGCAGTTCGCGCGCAATCTGGGGGTGGATGCGAAGACGGTCGCCAACTACCTGGATCTGCTGGTCGACCTGATGCTGGTGCGGCGTCTTGCGCCCTGGCACGCCAACATCGGCAAACGCCTCGTGCGCTCGCCCAAGGTGTACGTGCGTGACAGTGGCCTGGTGCATGCGCTGCTGGGCATTGCCGACAAGGAGACCTTGCTGGCGCATCCGGTGCTCGGCGCCAGCTGGGAGACCTGGGTCATCGAGACCCTGCTGACGGCGGCGCGACGCGACACGCAGGCGTTCTTCTACCGCACCGCCGCCGGTGCCGAGATCGACCTGCTGTTGGAGCACGCCGATGGGTCACGGTGGGCGATCGAGGTCAAGCGCAGCTTGGCACCCAAGCTGGAGCGTGGTTTTCACGCGGCCTGCGAAGACCTGCAACCCGCGAAGAAGTGGGTGGTGTACCCCGGTGTTGAGCGGTATCGTGCCGCGCCGGACGTCGAAGTGCTGCCGCTGCTTGATCTTGCGCAAGCGTTGGCCGCCCGCTGACAGTGCAGAGTCAGTCTTCCGCGATGCAATGCTGATGCTTGGCAGGCAGCACGTTGCGCGCCTGCCGACAGAGCCCAACGAGGAGACACCCCATGGCGAACCGCGCCACCAGCTACGCAGATTTCCACCGCCGCTCGATCAATGATCGCGACGCGTTCTGGTCCGAGCAGGCCGCACTGATCGACTGGCATCGGCCTTTCGAGCAGGTTTGCGACTACACGAACCCGCCGTTCGCCAAGTGGTTCGCCGGTGGCCTGACCAACCTGTGCCACAACGCGGTGGACCGGCACCTCGCGACCCGCCCGGACCAGAACGCGCTGATCTTCGTCTCCACCGAGACCGACACCGAGAAGACCTACAGCTTCCGCGAGCTGCACGCCGAGGTGCAGCGCATGGCGGCGACCCTGCAGTCGCTGGGTGTCGGCAAGGGCGACCGCGTGCTGATCTACATGCCGATGATTGCCGAGGCCTGCTTCGCGATGTTGGCCTGCGTGCGCATCGGCGCCATCCACTCGGTGGTGTTCGGCGGCTTCGCCAGCCACTCGCTGGCCAGCCGGATCGACGACGCTCAGCCGAAGCTGGTAATCAGCGCCGACGCCGGCATGCGCAGCGGCAAGGTGGTGCCGTACAAGCATCTGCTCGACGAGGCCATCAACCTGTCGGCGCACAAGCCGGCCAAGGTGCTGATGGTCAACCGGGGCCTAGCCGAGTTCCCCAGGACGGCCGGCCGCGACGAGGACTACGCCGCCTGGCGCGACAAGCACCTAGGCGCCCAGGTGCCTTGCGAGTGGGTGGACAGCACCCACCCCTCCTACATCCTCTACACCTCCGGCACGACCGGCAAGCCCAAGGGCGTGCAGCGCGACACCGGTGGCTATGCGGTGGCGCTGGCGGCCTCCATGCGCCACATCTACCAGGCCCAGCCTGGCGAGACCTACTTCTCCACCAGCGACATCGGCTGGGTGGTGGGCCACAGCTACATCATCTACGGCCCGCTGATCGCCGGCATGGCCACCATCCTGTACGAGGGCCTGCCCACCCGGCCCGACGCCGGTGTGTGGTGGAGCCTGGTCGAGAAGTACAAGGTCAGCGTGATGTTCAGCGCCCCGACGGCCGCGCGGGTGCTGAAGAAGCAGGATCCAGCCTTCCTCACCAAGTACGACCTGTCCAGCCTGAAGGCACTGTTCCTCGCCGGCGAGCCACTGGACGAGCCCACGGCCACCTGGATCGCCGGCGCGATCGACAAGCCCATCATCGACAACTACTGGCAGACCGAGACCGGCTGGCCCATCCTTGCCATCTGCAATGGCATCGAGAAGGCTCCCACCAAGTTCGGCTCGCCCGGCAAGGCGGTCTACGGCTACGACGTGCGCCTGATCGACGAGACCACCGGCGCGGAGATCACCGAACCGAACCAGAAGGGCGTGATCGCCGTCGAGGGCCCGCTACCACCGGGCTGCCTGCAGACGGTGTGGGGCGACGATGCGCGTTACGTGAAGACCTACTGGTCGGCCATCCACGGCCGCACCATGTACAGCACCTTCGACTGGGGCGTGCGAGACGCCGACGGCTACTACTTCATCCTCGGCCGCACCGACGACGTGATCAACGTGGCCGGCCACCGCCTGGGCACCCGCGAGATCGAGGAGAGCATCTCCAGCCACCCGGCGGTGGCCGAGGTGGCGGTGGTCGGCGTGGCCGATCAGCTCAAGGGGCAGGTGGCGGTGGCTTTCGTGGTGCTCAAGGATCCCGGCCTCGCCGCCAGCCCGGCCGACGCGTTGAAGCTCGAAGGCGCCATCATGAAGGTGGTGGACGAGCAGCTCGGCGCCGTCGCCCGCCCGGCCCGCGTTCGCTTCCTGAGCGTGCTGCCCAAGACCCGCTCGGGCAAGCTGCTGCGCCGCGCCATCCAGGCGGTGTGCGAAGGCCGTGACCCTGGGGATCTGACGACCATGGAAGACCCCGGTGCGCTGCAGCAGGTGAAGGACGTGGTGCAGTCCTGAGTCGGGCGGTTGGGGCTATCGCCGCCGGGGTTCGACACGCGGCTGGCTGCGGCCGCGCGGCCAGTGGCTCGGGCTGCGCGGGACGGTGGTTTCGCAGGCGCGCCGATAGTCCTGAAGCGTTCGCTGCGCGCGGCCCAGCACGGTGTCCGCAGGGTAGCCGTGGGGGCCGGGCTCGCCGAAGGCCACGCCGGTCAGCAACTCCATCCCGTCGCTTGCACGGTCGGCGGTGTGGATGTGGAAGCGGCCTTGTGCCACAGCCGCCAGCAGCCGCGGCGCCAGCATCAGGTTGCGGCGGTTGCGGCGAGGGATGAGCACCCCCTGGTGGCCGTCCAGGCCCAGCAACTCACAGCTGCGGAAGTAGCCCTCGATCTTCTCGTTGATGCCGCCCACCGGCAGCATCTCGCCGTGCTGGTTGACCGCGCCGGTCACGCCGATGCCTTGTCGCAGCGGCAGGCCGGACAGGCTCGACAGCAAGGCATAGAACTCGGCGCACGAGGCGGAGTCGCCCTCGACGCCGTTGTACTCCTGCTCGAAGACCACCGCGGCGTTGAGTGCCAGCGGCGCGATGTGCGCGAACAACCCGGACAGGTAGCTCTGCAGGATCATCACGCCCTTGTCGTGGATGGGGCCGGAGAGTTCGACCTCGCGTTCGATGTTGAGCAGCCCTTCTTCGCCAGCGTGGGTGCTGGCGGTCACGCGCACCGGGAAGCCGAATTGGTAGTCGCCGAGATCCACCACGGTCAGGCCGTTCACCTGGCCGACGCGTTCGCCGCAGACCTCCAGCAGGCGTTCGCCGTCGATGATCGATTCCTGCAGGCGCTGTTCGGGGTAGTCGTGGCGCCGGGTGCGTGCTTGCAGGGCGGCTGCGACGTCCGCCTGGTCGGCCTGGGATGCGCCGCGTTCACGGGCGATCGCGGCACTTTCCACCACCAGCGCCTCGCACCGGCCGAAGAGGGCGCTCTGGCGGGTCTGGTCCTCGGCGTCGCGGTGCGTCTGCTCGATCAATGCCGCCACGGCGGCGGCCGTGAAGTGCGGCAACCCCAGCCGCCTGCAAGCGTGGGCCACGAAGACGGCGGTGGCCTGGTGGGTCTGCGCGGTGGCCGTGAAGCTCTCGGCAAAATCCACCTTGCAGCGAAAGCGCCGGGCGGATTCGGGATCGCCCTCCTGCAACAGGTAGTAGTCTTCCACTGACGCGATCAGCACGATCTTCACCTCGACGTCCACCGGCTCGGGCTGCAACGACACCGCACTGATCGGCGTCACCCCCATGCCGGGCTCCTCGATCTGGAGCCTGCCGCTGCGCAGGAAGCGGCGCAGCTTCTCCCACACCTGCGGGTCGCTGAGCAGGTCGCGCAGGTGCAGCATCAGAAAGCCGCCGTGGGCGCGCAACAGGCTGCCGGCGCGGATGCGTGAGAAGTCGGTCACCAACACGTCGTTCTCGGATTCGTACTCGATGCTGCCGAACAGCGAGCGGAACACCGGGTTGTCGTCGACGACCACCGGGGCACCTTCGTGACCGTGGTGGTCCACCACCACGTTGACGCGGAAGCGCGAGAACAGGTCGATCAGCGCCTCGATGCGCTCGTCCTGCTCGTCGTCGCCGCGCAAGAACAGCTCGAGGTTGTCCAGCACGTGCTGGACCGCCAGTTCGAGGTAGTGGCTCAGCTTGACCGAGTCCTTGATCTGCTTGCGCAGCCGGCCGCGGATCTCCTGCATCTGGTGGTCGAGCAGCGGTCTGACGGCCTGGCGGCGCTGCGCGGCGAGCTTCTCGTTCGCCGCCAGTTCGCGCGACCGGGCGGTCTCCAGGAACCGGCTGATCGCAGAGCGCAGCTCGGCTTCGGCGCGGTCGATGTCCGCGCGCTGCTGCGGCGTCAGCGCAGCGGCCTGGGCGGCGGTCAGGGGTTCGCCGGCTTCGCCGTGCTGGGTGAAGACCAGGCGGCCCTGCTCGCGCACCAGGCCGAAGTGGCGTTCCTTGGCGAAGGCCTCCAGCTCGGCGAAGGCCTGTTCCTCGGCGGCCTTCTGGGCGGCCTCGACGCGCTCGCAGTCGGCCATCAGGTCCGGCGCGCCCAGGCGCTTGGGGATCTCGGCCTGCAGCATCTTGGCGAAATCGGCCATCCACTGGCGCAGTTGCCGCCCCTCGCCCGCGGGCAGGCGCAGGGCCAGCGGCCGCTCCGGCCTGTCGAAGTTGTGCAGATAGCACAGGTCGGGTGGCACGGCCCGCTGTGCCGCCAGGCTGTGCATCAGCTGGCCCAGCAGTGTGGTGCGCCCGCTGCCCACCTCACCCAGCACGAACACGTTGTAGCCCGGGGCGTCCATCTGCAGCCCGAAGTTCGCCGCCTGCTCGGCACGCTCCTGACCGATCCATGGCAACGGCAGGGGCAGCAATTCGGAGGTGTTGTCGAAGCCCAAGGCGGCGGGGTCGACGTTCAGCCGCAACTCAGCCGGCGGCAGGGTGACGATGCTCATGGCGGCGCTCGGTGATTCGGCGAAGCCATTGTGCGTCTCCCAGCCTGCATGACCCGTGGATACAGTTGCCGGTTATTCTTCGCGCTTTGCGAAGGCTCGCTTGCGAACTACCGTGTGCAACGCGGCGAGCCTTCGTGCACCATCGGTACTGCGATGGGCTGCTGGTGCCGGGTTGACCGACCCTGTGCCGGCCCCGGCCGTCAGCCTGACCCGGGCGACGCGGTGCGGGTGAAGGCGGCTGTCGCTCCTGAATTTTCCGGGCCATGCGCTTCGACCTCGTCACCCTCAACCTCGTGCTCGCCATCGCCGAGACCCGCAACATCACGCGGGCCTCCGAGCGCGAGCACCTGGCACTGGCCGCAGCCAGCAAGCGCCTGAAGGACCTGGAGACGCGGCTGGGCGTGCAGCTCTTCGAGCGCCGGGCGCGCGGGGTCGAGCCCACCGAGGCCGGCCGCGCGCTGGTTCGCCACATCCGCAGCCTGAACGCCTCGCTGCATGCGCTGGAGAGCGAGGTGGTCGAGTTCAGCCGCGGCATCAAGGGCCACCTGCGCATCGCGGCCAATGCGGCGGCGATCGCCGAGTGCCTGCCGGCCGACCTGGCGGCGTTCTCGCGCGAGCACCCGCAGATCCGCATCAGCCTGGAGGACCTCACCAGCGCCGAGGTGCAGGCCGCGGTCGCCGAGGGGCGGGCGGACGTGGGCGTGCTGGCCCCGCCGGCGACGGACCCGCGCCTGGCCACCTGGCCCTACCGTGCCGGCGAGCTGGCGGTGGTGGTGCCACGCGGCCATGCCTTGGCGGCCTCGGCCGAGCCGCTGTCCTTCGACGCCTTGCTGTGCTACGACATGGTCGGCCTGCACATCGGTGCATCGGTTCACGAACTGATGCTGCAGCGGGCGCTGGAGCGCGGCCGCACGCTGAACGCGCGCTTGCAGGTGCGCGGCTTCGACGCCATCGCGCAGCTGGTGGGCGCGGGGCTCGGCGTGGCGGTGCTGCCGGCAGCCGTGGCGCAGCGCTTTGCCAGGCTGTTCGGCATCGTCGTGCGCCCGCTGGACGAGCCCTGGGCCCGGCGCCGCTACCTGATCGCCGCCCGCAACCAGGAGGTGCTGCCGACCGTGGTGCAGCGCTTCGTCGACACCTTGGTGCGCCTGGCCGCCACCGAAACCGAAGGCGCCACGCCGGCGCCGAATCCCTGACAATTCGCCTCCGGGCCAACGAATGTCCACCATGACCGCACGCACTCTCTATGACAAGCTGTGGGACGAGCACGTCGTCCACACCGAGGAGGACGGCACCGCCGTGCTCTACATCGACCGCCACCTGGTCCACGAGGTGACCAGCCCGCAGGCCTTCGAGGGCCTGGAGCTGGCCCGGCGCAAGGTCTGGCGCCTGTCGGCCAACCTGGCGGTGAGCGACCACAACGTGCCCACCACGGACCGTTCGCAGGGCATCGCCGACCCCATCTCCAAGCTGCAGGTCGACACGCTGGACGCCAACTGTGACCGCCATGGCATCACGCAGTTCAAGATGAACGACTTGCGCCAGGGCATCGTGCACGTGATCGGGCCGGAGCAGGGCGCCACCTTGCCCGGCATGACGGTGGTTTGCGGCGACAGCCACACCAGCACCCATGGCGCCTTTGGTGCATTGGCGCATGGCATCGGCACCAGCGAGGTCGAGCATGTGTTGGCCACGCAAACCCTGCTGGCCAAGAAGGCGAAGAACATGCTGGTGCGGGTCGACGGCACGCCGC
>JADMKA010000214.1 GCA_018780145.1 Vitreoscilla sp. | reverse complement strand
TCGCGCAGGCGCAGGTTCTCGTGGCTGATGCGCTGGCTGCGGGTCAGCATCGAGTACATGAACTGCTCGGGTTCGAGCTGGTCGCAATATCGCTCGCCGCAGACCTCGAACCAGGCCATCGCGTTCCAGGCCGCGTTCTGCAGGCGCAGCACGTCGATGCGGCGCTCGGCCTGGTAGTTGCTCAGCACCTCGCCGATGTGCTCGGGCCGGACTTCGCCGTTCTGCCCGTGATCCCGGAACTGCTTCGCCAGCTCGATGGCGTCCTCCAGTGCCAGCTTGGTGCCGGAGCCGATCGCGAAGTGCGCCGTGTGCACCGCGTCGCCCATCAGCACCACATGGCTGCGGCCGTTGAACGTCGACCATTGCTCGCAGGTGATGCGCTGGAAGTTCAGCCACGCCGAGCCGCGCAGGTGGCGCGCATTGGTCAGCAGCCTCTCGCCCTGCAGGTTCTCGGCGAAGAGCTTCTCGCAGAAGGCCACCGAGTCGTCCGCCGAGGCCTGGTCCAGCCCGTGGGCCTTCCAGACATGCTCGGGGCATTCGACGATGAAGGTGCTGGTGGTGTCGTCGAACTTGTAGATGTGGGCCTGGAACCAACCGTGCTCGGTCTTCTCGAACAGGAAGGTGAAGGCGTCGTACAGGCGCTTGGTGCCCAGCCAGATGTAGCGGTTCGGCCGGGTGACGATGTCGGGCTTGAACACCGCCGCGTGCTTGGTGCGCACCCTGGAGTTGATGCCGTCGCTGGCGATGACCAGGTCGGCGTCGGGGTAGTCGGCGTCGGATTCGGCATCGGTCTCGAAGACCAGCTTCACCCCCAGCGCCTCGCAGCGCGCCTGCAGGATGTTGAGCAGCTTCTTGCGGCCGATGCCCACGAAGCCGTGGCCGCCCGAGCGGATGACCCGGCCCTTGAAGTGCAGCTCGATGTCGTCCCAGTGGTTGAACGCCTGCTGGATCTGGTCGGCCGTGACGCCATCCCACTCGCGCATGTGCTCCATCGTGGCGTCCGAGAACACCACGCCCCAGCCGAAGGTGTCGTAGGGCCGGTTGCGCTCGACCACGGTGATGTCGTGGGCGGGGTTCTGCTGCTTCATCAACAGCGCGAAATACAGGCCGGCGGGGCCGCCGCCGATGCAGACGATGTTCATGTGGGCCACCTCGAATTACTTCAAGTCTAAACCAATTTCCGAACTTGTCCAACGGGTACTGCGCGATCGAGCCGCTCAGCCGGGCTGCGTACACTGGTGCCACACCGCGCACCTCACCACGCGCATCACCACGAGCCCCACCACACCATGACCACCGCCCTCGAACCCCGCAGCGTCGACGCAGGCCGTGGCCTGGAATGGTGGGCCCGGTCCTGGGCGCTGTTCATGAAGAACCCCGGCATGTGGGTGGTGCTGGGCCTGGTCGCGCTGATCGTCTTCCTGGTGCTCGGCGTGATCCCGCTGCTGGGCACCGTGGCGACCTCGCTGCTGCTGCCGGTGTTCCTGGGCCACTGGATGCTGGCGGCGCGCAAGGTCGAGGGCGGCGGCACCCTGGAGATCAACGACCTGTTCACGCTCTTCGGCGGTGTCGGCCACCAGCCCACCCTGGTTTCGCTGCTGGTCCTCGGCGGCCTGCTGGCCGCGACCGCCATCGTCATGTCCCTGGTGCTCAAGCTGTTCGGGGCCGGCGCGGTGATCGGCCTGCTGGTCGGCGGCGCGATGCACAGCGGCGTCGGCGTGCTGGCCGCAGCCGGCGCCGGGTTGATGAGCCTGCTGGTGCTGCTGGTGGTCGCCACGCTGGTGGGCATGGCCTTCTGGTTTGCGCCGGCGCTGGTGGTCTTTCACCAGACCGCACCGCTGGATGCGGTGAAGGCCAGCTTCGCGGCGTGCCTGAAGAACATCCCACCCTTCCTGCTGTACAGCGTGATCGGCCTGGCCGCCGCCATCGTCGCCTCGATCCCGGCGGGCCTGGGCTGGCTGGTGCTGGCCCCGCTGACGGGATTGCAGGTCTACGTCTCCACCCAGGACGTGTTCCCATGAGATGGGGCGGCCCGGCGCTCGGCTGAAGTCATGCGCCGCATTGCCCTGCTCGCCCTCGCCTGGTCGCTGCTGTCCGGCACCGGGGCGGCGTGGTTGGGACAGGCCGAGCTGGACCGGCAGCGCGAGGCCTTCGAGACCGACGCCCGCATCGCCCACCGGCTGCTGAGCCAGCGCGTCGTCGAGCACGACGCCATCCTCGCCACGCTGGTGCTGCTTCAGCCCGGTGCGGTGGCCGGCGAGGCCGCGCCGGAGCAGCGGCTGGCCTCGGTCTATCCCCAGGTGCTGGGCGTTCTGCGGCACGACGGCACGACGGATTGGCCTGCCGACCGGCTGCAGGCGCTGGCCACCGGCGAAACCGCGTCGCGCGCGGCCGGGCGGTGCTGGCCCACGCGGATTTCGCCGCGGGCCACTACACCATCGTGCGCGCCGCACAACCGGCCAGCTTCGCGTTGGTGATCGACCTGAAGGCCCTGGTGCCGCGCGCCGAGTGGCCGCTGCCCGACAACGGCCCGGTGCGGGTGGCCTTACAGCATGCGGGCCAGGAGCGGGTGCTGATGCCAGGCCAGGTGGCCGCCCAGGGCGGCTGGCACCTGGGCTTCCGCAAGCACCTGGCCGCCGAGAGCCAGGCCTTCGACGTGGTGGCCGAGCGGCGCATCGGCTGGGCCGAGCTGCCCTGGGGCCGCATCGCAGGCTGGGCCGTGGCCTGTGGCCTGGTGGTGCTGGGGGTCCGCGCCTGGGCACAACAGCGCGCGGGCCGGCGCCGCGCGCAAGAACTGCTGCGCCTGGGCCGCGTGGGCCGCCTGAACGCGATGGGCGAGCTGGCCGCCGGCATGGCGCACGAACTGAACCAGCCGCTGACCGCCGTGCTGGCCAACACCAACGCGGCCCAGCGCCTGCTGGCCGACGAGCCCCCGGATCTGGAGACCGCACGCGAGGCGATGGCCCAGGCCGCCGACCAGGCCCGCCGCGCCGCCGAGGTGATCGGCCGGCTGCGGCGCAGCGTCCAGGAGCCCAGCGACACCACTGTCAGGGTGCCGGTGGTCTGGGCCGACACGGTGCGCCGCGCGCTGGATCTGCTGGCGCCCGAGTTGCAGCGGCTGGCCGTGACGGCCGAAGTCTCTGGCGACACCGCCACCACGGTCATGGCCGATCCGGTGGCGCTGGAACAGGTGCTGCACAACCTGCTGAACAACGCGCTGCACGCACTGGAGCAGGTGCCCGCCGCCGAGCGCCGCCTGCTGCTGAGCCTGGGCACCGAAGGCACGCAGGGCGTGCTGCGGGTCCGCGACAGCGGCCCAGGCATCGCGCCGGAGGCCCTGCCCCGCCTGTTCGAGCCCTTCTTCAGCACGCGGCCCGGCGGCCTGGGGCTGGGCCTCAGCCTGTGCGAGACCCTGGCCACCCGCATGGGCGGCACGCTGAGCGGCGGCAACGCCGAGCCGCGCGGCGCCGAGTTCTGGCTGGCGCTGCCGCTCGCCCCGACACCCGCACGATGAGCACCCCCACCTCGCCCCTCATTCACCTGGTCGACGACGACGCCGCGGTGCGCGACGCGCTCGCGCTGCTGATCGGCACCGTGGGCCTGCGGGTGCAGGCCTGGGACGACCCGCAGGCCTTCATCGAGCAGTTCGACCGTGACAGCATCGGCGCCATCGTGCTGGACATCCGCATGCCCGGCATCAGCGGCCTGGCCGTGCTGGACACGCTGGTGCAGCAGGGCGTGGACCAGCCGGTGATCATGCTCACCGGCCACGGCACGGTGGATCTGTGCCGCCGCGCCTTCAAGGCCGGCGCGGCCGAGTTCCTGGAGAAACCAGTCGACGATGAGCTGCTGCTCGACACCCTGCAGGGCGCCGTGCGCACCCATGTGAAATCGCGCCAGCGCCACCAGGCGGACCGGGAAGCGCGCGAGCGCTTCGCGCTGCTGTCGGAGCGCGAGCGCGAGGTGCTGTCGCTGATCGTCGGCGGCCTCACGAACAAGGAGATCGGCCGCGCGCTGGGCCTGAGCCCGCGCACCGTCGAGAGCCACCGCGCCAACCTGTTCGCCAAGCTGGGCGCCGAATCGCTGGCCCAGGTGATCCGCCGCTACGCCGAGCTGGCCGAAGGCGCTGCGTAGTTCTACGGAGCGCCGGGCGTAGGCGCCCGAATGGGCAGCGCGGCCGCGGATTCCTACAGTGGCTGCAACGGTCGATTCCCGGCCGCCCACACCCCCCGGAGCCCGCATGACCCTCTTCGCCCGCCTCAGCCCCCTCGCCGCCAGCCTGGCCTTGTGCATCGCCACCGCGCCGGCCCAGGCGCAGGCTGTCCGCACCGAGCGCAACATGTCGCTGGAACTCGCCAACCAGATCGCCGCCGCCGGCGTGGCCGCCTGTGCCGCCAGCGGCTACGCCGTCACCACCACGGTGGTCGACCGGTCCGGTACCGTGCGCGCCGTGCAACGCGCCGACAACGCCGGCCCGCACACCGTGGCCGCCAGCCTGGGCAAGGCCTACACCTCGGCCTCGGCGAAGAACGCCACCGGCGCGATGCTGGAGACCGTGCAGAAGAACCCGGGCGCCGCCACGCTGGTGGACATCCCCGGCTTTCTGGTGCTCGGCGGCGGCGTGCCGGTGAAGGTCGGCAACGAAGTCATCGGCGCGGTCGGCATCGGCGGCGCGCCGGGCGGCCACCTCGACGAGCAGTGCGCACTCGCCGCGCTGGACAAGGTCAAGGACCTGCTGAAGTGAAGCCGGCTTCGCCCGCATGGTGGGAACAGCGACCATCTGCGGTTGGCCCAATGCGGCCATTCGCCTTTGCAACAGTTGGCGCGGGATCAGGCCGCCGGGGTACTCTGCTCCGCGAATGTCCCCCGCCGCCAGCCTGCGGCTGCCGGCTCCTCCTAATATTTCGCTGCGCAGAGCACCCCACCGTCCTGATCGGGCACGGCCGGAGTTCTGCAACGCGGGGAAAAACCGGTGGACTGCCGAGGGTGTCGGGTAACCGGCGCAGCGAAATATTAGGAGGAGGCGATGGCCACAGGCCAGCGCCGGGGGACATTCGCGGAGGCGGTTACCCGGCAACCTCGGCTCGCGCCGACCTCTTCGCTGCACGAACGGCCGCAGTGGGCAAGGTGCGGCCCATCAACAACATCTCGCACTTCATGCGTCGCAGGTCGCACGAAGCGCTTGGGAGCCACTGAAATGAGCCAACCCGTGATCATTTGCCGTGCGGCGTTCTGCCTGGGTCTGTTGATGGCGGCGGTGCCCGCCGCGCAGGCCCAGGTGGGCCCCACGGCCACCGAGGCGGCCGCCTACACCGGCCTGCATGCGGCGGCCTGGCAGGGTGACGTGGCTGCCATCGAGCGCGGTGTGGCTGCCTCGCGGACCGCGCTCGACGCCCGCGATACCCATGGCCGCACCCCCTTGCACGTGGCCACGTTCGCGCGCCAGCGTGCGGCGGTGAAGGCCCTGCTGCGTGTCGGTGCGGACCCGGGCGCGTTGGAGGCCGACCGTTACGACGCGGTGACCATCGCCGCCGTGGCCGACGACGAAGAGACCCTGCGTGTGCTGCTGGCCCAGGGTGCCAGCGCGAAACTGGTCACCAGCCGCTACGACGGCACCGCGCTGATCGCCGCCGCGCACCTCGGCCACGACGGGGTGGTGCGGCAGCTGATCGCAGCCGGCGCGCCGCTGGACCATGTGAACAACCTGCACTGGACGGCGGTGATCGAGTCCATCGTGCTGGGCAACGGCGGGCCGCGCCACCAGGCCACGCTGCAGGCCCTGCTCAAAGCCGGTGCCAGCACGCGCCTGGCCGACCGCGACGGCCGCACGCCGCTGCAGCTGGCGCGCTCGCGCGGATACGAGGCGATGGTTCGCCTGCTGCTGGAGGCCGGCGCGAAGTGAGCGCGCCGCCGGTGCTCAACGGCCGGCGATCTCCAGCAGGTGGCCCAGCAGCGCCTGGGGCGCACTGACCATCGGGCAGTGCCCGGTGGCGATCTCGCGCACCTCGAAACCCGGCAACTCCCGCACCCGGGTTCGCATGGCGGCGATGGTCGGGTACGCGGGCTGGTGGCAGTCGATGAAGGCGCGCGGCAACGCGGCCCAGCGTGCGCCGTCGAAATCCAGCCGCTGCCGGTACGGCCCGAAGGGGTGCGGCACCTGGCGGCGCAGCAGCCATTCACGGTCAGCGCCCTGGATGCCGAAGTCGGCCGGATCGGGCGGCGGCAGCGCCTGGTCGTTGGCCTGCGCCGCGGCGGTGCGCGCCGCCACCACCTCGGCGCTGTGCTGCTCGCCCCAGCCCTCGCCGGGCAGCGGCACCATCGCATCGATGTAGACGAGCCGGCTCACCGCGCCGGGGTCGGCCGCCAGCAGGCGGTCCGCTGCGCCGGTGATGACCATGCCGCCGTAGCTGTGGCCCACCAGCACGATGCCGCGCAGCTCCTCGGCCTGCACCGCGGCCACCACGTCGGCGATGTGCGTGTGCAGGTCGACGCCGGGGTGACGCAGGTGGGCGCGGTCGCCGTCGCCGGTCAGCGTGACGGCATGCACCTCGTGGCCCGCGGCGCGCAAGGGGCCCAGCACGCGGCGCCAGATCCAGGCACCGCCCCAGGCGCCGTGCACCAGAACCATGGGCGGCCGGCTCACGTGGACACCCTCGGGGCCAGCAACTCGGCGAACCGCGGCAGATCGACGTTGCCACCGCTGATGAGCACGCCCACTCGCAGGCCACGCCAGCGATCTTTCATGCCCCGCGCCGCCGCGAAGCCCAGGCAGCCGGTGGGCTCGACCACCAGCTTCATGCGGGTGAAGAAGAAGCGCATGGCCTCGACGAGTTCGGCGTCGCTGGCGGTGAGGATGTCGTCGACATCGCGGCGGATGATGGGGAACGTGATCTGGCCCAGGTGCTGGGTCTGCGCGCCGTCGGCGATGGTCTGCGGGGTGTCGATGTGGACGATGGCACCACTGCGGAAAGACTGCTGGCCGTCGTTGCCCGCCTCGGGCTCGACCCCGTAGAGCTTGCAAGCGGGCGCCAGCGCACGGGTGGCCAGCGCCGAGCCGGCCAGCAGGCCGCCTCCGCCCAGGCAGACGAACAGCGCATCCAGCGGGCCGACCTCGTCGAACAGCTCCTTGGCGGCCGTGCCCTGGCCGGCGATGACATGCGGGTGGTCGTACGGCGGGATCAGGGTGAAGCCGTGCCGCTCGGCCAGGTCACGGCCGATCTGCTCGCGGTCTTCGGTGTAGCGGTCGTAGAACACCACCTGGCCACCGTAGCCCTGGGTGGCGGCCACCTTGGCGGCGGGTGCATCGCGGGGCATCACGATGGTGGCCGGCATGCCCAGCAGCCGCGCTGCCAACGCGATGGCCTGCGCATGGTTGCCCGACGAGAACGCCACCACGCCGGCACGCCGCTGGCTCTCGGTGAAGCGCGACAAGGCGTTGAACGCACCGCGGAACTTGAACGCGCCCATGCGCTGCAGGTTCTCGCACTTGAAGAACAGCTCGGCGCCGAGCTCCTCGTTGGCGGTGCGCGAGCTCAGCACCGGCGTGCGGTGGGCATGGCCGTCCAGCGTGCGCGCGGCGGCCGCCACGTCCTCGTAGGTGGGCAGGGTCAGGAAACTCATGCCCGCAATCTACGCGAGATTGCGCAGCTCGCGCAGCGCCACCGACAGCATCGCCAGGTCGGCCGACTTGGCATCGGCCAGCTCGGCCAGCAGGCGCATCGCCCGCTCGATGGCGCTGCGGCTGCGCTCCTCCCAGGCCGCCAGCAGCGCTGCCGCGCCACCCTCGCCCGCTGTGCCGCCCCCCACCACCTCCTGCGTGATGGCACGCTGCAGATCGGCCAGGTCGTCGCCCAGCGCGATCTTGGCCATGCTCTGCCAGTAGCTGTCGGAAGGCAGCGCGTTGATCAGCTGCCGCAAGCGGCCCAGGCCCAGCCGGCTGTCCAGCCCGGCGTGGACCTCGGCCACGTCGGCCAGGCCCCGCCCGCAGGTGGCAGCGATCTCGGCGACGTCCAGCGCCGCGAACAGGCCGTCGGCCATCGCGGCGTGCTGCGCGAGCGTGGCGGGCACGCCCGCCTCCACCCACGCGGCCGCGCGCGGCGAGGTGGCGGCCTCGGCGGCCAGGCGTTCACGCAGCGCGGCCACCGCCGGTCGGAAGCGGGCGAAGGTCTGCTCCATCGGCTCGGCCAGGCGCTTGGAGCGCAGGAACCAGGTGGTGGCGCGGGTGCCCAGGCGGCCCAGTTCGGTGAGCAGTTGCGCCTGTACCTCGTCGGCCACCCGGTTGTCCAGCGCTTCGATGGCCAGCCACAGCTCCACATAGCCGAAGACCTCTCGCGTCGCCAGGTAGGCGCGCACGATCTGCGCGGGCCGCGCACCGGTGGTCTCGGACAGGCGGTGCACGAAAGTCGAGCCGACACGGTTGACCATGCTGTTCACCACATGGGTGGCGATGATCTCGCGCTTCAGCGGGTGGCGCGGGATGTAGGCGCCGAACTTCTCGCGCAGCAGCGCCGGGAAGTAGCGCGCCAGCGCCTGGCTGACCCACGGGTCCTCCGGCAGGTCGGACTCCAGCAGCTCGTCGTACAGCCACATCTTGCTGTAGGCCAGCAGCACCGCCCGTTCGGGGGTGGTCAGGCCGATGCCGCGCGCCTTGCGCTCGGCGATGTCGTCGTCGACCGGCAGGAACTCGATGGCGCGGTTCAATCGGCCGTTCTTCTCCAGGTAGCGGATGAAGCGCCCCTGCTGGTCGACCAGGCTGCCTGCCAGCCGGCCGCCGATGGACAGCGACTGGGTCTGGAAGTAGTTGTCGCGCAGCACCAGTGCGGCCACGTCGTCGGTCATCTGCGGCAGCAGGGTGTTGCGCTGCTTGTCGGTCATCTCGCCGTCGCCCATGGCCAGGCCCAGCAGGATCTTGATGTTGACCTCGTGGTCCGAGGTGTCGACCCCGGCCGAGTTGTCGATCGCGTCGGTGTTGATGCGCACCCCGGCCAGCGCCGCCTCGATGCGGCCGCGCTGCGTGAAGCCCAGGTTGCCGCCCTCGGCCACCACCTTGCAGCGCAGGTCGCGGCCATTGATGCGCAGCGCGTCGTTGGCGCGGTCGCCCACATCGGCATGGGTCTCGCTGCTGGCCTTCACATAGGTGCCGATGCCGCCGTTGTAGACCAGATCCACCGGCGACTTCAGGATCGCCGACAACAGCTCTGCCGGGGCCAGCCGGTCCACCGCGATGCCCAGCGCCGCCTGCGCCTGCGGCGAGATCGGGATCGATTTCTCGGAGCGTGCCCAGACGCCACCGCCATCGGAGATCAGCGAGGTGTCGTAGTCGGCCCAGGAGGAGCGCGGCAGCTTGAACAGGCGCTCGCGCTCGGCGAACGAGCGTGCCGCATCGGGGCTCGGGTCGATGAAGACATGCCGGTGGTCGAAGGCCGCCAGCAGCCGGATGTGGCGCGACAGCAGCATGCCATTGCCGAACACGTCGCCCGACATGTCGCCCACGCCGATCACCGTGAACTCGCTGCTCTGGGTGTCCAGGCCCATCTCGCGGAAGTGGCGCTTCACGCTCTCCCACGCGCCGCGGGCGGTGATGCCCATGGCCTTGTGGTCGTAGCCCACGCTGCCGCCCGAGGCGAAGGCATCGCCCAGCCAGTGGCCGTATTCCTTGCTGACGGCGTTGGCGTGGTCGGAGAAGGTGGCCGTTCCCTTGTCGGCGGCCACCACCAGGTAAGGGTCGTCGCCGTCCAGGCGCACCACCTGCGGTGGGGGCACCACGGCGCCGCCGGCCAGGTTGTCGGTCAGGTCCAGCAAGGCGCGCAGGTAGTCTTGGTAGCAGGCCACGCCCTCGGCCTGGAAGGCGTCGCGGTCGCTGGCCTGGGGCGCACGCTTGAGCACGAAGCCCCCCTTGGAGCCCACCGGCACGATCACCGTGTTCTTCACCATCTGCGCCTTCACCAGGCCCAGCACCTCGGTGCGGAAGT
>JADMKA010000165.1 GCA_018780145.1 Vitreoscilla sp. | reverse complement strand
CGACGGCTACAGCTTCCCGCGCTTCTTCCTCACCATCTTCCTGCCGCTGATCAAGTCCGGCGTGGGCGTGGCGGCGTTCTTCTGCTTCATGTTCAGCTGGGTCGAGCTGTTGCTGGCGCGCACGCTGACCAGCGTCAACGCCAAGCCCATCGTCGCGACGATGACCCGCACCGTCAGCGCCTCCGGCATGGACTGGGCGGTCCTGGCCGCCGCCGGCACCCTGACCATCGTGCCGGGCGCGATCGTCATCTGGTTCGTGCGGCACTACATCGCCAAGGGCTTCGCAATGGGGCGGGTTTGATGGCTCAGTTTGCATGCATGGGACTGGCGCGGGCAGGGAGCCGGCATTCGCCCTGGCTCATGAGTCCGCGCCCTCGGCTGCGCCAAGGGTGCCCTGCGGTGCTCATGGAACGGGGCGGCTGCGGTGGCTTCGCACCGGGCCGCCTTCGCGCCCCGGTGCATAAATCCTCCTCGCTCGGTCCTCGGCTGCGCCGAGGACTTCCCCCGGTCCACTCCGCTCCTCGGCGCTCCCTAAATCGCCCGGGCGAATGCCGGCTCCCTGCCTGCACAGGCCACTGCTGTGGCACGCACTTGTCTTCCAGCCTTGCCAGTGTGATGACGGTTGCCGCGGCCGGGTGGGGGCAGGCGGTGGGGCGATTTAGGGAGCACCGAGTAGCGCAGGGCTTGGGGCCAGCGCGCGCAGCGCGCCTCGTCATCAAACTGGGCGCGACTGTTCGAGCGCACGAGCGCAGCGAGTGCGGCGAGTTGAGCGCCCGGCACCAAGCCCGAGCAACGCAGGGAACCCTTGGCCGCAGGCCGAGGGCGCGGACTCATGAGCCCCGCCGCCTGCCTCCACCCGGCCGCACGCGCCACCACTTCAGCAAGCCAAACGGAGCACACCACCATGTTTGACTGGATGGTCTGGACGACGCCAGTAGCCGTCTTCTTCACCTGCATCGTGCTGATGCTGGCCGGCATGACGGTGTGGGAGATCAAGTCACCCACCACGTTGCGCAAGGGCTTCCTGCCGATCGCCACCACGCGCGGCGACAGGTTGTTCATCGGGCTGCTGAGTGCGGCCTACATCAACCTGGCCTTCATCGGCCTGGCCGGCAAGTTCGCTGAAATGTTCTCGCTCGAAGCCGAGCCCAGCATCTGGGTCAGCTTCGTCGCCTCGATGTTCTTCCTGGCCTTCGTGATGCGCAAAGGCTGAGTTCACAGGGAATCCGGCCCGGTGCGTCCCCGGGGCCTGGTCACCCAACCGCATACGGGGACGCTTGCAAACCGAGATTTGAGGAGACATGCAATGAAGGTGCGCTATTCCGCGCTCGCCCTGGCCGCTACCTGCGCGCTCACGGGCCAGGCCTGGGCCGACGAAGCCGCTGCCAAGAAGTGGATCGACGGCGAGTTCCAACCCTCCACGCTCAGCAAGGACCAGCAAATGGCCGAGCTGAAGTGGTTCATGGCTGCGGCCGACAAGCTCAAGGCCAAGGGCCTGAAGGAGATCTCGGTCGTTTCCGAGACCATCACCACCCACGAGTACGAGAGCAAGACCCTCGCCAAGGCCTTCGAGGAGATCACCGGCATCAAGGTCAAGCACGACCTGATCCAGGAAGGCGACGTGGTC
>JADMKA010000280.1 GCA_018780145.1 Vitreoscilla sp. | reverse complement strand
TTGTTCCACTTGACTTCAAGCACGGTTACTTCGGAGCGGCCGTGCGCTGGCCGCGTGGCGTGGGGCACCCGGCCTACAGGCAGCCTACAGGCGGCCTTCCTCCACCGCATGGCAGGCGATGCGCACGCCATGCAGCTCCAGCAGCGCCGGTCGCTCTGCGCTGCAGCGTGCGTTGGCATGCGGGCAGCGCGGGTGGAAGGCGCAGCCGCTGGGTGGGTTCAGCGGGTTCGGCACCTCACCCTGCACCGGCGTGCGCGAGCGTCCGCTCATGTGTATGTCGGGGATCGCATCCAGCAGCATGCGGGTGTACGGGTGGCGCGGCGTGGCGAACAGGGCCTGCTTGGGCGCCAGCTCGACCAGCCGGCCCAGGTACATCACGCCGACCTCGTCGCTGACATGGCGCACCACCGCCAGGTTGTGCGAGATGAACAGATAGGTCAGGCCCCGCTGGCGCTGCAGGTCCTTCATGATGTTGAGCACCTGGGCCTGCACCGAGACATCCAGTGCCGAGGTCGGTTCGTCGCAGACCAGGAACTCGGGCTGGGTGGCCAGGGCCCGGGCGATCGAGATGCGCTGGCGCTGACCGCCGGAGAACTGGTGCGGGTACTTCTGCACATCGGCCGCCGACAAGCCCACCGACTGCAGCAGCTCGGCCACCTTGGCCACCAGATCCGGCCCGTCGGCGATCAGGCCGTGCTCGCGCAGCGGCTCGGCCACGATGTCCTTCACCCGCCAACGCGGGTTCAGGCTGGCGTACGGATCCTGGAAGATCATCTGCATGCGGCGGCGCAGTTCGCGCCCCTCGCCGCGGCCCCAGGCCTCGCGGGTCGGCTGGCCATCGAACAGCACCTCGCCGCGCGTGGGTGGGTACAGGCCCACCAGCAGGCGCGCCACCGTGCTCTTGCCACAGCCGGATTCGCCCACCAGGGCCAAGGTGCGGCCCTTGGTGATCGAGAAGCTGACACCATCGACCGCATGCACATACTGCCGCGGCCGGCGCTCGACGACCCGGTTCAGCCAGGGTGCGGAAACGTCGAAGACCTTGGCCAGATCCTTCACCTCGACCAGCGGGGCGCCACTCATGCGAGCCCCCCTGGCGCATGCAACCAGCAGGCGGCGCGCGTGGCACCGGCGTCCAGCAGGTCGGGCCGCTCCTGGCGGCAGCGTGCCTTCGCCTGCGGGCAACGCGGGTTGAAGGCACAACCGGTGGGGATCGCGTTCAGCCGCGGCATCGCACCGTCGATCTGCAACAACCGCTCGCGGTCTTCGTCCATCGCCGGGATCGAACCCATCAGGCCCTGGGTGTAGGGGTGCGCCGGGTGGTGGATCACCTGCTGCACGGGCCCGAGCTCGACGATGCGGCCGGCGTACATCACGGCCACGCGGTCGCAGGTCTCGGCGATCACGCCCATGTCGTGGGTCACCAGCATCACCGACGCGCCGTGCTCGCGCGCCAGGCGCCGCAGCAGGGCGATGATCTGGGCCTGGATCGACACGTCCAGCGCGGTGGTCGGCTCGTCCGCCACGATGAGGCGGGGCTCCGCAGCCAGCGCCAGCGCGATCACCACCCGTTGCCGCATGCCGCCCGAAAACTGGTGCGGGTACTGCTCGATACGCGCCTCGGGCGCCGGGATGCCGGTCTGGCGCAGCAGGTCGATGGCGCGTTCCTTCGCCTGGGCGGCGTTCAGCGGCAAGTGGGTCTGGATCGTCTCGACGAGTTGCTGGCCCACGGTGTAGAGCGGGTTCAGCGAGGTCAGCGGATCCTGGAAGATGGCGCCGATCTGGCGCCCGCGCACCTGGCGCATCTCGGCCCGGCCGAGGTTGTCGATGCGGCGGCCGTCGAGCCGGATCTCGCCGGCAGCGATGCGCCCGGGCGGCTCCAGCAGCCCGATGATCGCCGCGCCGGTGAGCGACTTGCCGGCCCCCGATTCGCCCACCACGCCGAGGATCTCGCCCGGGGCGATGTCGAACGAGATGTCGTCCAACGCCAGCAAGGTGCCGTGGCGCGTGGGGAACTCCACGCGCAGGTGTTTCACTTCGAGCAGGGCTTGCGGCATCGTCATTGCAGGCGCGGATTCAGGGCGTCGCGCAGCCAGTCGCCCAGCAGGTTCACGCTCAGCGCGATGACCATCAGCACGCCGCCCGGGAAGACGGTGATCCACCATTCACCGGAGAACAGGTAGTCGTTGCCAATGCGGATCAAGGTGCCCAGCGACGGGCTGGTGGGCGGTACGCCAACGCCCAGGTAAGACAAGGTCGCCTCGATGATCACCGCCGCGGCCACGTCGATCGTGGCCAGCACCAGCACCGGGCCGGTCACGTTGGGCAGAACATGGCGCCACATGATGCGGGCCGGCGCGACGCCGATCACCCGCGCAGCCTGGACATACTCCTTGTTGCGCTCGACCAGGGTCGAACCGCGCACGGTGCGCGCGTACTTGACCCACCCGGTCAAGGAGATGGCCAGGATCAGCACGGTGAAGGCCAGCGTGTCATGGGCATTCGGGAACAGGGCACGGCCCACGCCGTCGATCAGCAGGGCGATCAGGATGGCAGGGAACGACAGCATCACATCACAGACGCGCATGATGAAACCGTCGATGCGGCCGCCGGCGAAGCCGGCCAGCAAGCCGAGGCCGACACCCAGCAGCAGTGACAAGATCACCGCCGCCAGACCCACGAAGAGCGAGATGCGTGCGCCGTACATCAGCGCGGACAGGATGTCGCGGCCTTGGTCGTCTGTGCCGAGCAGGAAGGTGGCCTTGCCCTCGGGCTCCCAGGCCGGCGGCAGGCGCGCATCAGACAGTTCCAGCGTGGACAGGTCGAAAGGGTTGTGCGGCGCTACCCAGGGGGCGAACAGTGCGCAGAAGACGCAGATGAACACCAGCAGAGCGGCCACGACGGCCACCGGCGAGTGGCGGAAGCTGTACCAGAGATCGCCCTGGAAGAAGCGCTTGAACATGCCCGGTGTGTCCGCCATCTGGTTCAGTGCCCGGCCACCGCACGGTCGATGCGCAGGCGCGGGTCGACCGCGAAATACAGCAGATCCACCACCAGGTTGATCAGCACGAAGATCAGCGAGATCAGGCACAGGTACGCTGCCATCACCGGGATGTCGGAAAAGGTCACCGCCTGGATGAACAGGAAGCCCATGCCCGGCCACTGGAACACCGTCTCGGTGATGATCGCGAAGGCGATCAAGCCGCCGAGCTGCAGGCCGGTGATCGTCATCACCGGCACCAGGGTGTTTTTCAGCGCGTGGCCGAAGTAGACCGTACGGTCCGACAAGCCCCGCGCCCGGGCAAACTTGATGTAGTCGGTGCGCAGCACCTCCAGCATCTCGGCCCGCACGAGCCGCATGATCAACGTGAGTTGGTAGATCGACAGCGTCACCGCCGGCAGCAGCAGATGCTTCCAGCCGTCCACCGTCAGCAGCCCGGTGCTCCAGCGGCCGATGTCCACGGTCTCGCCACGGCCAAAGCTCGGCAGCCAGTGCAGGTTCACGGCGAACAGCAGGATCAGCAGAATGCCGATCAGGAAGGTCGGCAGCGACACACCCAACAGCGAGAACCCCATCAACGCTTGCGCCAGGAAGCTGCCGCGGCGCAAGGCGGCGTACACGCCCATCGGGATGCCCAGCACCAGCGCGATCACCGCAGCGGCCAGCGCCAGCTCCAGCGTGGCCGGGAAGCGCTCGATGATCAGCGTGGAGACCTTGCGCCCCTGCTTCAAGCTGAGCCCGAATTCGCCTTGCACGGCATTGCCAACGAAGCTGGCGAACTGCATGAAGAACGGCTGGTCAAGCCCGAGGTCGGCGCGCAACTGGGTGCGCTGCTCCGGCGTGGCGTCCTGGCCCAGCAAGTTGGTCACCGGATCGCCCACATACTGGAACAGCATGAAGGCGATGAAGGCCACCGTGAGCATCACGACGATGGCTTGAAGCAGGCGGCGAATGATGAAGGCGAGCATGGGCTGCTGCTGGCTCCGCAAGCGGCGTGCCGGGCCGGCGCAGTGTAGCGGGCGCTATCGGCCGGTCCGGGCGGCGTTTGCCCGGGGTCGACAATCGAATCGCCAAAGAGGAAGGCCGCCCGAAGGCGGCCTTTCAAGACCTCAGGACCGGGCCGCGCCGAAGCGCGGCGCCAGATCAGAAGACGTGCTTGACACCCAGGTCGTAGCCCGACTTCTCGGCGTTGAAGTGCTGGGTCTTGCCACCGACCTTGCCGTAGTCGACATAGATCTTGGTGCGCTTGGACAGGTTGTAGTGAGCGCCGATACCCGCCTTCTTGGTGTCGCCGACGACGTCGACGTCGTTGGAAGCGTACATGGCCTTCAGGTCGAACGCGCCAACCGGCACAGTCACACCGACCAGCCAGCCCTTGGCATCGGCGCCACTGGCGGTCGTGCCTTTGCCATAGCCCAGCGAGGCCGTGAGGAAGCCGAAGTTGTAGCGGCCACCGATGTTCCAGACCTTGTCGTCTTCGTCAGCGGGGTTTTCATAGCCGATACCGACCCAGAACGGGCCGGCGCCGTAGTTCGCCGCGATCGAGAACGGCTTGTTCTCGGCACCCGACACGCCACCACCGTTGGTGACATTCGCTTCGGCAACCGAGACGCCGAGGTTGAAGCCACTCATGCTGAGGTCATAGCGAACCGAATCAGCCACGCGAACCTTGGTGATGCCACCGAAGCGCATACCCGTATCACGGCCTTGAGCGCTCGTTTCGCCGCCGAACGGGTCGATCTGGTTTTGGATCATCAGGAACGCCGGGGTGTACTGGCGGCCCAGGTTGACCGCGCCGAACGGGGTAACCAGACCGACCGTCGAGTAGCCTTGCCAGAAGTTGGTGGCACTGGCCTGGGTGCCGGTGTCCGCAAACAGGCGGTGCTCGATGCCGAACACAGCCTTGTAGCCGTTGCCCAGATCTTCAACGCCACGGAAGCCGAGACGGCTACCTCCGCCGAACACTCCGCCGTCAACGACCTGCTTGTCTTCGGTGCCAATTGGCTTGGCAAGCGCCTGGTCAATGAAGCCGTAGATGGTGACCGACGATTGGGCCGACGCGGCGCCGGCGAAAGCGCCCAGCACGGCGAGAGCGATCAAAGACTTATTCATTGCAACTATCTCCTAGGTTGAACAAGAGGTCCCGATCGATAGAGAAACCCGGGTCACCGCGGTTGGTGGGGCCGATCAGGCCAACCTCCTCATCGGAAGTTGCCACTATTGCACCAGAGGCCCCTCGGCGGTGCAAAGAAATCGGCCCCGGCGCCCCGAAAATCGTTGTCCAGCCACAACGAGTACCCAAGTTGGTGCGCTCGCGGCGCCCCTGGCGCAAAGCTTCAAGGCACCGGCGATGTGTATGCTCACGCCATGACTTCGCGCCTGGATACGTGGTTGATTGCTGCCGACAACGCCTTGCGGACGGTGTCCGGCGTGGCCCACGCCGGCCGGCCATCGCCAGCCGCCGACGCCGGAGGGCCGGCCAGCCCGGAAATGCGCCGTGCCTCCGGGCCACTGATGCGCGTCAACCACGTCGGCGAGGTCTGTGCGCAGGCGCTGTACGAGGCCCAGGGGCTGGCTGCGCGAGACCCCGGAATTCGGGCGCAGATGCAACAAGCTTCGCGGGAAGAGATCGATCACCTGGCCTGGACCGCGCAGCGCTTGCGCGAACTGGGGGATCGGCCCAGCCTGCTCAACCCGCTCTGGTATGCCGGATCCTTCGCCATCGGCCTGGCCGCGGGCCGGGCCGGTGATGCCTGGAGCCTGGGCTTCCTGGTAGAGACCGAGCGCCAGGTCGAGCAACACCTGGCCAGCCACATGGAGCGGCTGCCGGCGGACGACCATGCCTCGCGGGCCATCGTCGAACAGATGAAGGCCGACGAGGCCCGCCATGCCGACGAGGCCCAGGCGGCCGGTGCGGCACCCTTGCCGGCGCCCCTGCGGTGGGCCATGCGGGTGACGGCGCGGGTCATGACCGCCACCGCCCACCGCATCTGAGGTGCCAGCGGGTCAGGGCGACTGACGCACCTCGACGCTGGTGGTGACCTTCGCCGTGTGGGCGATCATCGCGGTGGCCGAGCAGTACTTCTCGTGCGACAAGGCCACCGCGCGCTCGGCCGCTGCCAGGGGCACGCCGCGGCCCGTGACCACGAAGTGCATGTTCAACGCGATGAACACCTTGGGATCGGCCGTCGCGCGCTCGGCCTGCAGCTTCACCTCGCAGCCGGTGACCTCGTGGCGCCCGCGCTTGAGGATCAGCACCACGTCATAGGCTGCGCAGCCGCCCGTGCCCGCCAGCAGTGTCTCCATCGGGCGGGGCGCGAGGTTGCGTCCGCCGCCGTCGGGCGCGCCATCCATCGTCAGCGTGTGGCCGCTGCCGGTTTCGGCCAGGAAGGCCATG
This sequence comes from Vitreoscilla sp., assembly GCA_018780145.1. Classification (GTDB taxonomy): domain Bacteria; phylum Pseudomonadota; class Gammaproteobacteria; order Burkholderiales; family Burkholderiaceae_C; genus Ideonella. The sequence continues at coordinate 3,676 of JADMKA010000280.1, read as the reverse complement.
CCGGCCCCCGCCACCCAGTGAACGGTGCATTCCATCTTCTGTGTTCCTCGGCTTGCGTTTGCGCTGCGTCAATGTGGTGCAGCCGTGCATTATCCCGCGCTGGGGAGGGCTCTCTAGCGAAAGCATATTGCAGTGCAACACAAGCCGGGCTAGACTGCATTCATGCATCCGGCTCATCGCCGATGCGCCGATTGTCTCCTCCACCTCCTAGCGGTGGATTCAGCCCGGGTCCTCACGGTCCCGGGCTTTTTTCTGGGCGCTCGGCGGTAACATGCGGCGCTGCAGCAAGAACAGGAGAGACGCCCATGGCCGGCGCCAGCAACAAGCGCGCGGCTGCGCGCGTTCCCTTTCCCAGCTCCGCCGACTACCTGCGCCGCATCCTGACCGCCAAGGTTTACGACGTGGCGCGCGAAACGCCGCTGGAGACCGCCAAGTCGCTGTCGCGCCGCCTGGGCAACACCGTGTTGCTGAAGCGCGAGGATTGCCAACCCGTCTTCAGCTTCAAGCTGCGCGGCGCCTACAACAAGATGGCGCATCTGACGCGCGAGCAACTCGCGCGAGGTGTCATCTGCGCCTCGGCCGGCAACCACGCCCAGGGTGTGGCGCTCGGTGCGCACCGCCTGAAGTGCCGTGCGGTGATCGTCATGCCGACCACCACACCGAAGGTGAAGGTGGATGCGGTGGCTGCGCTGGGCGGCGAGGTGGTGCTGCACGGCGACAGCTACTCTGACGCCTACGTGCACGCCCTCGAGATCGAGAAGGCCGAAGGCCTGACCTTCGTCCACCCGTTCGACGACCCGGACGTGATCGCCGGCCAGGGCACCATCGCGATGGAGATGCTGCGCCAGCACCAGGGCCCGATCGACGCGGTCTTCGTGGCCATCGGCGGCGGCGGCCTGATCTCCGGCATCGCCGCCTACATCAAGGCCGTGCGCCCCGAGATCCGGGTGATCGGGGTGCAGACCTTCGACTCCGACGCGATGGTGCGCTCGGTCAAGGCCGGCAAGCGGGTGCAGCTGGCCGACGTCGGCCTGTTCGCCGACGGCACGGCCGTCAAGCTGGTCGGCGAGGAGACCTTCCGCCTGGCGCGGGAGCTGGTGGACGACTACGTGCTGGTCGACACCGACGCCGTCTGCGCCGCGATGAAAGACGTGTTCCAGGACACCCGCAGCATCGTCGAGCCCTCGGGTGCGCTGGGCGTGGCGGGCATGAAGAAGTACATCGAGACCCACAAGCCCAAGGGGAAGACCTTTGTCGCGGTGACCTGCGGCGCCAACATGAACTTCGACCGCCTGCGCTTCGTCGCCGAGCGGGCCGAGTTCGGCGAGCAGCGCGAGGCCCTGTTCGCCGTCACCATCCCCGAGGAGCGGGGCAGCTTCAAGCGCTTCTGCGAGCTGATCGGCACCCCGGGACACCCCCGCTCGGTGACCGAGTTCAACTACCGCATCTCCGACGCCAAGGTGGCGCATGTCTTTGTCGGCATCGCCATCGCCAAGCGCGAAGAAGCCGAGAAGATCGCGCGCAACTTCGTCCGACATGGCTTCGCCACGGTCGACCTGACGGACGACGAGCTCGCCAAGGAGCATGTGCGCCACATGGTGGGCGGGCGCAGCGAGCTGGCGGCCGACGAGCGGCTGTATCGCTTCCAGTTCCCCGAGCGGCCAGGCGCCCTGATGCGCTTCCTGGCCGCGATGCACCCGGGCTGGAACATCAGCCTGTTCCACTACCGCAATCAGGGCGCCGACTATGGGCGCATCCTAGTCGGCATCCAGGTGCCCAAGGCCGACAAGAAGGCCTTCAAGGAGTTCCTGGCGACGCTCGCCTACCCCTGCGTCGACGAAACCGACAACCCGGTCTACCAGCTCTTTCTGCGCTGATCCCCCCGCGCGGCGGAGAAGGCATACGATCTCGTCTGCCGCTTGATGCGGGAGACAAGCCATGCCCACACGCCTGATTGCCAGAGCCCTGTTGGTCCTCGCGGCCGCCCTGGGCCTGTTCGGCTGCGCCAGCCCGCAGCGCCCCCCCGAACCCCTGGATGCCCTGCTGCACGACGAAGCCTTCGCGGCCCGGCCGCCGGTGCCGGGTGCGGCCGAGATCTTTGCCCTCAGCCCGGCGATGCGCGCCCACCTGGACATCGAGATCTCCGGCCTCCTGCGCCGCCATGGCCGGCAGCGCGGCCTGATCGAGGCGCTCTACGACAAGCGCCAGATCCAGCTCGAGTACGACGCCGCCCTCACCCGCACGGCGGCGCAGGCCTTCGACGCTCGCTCGGGCAACTGCCTGTCGCTGGTCATCATGACGGCGGCACTGGCGCGCCACCTGGATCTGCCGGTGACCTTTCAAACGGTCGATGTCGACGACGCCTGGAGCCGGGGCCAGGGCCTGCTGCTGGCGGCCGGGCATGTGAACCTGGTGCTGAGCGAACGCGCGGTCGACCGGGCACGCGGCCTGGGTGTCAGCAACGCGATGACGGTGGATTTCCTGCCGCCGGATGACCTGCGCGGCCGGCGCAGCTCGGTGATCGACGAATCACGCATCGTCGCCATGTTCCTCAACAACCGGGCGGCCGAAACCCTGGCCCAGGGCGACCTCGACGGCGCCTATGCGTGGGCCCGTGCCGCTGCGTTGCAGGATCCGGGCTTTCAGAGCTCGAAGATCACCCTCGGGGTCATCTACCACCGGCGCGGCCTGCTGGCGGCCGCCGAGGCGGCGTTCCGACATGCCTTGCGCAGCGAGCCGGGCAACACCCAGGCGCTGGCCGACCTGGCCGCCGTGCTGAGGGATCAGGGCCGCGAGCCCGAGGCCGAGCAGGTGCGGCAGACCCTGGCGCGCCTGGAGAGCGTCCCGCCCTTCCATTTCTTCGAGCTGGGCCGTGCCGCCGTGCAGCGTGGTGACCACGAGGCCGGCCGCGCCTGGCTGCAGCGCGAACTGCGGCGTGACCCGGATTACCACGAGACCCACTTCTGGCTCGGCCTGGCCTACCGCGGCCTGGGCGACCTGCCGGCTGCCCAGCGCCACCTGGGCCTGGCAATGACCAACAGCACCACCCGCGGTGATCACGACCTTTATGCAGCCAAGCTCGATCGCCTGCAGGCCCTGAGGCACCCTTGAGGTGGGCGCCTGGCGCGGATCACCCCGCCGCTACATCAGCGTCCAGGGATTGCGTGGCCAGGTGGACCAACGTGTCCCCCCGAGCCGGCGCCGGTGGCGATGCGGCGCAGCCCACCCGCACGCTCGGGCCCAGCAGCCAAGGCCCCACCCGATAGGGCCCGGCGAGCACGCGCTCGAGGCGGGCACGCACCAGGAGGGCCTCCCGCTCCCCGGCGCCGCACAGCAGCACCGCGAGACGGGTGACCGACAGGCGACGCACCTCGTCATGTTGTCGCAAGCCGCCGCGCAGGCGAAGGGCCAGATCCTGGAGCAGGCGCTGCGCCACGTCCGGCCCATGGCGATGAGCCCATTCGTCGTGGCCCGCGACGTCGATACACAACAGCGCCAGGCCCTGTCGGACCCGCCGGCACTCGGCCAGGCGGCGATCGACCAATGCGACCAGGTCGGTGCACCGTGCGATCTCAGCCCGCGAGGTGGGCCTCGTCGGGTTCTCCTGCGCGGGTAGTCCGGGGCCGGTTGCCTGATCCACCACCATCATCGAAATGCCTTTCCCAACAGAGCCGGG
>JADMKA010000098.1 GCA_018780145.1 Vitreoscilla sp. | reverse complement strand
TGGTGCCGTTGATGATGCCGGCGATCCACTCGATGCGGTTGGCGGTGAGGCCCTCGCGCAGCGCCTTGATGATGGGGATGCCACCGGCCACCGCGGCCTCGAAGCCGACCATCACGCCCTTGGCGCGGGCGGCGGCGAAGATCTCGCTGCCGTGCACCGCCAGCAGCGCCTTGTTGGCGGTGACCACGTGCTTGCCGGCCGCGATGGCCTCCAGCACCAGGGTCTTGGCGATGCCGTAGCCGCCGATCAGCTCGACCACGATGTCGATGGCCGGGTTGGCGATCACGGCGCGCGCGTCGGCCACCACCTCGACACCCTCGCCGACGATGGCGCGGGCGCGCGCCACGTCGAGGTCGGCCACCATGGCGATCTCGATGCCACGGCCGGCCCGGCGCAGGATTTCAGGCTGGTTGCGCTGCAGCACCTTGAAGGTGCCGGAGCCGACGGTGCCGATGCCGAGGAGGCCGACTTGGATAGGTTGCATGAGAGTTCTCAGGTCGAATGACGCTTGCGGTAGTGGTCGAGGAAGCGGCCGATGCGGCCCACCGCCTCGGTGAGGTCGTCGGTGTTGGGCAGGAAAACCAGGCGGAAGTGGTCGGGCGCGGACCAGTTGAAGCCCGTGCCCTGAACGATCAGCACCTTCTCCTCGGCCAGCAGTTCGTAGGCGAACTGCTGGTCATCGGCGATCGGGTAGAGCTTCGGATCCAGGCGCGGGAACATGTAGAGCGCAGCGGCCGGCTTGACCACGCTGACCCCGGGGATCTGGGTCAGCAACGAGTACGCCAGATCGCGTTGCCGGGCCAGGCGCCCACCCGGAGCCACCAGGTCCTTGATGCTCTGGTAGCCCCCCAGCGCGGTCTGGATGGCGAGCTGGCCCGGCGTGTTGGCACACAGCCGCATCGAGGCCAGCATGTTCAGGCCCTCGATGTAGTCCTGCGCGTGGCGCTTGTCGCCCGACACCACCATCCAGCCGGCACGGTAGCCGCATGCGCGGTAGTTCTTCGACAGGCCGTTGAAGGTCAGGAACAGCACGTCGTCGGCCAGCGAGGCGATGCTGGTGTGGGCGGCGCCGTCGTAGAGGGTCTTGTCGTAGATCTCGTCGGCGAAGACGATCAACTGGTGCTGGCGGGCAATCTCGACGATGCCCTGCAAGATGTCGTCCGGGTACAGCGCACCGGTCGGGTTGTTCGGGTTGATGATGACGATGGCGCGTGTGGCCGGCGTCACCTTGGCGCGCATGTCGGCCAGGTCGGGCAGCCAGCCGGAACCTTCGTCGCAGTGGTAGTGCACCGGCGTGCCGCCGGACAGGGCCACCACCGCGGTGTAGAGCGGGTAGTCGGGAGACGGGATCAGCACCTCGTCGCCGGCGTCGAGCAGCGCATTCATGCTCATCGCGATCAGCTCTGAGGCCCCGTTACCCAGGTAGACGTCGTCGACGGTCACACCCTGGATGTGCTTTTCCTGGCAATAGTGCACCACTGCCTTGCGCGGTGCGAACAGGCCCTTGGAATCGGTGTAACCGGCCGCATGGGGCAGGTTGCGGATCATGTCCTGCACGATCTCGTCCGGCGGCTCCAGGCCGAACGCGGCCACGTTGCCGATGTTCAGCTTGATGATCTTGTGGCCCTCGTCCTCCATCTGCCGGGCCT
>JADMKA010000271.1 GCA_018780145.1 Vitreoscilla sp. | reverse complement strand
AGCACGACCTGATCCAGGAAGGCGACGTGGTCGAGAAGCTGCAGACCTCGATGCAATCGGGCAAGTCGATCTACGACGGCTGGATCAGCGATTCGGATCTGATCGGCACCCACTGGCGCTACGGCAAGATCATGAACCTCACCGACTACATGGCCGGTGCGGGCAAGGATTTCACCAACCCCGGGCTGGACCTGAAGGACTTCATCGGCACCAGCTTCACCACCGCGCCGGACGGCAAGCTGTACCAGCTGCCCGACCAGCAGTTCGCCAACCTGTACTGGTTCCGCGCCGACCTGTTCGCCCGCCAGGACCTGAAGGACAAGTTCAAGGCCAAGTTCGGCTACGACCTCGGGGTGCCGCTGAACTGGAGCGCCTATGAAGACATCGCCGCCTTCTTCAGCGAAGACGTGAAGACCATCGACGGCAAGCCCGTCTACGGCCACATGGACTACGGCAAGAAGGACCCGTCGCTCGGCTGGCGCTTCACCGACGCCTGGCTGAGCATGGCCGGCACCGCGGACAAGGGCATCCCGAACGGCGTGCCGGTGGACGAGTGGGGCATCCGTGTCGACGACAAGAAGTGCGCGCCGGTCGGTGCCTCGGTCGAGCGCGGCGGCGCCACCAACTCGCCGGCCGCCGTCTACGCGCTGACCAAGTACGTCGACTGGATGAAGAAGTACGCGCCCAAGGAAGCCACCGGCATGACCTTCGGCGAGGCCGGCCCGGTGCCGGCGCAAGGCCAGATCGCGCAGCAGATCTTCTGGTACACCGCCTTCACCGCCGACATGACCAAGCCCGGCCTGCCGGTGGTGAATGCCGACGGCACACCGAAATGGCGCATGGCGCCCGGCCCGAACGGCCCGTACTGGAAGCAGGGCATGCAGAACGGCTACCAGGACGTGGGCTCGTGGACCTTCTTCGAGAAGCACGACGAGAACAAGACCGCCGCCGCCTGGCTCTACGCGCAGTTCGTGACCGCCAAGACCACCTCGCTCAAGAAGACCATCGTCGGCCTGACGCCGATCCGCGAGAGCGACATCCAGAGCAAGGCCATGACGGACATGGCACCCAAGCTCGGGGGCTTGGTGGAGTTCTACCGCAGCCCGGCGCGCGTGGCCTGGACGCCCACCGGCACCAACGTGCCCGACTACCCGAAGCTGGCCCAGCTGTGGTGGAAGAACGTGGCGCAGGCGGTGACCGGCGAGAAGACGCCGCAAGGCGCGATGGACAACCTGGCCAAGGAGATGGACGACGTGCTGGCCCGGCTGGAGCGTGCCGGCATGTCCACCTGCGCACCCAAGCTGAACAAGAAGGAAGACCCGAAGAAGTGGCTGTCCGACAAGGGTGCCCCGTGGGCCAAGCTGGCCAACGAGAAGCCCAAGGGCGAGACCATCGCCTACGACACGCTGCTGAACGCGTGGAAGGCGGGCCGCGTGCGCTGACGCCCCGAGCCTGACCTGACCTCGCCGCGCCGCGCCGGACCCGCCAGAGCAACACCTGGCGGCCCGGCGCGGTCTTCTTCAGGGGTGGTCTACCTGGCCGGTGCTCGTGCAGAATGCGCCAAGGAGGCGAGCGTGCCACATGAACAAGCTCCATGTTCTGGCGTCCAGGTTGGTAGCGGGCTTGGTGATGTTCGTGGCCGCGACGGCCGCCGCCGCCGCCGCCGATGCTGGCAGCGCTCGGCGGGCTGAGGGGCCGAAGGTTCAGGTACGGTTGGAAGCCCTTGAGCGGGACCTGGCGCTCCAAAAGCAGATCCTGCAGGCCAGCGTCGAATCGTCAGACAAGCGCTTGGCCGATTTCGCCACGCTGGCCACCATGCTGGGATCTCATACCACGTGGGTGGGGAACGTGGTTGCCATGGTAGGCATCGGCATCACGGTGCTGGTCTTCGTGGGTGGCTTCATCGGCTACTTCAGCGTCAGGGCACGAGCGAAAGAAGAGGCGCGTGAAGCAGCCAAGTTCTGGTTCGATGAGAACCTGAAAGAACTTCAGAACCAGATCCAGCGATTGACCGATGCGGCCAAGAAGTCAGAGACCGCCATTGACGATCACAGTCAGAGAGTTGCCATCAAGGCACGGACGGCCGAGGACGCCATTGAAAAGGCGGGGCAACGTGTTCTGGACCGCGCTGACAAAAAGGCAGGCCCGTCCGAAAACGCCGAGGCGATGCGCGAAGCGACCGAGATCGTTCGCAAGGAGAGCGAGGCCCTGCGTCACAAGCCGGAGGCAGAGTTCACTGCAGAGGACCACTACGCGCGTGGCCTCGACGCCTTTGCTCAAGCCAACTACGCCTCCGCGCTCGCCTCATTTGAATCCGGTTGGGCGCTTCTTGCGGAGGACGCGACACCCTATGCCAAGGCTCGCTCGCTGTTCGCCAAAGGTGCCACGCTGGCTGCAATGGGCCAATCCGACGACGCGATCGCCGTCTACGACGACATCGACCGGCGCTTCGGCAAGGACGAGTCGCCCGCTGTGCGCGAACTGGTGGCGAAGGCACTCTTCAACAAGGCCATCAGGCTGAGCACGCAGGGCAGACCCGACGACGAGATCGCTGTCTACGACGACATGGACCGGCGTTTCGGCAAGGACGACTCGCCCGCCGTGCGCGAACAGGTGGTGAAGGCGCTTTTCAACAAGGGCTTCAGGCTGGGCGCGCAGGGCAAGCCCGACGACGAGATCGCCGTCTACGACGACATCGACCGGCGTTTCGGCAAGGACGACTTGCCCGCCGTGCGCGAACATGTGGCGAGCGCGCTTTTCAACAAGGGCGTCAGACTGGGCACGCAGGGCAAGTCCGACGACGATGTCGCCGTCTACGACGACATCGACCGGCGTTTCGGCAAGGACGACTCGCCAGCTTTGCGCGAGCTTGTGGCGAAGGCGCTTGTCAACAAGGGCTACAGGCTGGGCACGCAGGGAAGGTCCGACGACGAGATCGCCGTCTACGACGACATCGACCGGCGCTTCGGCAAGGACGACTCGCTCGCCTTGCGCGAGCAGGTGGCGAAGGCGCTTGTCAACAAGGGCTTCAGGGTCGGCAAGCAGGGCAAGCCCGACGACGAGATCGCCGTCTACGTCGACATCGACCAGCGTTTCGGAAAGGACGACTCGCCCGCTGTGCGCGAACAATTGGCGAAAGCGCATTTCAACAAGGGTTTCAGGCTGGGCACGCTGGGCAAGACCGACGACGAGATCGCCGTTTACGACGAGATCGACACACGTTTCGGCAAGGACGACTCACCCGCTGTGTGCGGACAGGTGGCACAAGCTTTGAACGGTGCCGGATTCGGCAGAATTCAACTGGCCAAGCAGCGATGGGGCGACGCTGCTGCGAGAGATGCCCTGCTGACCCGCGCCGTTTCAGACTTGCAGCGTGCCCTGGCGGTCTGTGCCGATGGTGATCGCGGTATGGTCTTGGGCAACATGGGCTACGCCTGCTTCTTGCTGCACGATGTAGAAGCTGCCAGGTCGGCTACCAGGAAGTGCCTACAGATCGGTGGTCAGGCTGCCCTTGACACGCAGCAAGCAGATGCCAGGTTGAACAGGGTCGAACCCGAGGACAGCCAGTACGAACAGTTCCTGGCGGAATGCTGGGATTCGTCTGGCGACGGGGCCGCCTGAATGGCCGCTACGCCAGGCGCATCGGAAGTCAGTTGCTTCCATGCTGACTGGCAGCCTGCTTGGGCGAAGCCAGCGGCCTGAGAGGCTCCCTTTCCTGGCATCCCTCAGCAACCCAGGCGCGAACAGCGGGGTGCAGGACCCGCAGTTCCTGCGACTGGCCTGCCGGCCTGCCATGACAATGGGGCAAGGTGTGCGAACCCGGTTCGCGCACGGATCGCCTGGCTCACGATGTCGAAGTACCTCCCCCGAATCCGCCTGCTCGCTCTGCTGGCCCTGACGCTGACAGGGGGGGCCGGCGTTGCCACGGCCGACGAACTGACCGACCTCCCGCTCGAGCGCCTGCTTGACACCGAGGTGGTCAGTGCCGCCCGTTTCGCCCGCCAGGTCACCGACGCCGCGTCGGCCGTCACCGTGCTGACGGCCGAAGACATCCGCATCTTCGGCCTGCGCACCTTCGGTGAGGTGCTGGACCAGATGCGCGGGCTGCACGTCAGCCATTCGCTGGACTACGTGTTCCTCGGCGCACGTGGCATCGGCGGCCCGCAGAGCCTGGCCGGCCGCGTGCTGCTGTTGATCGACGGCGTCCCGGCGGTCGACAACCTGTACGACCAGCTCTATCTGGGCCACGACGCGCTGATCGACGTCAACCTGATCGACCGCATCGAGTACGCTCCGGGCGGCGGATCGGCCATGTACGGCAACAACGCTTTCCTCGGAGTCATCAACGTCGTCACCCAGCGCGGGCGCGACGTCGACGGTGTGCGCGCCAGCGTCTCGATCGGCGATTGGAACGAGCGCGAAACCCGGGTCAGCTGGGGCCAACGCCTGCCCAATGGCGCCGAATGGCTGCTGTCGGCCAGCGTGCACGCCAACGAGGCCTTGCCCTCGGCCGAAATCGGCGACCTCTTCGACTACAGCACCGCGCACGACCAGCGCGTGTTCTTCAAGGGCCAATGGGAGGGCTTCAGCCTGCAGGCCATGAGCTCGCAGCGCAAGGTGCTGACCGACTACCGCCCGGACTGGTACTTCACCTACCTGGACCGCAACGAGCTGGTCTCGCTGGGACACGACGGCCAGCCCGCCGAGAACTGGCGCTCGTCGTTGCGCCTGCAGGCGGGCCGCTATGCCTACCGCGATGGCGACGACGACACCGAGCTGGGTACGGCACGGCTGGCCAACAGCGGCGCCTGGTGGTCGCTGGACACCCAGTTCGGCTACGACGGCCTGGACGGCCACCGTCTGGTCCTGGGCGCCCGTGCACGGTACGACCCGGTGCTGTCCTACGACTACATCGACTACGACGGCAGCCGCGTGCGGCTGAACGAGCGGCGCCGAAGCATAGGCCTGTCGGCCGAGGACGAGATCAGCCTGACCCCGGTCTGGCGTGCCACCGCCGGCCTGCGGGCCGACCGGCGCAGTTTTTCGCCGTGGACCTGGAGCCCGCGGGCGGCCATGGTCTGGGAACCGGCCCCCGATTGGGCCCTGAAAGTCTCGCAAGGCCGGGCGACGCGATTCGCCTCGACCTCGGAGCGCAGCTTCGGCCAAACGCCCGACCTGCCCGACGAGCAGGTCACCACCAGCGAAGGCGTCGCCGAGTACCGGCGCGAGGGCCTTCGCGTGCTCGGCAGCGTGTACCGCTACCGGGTCGCCGACCTTGTCGAGCCACCGCCCGGGGCCAGCCAGATCCGTGGCCGCGGGCTCGAGCTGGAGGCCGAGTGGCAGTGGCGCGGCTGGCTGCTGCGCGGCAGCCACGCCTGGCAGCGCACCGACATCAATGGCGAGGAGCCGCTGCAGTACGCCCCCCGCCGGGTGGCCAAGCTGCAGGCCTCGGTGCCGTTGGCCGGCGAGGCGCTGCGCGCCAGCCTGGCGCTGCGCCACACCGGCGCCTACCTGAACAGCAACGGCCGCGTGCCGCCCCGCAGCCTGCTGGACCTGACCGTGGTCTCGCGCAATGCACTGCCTGGCCTGGACCTGCGGGTGGGCTGGCGCAACCTGCTCAACCAGCGCGAGCGCTCGCTCGACGAGTTCTACTACGACCCACCGACCGGGCGCCGCCAGCGCTCGGCCTGGATCGAGCTCACCGGAAGCTTCCGATGAGCCTGGCCCGCAAGACATCGGCCGTCTGGCTGGCCACGCTGTTGTCGCTGGCCGCCCGGCCCGCATTCGCCCAGGCGGACGAACGCGCGCTGAAGGCCGCCTACCTGTTCAATTTCATCCAGTTCACCCAGTGGCCCGTGCCGCCCGAGGAGCCCTTCCACCTCTGCGTGCTGGGCCGCACGCCGCTGGACGACCAGCTGGCGCGCCTGGAGGGCAAGCAGGTGCTCAACGGCTTGCACATCACCGTGCGCCGCGTCGGCCCGCGCGATGCACTCGGCGGCTGCCACGCGCTCTATGTCGACGACAGCCAGCGCGCCCAGGCGGACGAGGTGCTCAACCGTCTGGCTGGCACCGCGGTGCTGACCATCACCGACGGCGACGGTCTCGCCGACAAGGGCATGATGATCGAGATCCACAAGCGCGAGTTGCGGTTGGGCTTCGAGGTCAACCTGAGGGTCGCCCGGCGCGCCAACCTGAACTTCAGCGCCCGCATGCTGAAGCTCGCCAGCTACGTGGCGGGGGGCTTGTAGGCGCATGCGCGCCCGGGCTCGCAACCGATCCATCCAGCGGCAGATCACGTCGCTGGGCATGGTGCTGACCGGGCTGGTGCTCACCGTGTTCGCGCTCGGCATGGTGGCGCACGAAATCGCCAACCGGCGCCAGACGCTGGAAACCAGCATGACCACCGAGGCCGAGATCATCGGTGCCAACAGCGCGGCGGCGGTGACCTTCGGCAACGAGACCGAGGCCAACGAGATCCTGGCCTCGCTGGCCGCCTCGCCGGACGTGCTGCAGGCCCGCATCTTCGTGCCCGGCGGCCGCGTGCTGGGAGCCTACTCGCCCCGGACCACCAGCGCCGATTGCCACCGCCTCAGCCCGGCCGGCCGCGGCTGGGAGCTGCGCTGGTGCGGCGCCGTGCTGTACCGGCCCATCCTGTTGCACGGCGAGACCGTCGGTACGCTGGCGATGGAGGTCGGCCTGGCCTCGACCTACCGTGCGCTCGCCGGCACCCTGGCCTTCAGCGTGCTCGCCGCGGCCTTGGCGTTCGGCCTGTCGATCCCGCTCTGGCGGCGTGTGGCCGCGCGGGTGGCCGGGCCGCTGACCCGGCTGGTCGACATCACCGAGCGCGTCAGCCGCGAGCAGGATTTCCGCCTGCGCGCCCCCGCCGGTGGCAGCCGCGAGGTGGACGCCCTGGCCCGCGGCTTCAACCAGATGATGGCCCAGCTTCAGCAGCGCGACGAGCGGCTCAACCACGAGCTGTCTCAACGCCGCCAGGCCGAGGTGCGCTTGAACGACCTGGCCTACTTCGACAACGTCACCGGCCTGCACAACCGCCACTACTTCCGCGAGCGGATCGATGCCGCCGTCGGCCGTGCCGCCCGCGACGGTGGCAGCTGCGCGCTGATCTACATCGACCTGGACGGCTTCAAGCAGGTCAACGACAGCCTGGGCCACGACCGCGGCGACGAGATGCTGCGCGAGGTCGGGCGCCGCCTGACCGAGACCCTGCGCCGCAGCGACGGCGTGTGCCGGCTGGGTGGCGACGAGTTCGCCGTCATCATCGACGACAACGGCCATGCCGCGCAGGTCGAGGCGGTGGCCGCCAAGCTGGTCGAGGTGGTGGCCGCGCCCTATCGGCTGGGGGACCGCACCGCCTATGTCTCCGCCAGCATCGGCGCCTGCCTGTACCCCGACGACGCCGACGACCGCGACAGCCTGATGCGGCATGCGGATGGCGCCATGTACCGGGCCAAGCAAGGCGGCAAGAACGCCTACTGCCTGCACCACGCCGGCGGAGACGAGCCGCCCAGCCGGCACCAGCAGATCGAGCAGACCCTGCGCAGCGCGCTGGACGCCGGCCAGTTCCACCTCGCCTTCCAGCCGCAGGTGGCCATCCCGCCGGACGGCGCGGCCGGCCAGCGCGCCACGGTGCTCGGCTTCGAGGCCCTGTTGCGCTGGCAGCACCCCACGCTGGGCCCGGTCGGCCCGGCCGAGTTCATTCCCATTGCCGAGGCCAACGGCATGATCGTGCCGCTCGGCGAGTGGGTGCTCAGTGAGAGTTGCAAGCGCCTGGTGCTTTGGCGCAAGGCGCGGCCGGCGCTGCGGCTGTCGGTCAACCTGTCGGCGCGCCAACTGGCCAGCGTGGACGCGGTCGAGCGCCTGTGCCAGGTGCTGCGCAGCAGCGGCCTGCCGCCTGGGGCGGTCGAGCTCGAACTGACCGAGACCCTGCTGGTCGACCGCTCCGACACCATGCTGGCCCGCCTGCACCACCTGCGCCAGGCCGGCTTCGGGCTGGCCATCGACGACTTCGGCACCGGCTATTCGTCGCTGGCCTACCTCGACAGCTTTCCCATCACCACGCTGAAGATCGACCGCGCCTTCGTGCGCAACCTCTCCGGTGCGGCGCATGGCGACGCCATCGCCCGGGCCATCGTGGCCATCGGCGACGCGCTGGAGGTGGAGGTGATCGCCGAAGGCATCGAGACCCCGGCCCAGGCCGCCGCGCTGCGGGCCATGGGCTGCCGGCTCGGCCAGGGCTACCTGTTCGCCCCGCCGATGAGCGAGGCCGAAGCGGCGCGCTGGATCGGCGTCGAGGCCACGGCCGGCCTGCCGGTCTGATCCGCGGCGGGCACCGATTCTGGGGCCTTGCCCCGGGCCCTGTTTGCGGCGATGCTGGCGGCGCCCGCCCCTGCGCGCCGCACCATGCCCGACCTGTTCATCAGCTACGCCCGAGAAGACCGCGACACCGCGCACGCGCTGGCCGAGGTGCTGGAGGCGCGCGGCATCGACGTCTGGTGGGACCGCGAGCTCACCGGCGGCGGCGACTTCGCCAGCGAGATCGAACAGCAGTTGCGCGACGCGCCGCTGGCCCTGGTGCTCTGGTCCGCCGCCTCGGTGCGCTCGGATTTCGTGCGCGACGAATCCAGCCGCGCCCGCGACATGCAGAAGCTGCTGCCGGTGCGCATCGCCGAGGTCGACCTGCCGCTGGGCTTCGGTACCCTGCACACGCTGGACATGCTGGGCTGGGATGGCGACCCGGACGACGTGGCCTGCCAGCATGTGGTGGCCCAGGTTCGCCAGCGCCTGGCGCAGGCCAGTGGCGGCCCCCCCGGCTCGGCCGATGCCCGGGCGGCGGCGGCCCGGCAGGCGGCCGAAGACAGCCTCGCGCAGCGGCGCCGCCGGCAATGGCTGGTGTGGGCCGCCGGTGCAGCGGGCGCCGTCGGTGTGGCCGGCCTGGGAGCCTACGGCTGGCAGCGCTTCAACCAGCGCGAAGCGCTGGGCCACCTGGGTCGTGGCATCGACGAGCACTTCGCCAGCCCGCCGCGGCTGGAGCGGGCCCAGTCCGAGTACGCCAACGCGCTGGCGCTGGACGCCCGCCTGGCACCGGCGCACTACTTTCTCGGCCACCTGTATGCCCAGCTGATGCTGCGCGGCAGCCCACCACCCAGTGGCGAGGTGCTGCTGGCGTTGCGCAACGACGCACGCAGCCATTTCGAGCAGGCCCTGGCCGATGCGGACCGGCTCGACAGCAGCGCCCAACGCCTCATCGCCCGCGATCAGCTGGCGTTGCTGAATCAGCGCGACAGCTCCCCAGCGGTCACCCGCCCTGCCGAGGCCGCCACCCCAACACCCACGGTGCCGCCAAGCAGCGGTGGCCCCAGCTCCGGCCCGCCCGCCAGGCCCACGCCCGACCGGGTCAGCACGCCCCTGCCACGCATGCCGCCGCCCGCCGCGGTCGCCGAGCTCGCACGCGAGCGCAGCCTGGCGGTGTTCAGCAGTGCCCGCGACAGCCGGCTGTCCGCCACCTCCACGCTGACGCTTGAGCCGGTCGGCGCCGCCGAGGCCCTGCCGATGCTGGTGGACCAGGCCCGCAAGGCGCTGCGCGATGCACCGGATGCCGAGTCCACGCGCCTCGGCCTGGCCAGCACGCTGGCCCTGCTGGAGCGTGCCAGCCCGGCCTCGCTGCGCGAGAGCCGCGCCGGCGTGCAAGGCCTGCTGGCCGACCTGGCGGCCGCCCCTGGCCAGGCCGCCAGCCGCGACGCGGCGGGCCGGGTCGGCACCCTGCTGCAGCGCAGCTTCAGCCTGCGCCCGGTGGCCTACCTGCAGATCGCCAACGAGCGCCAGCGCCCCATCGCCGACCGGCTGGCCCGGCAACTGGCCGAGGCCGGCTACGTGACCCCGCCGATCGAGGTGACCGGCGAGGCGCGCGCTCCGGCCCGGCCCGGCCTGCGCAGCCAGGGCGGGAGCGACCCGGACCTGGCGCGCTGGTGCCAGCAGGCGCTGGCAAGAGCGGTGGGCGCCGAGGCCGATCTGGCGTGGCTGCGCAACGCCCGCCCTTCCACCGACACTTACGAGATCTGGTTCGACAAGAACCTCTGTGCGCCCGGCGGGCGCGTGCTGCCCGATTGCGGGAGCTGAAATGAACCTGGAATCTCTCGCATTGATGGAATCTCAACCTTCCGCAATCTGCCCTGAGCGGTCGTTCGTGGTCGAAGGTTCGGCACGTCGCGGCAGGGGGCACCCGGCAGGGGCTCACGGTTCCGCGGTCGGCGCTGCGCGCCGACTTCGTTGCGATGCTCGGGCCGGGGTCGCGCGCAGAACTCGCTCCGTTCGCTG
>JADMKA010000014.1 GCA_018780145.1 Vitreoscilla sp. | reverse complement strand
TCGAAGTGGCCGATGTTGCAGACGATGGCCTGGTCCTTCATCTTCGCCATGTGACCGTGGGTGATCACGCTCTTGTTGCCGGTGGCGGTGACGAAGATGTCGGCCCGGCTCGCGGCGTAGTCCATGGTGACCACGCGGTAGCCTTCCATCGCGGCCTGCAGTGCATTGATCGGGTCGATCTCGGTCACCCAGACCTGGGCCGACAGCGCGCGCAGTGCCTGCGCCGAGCCCTTGCCCACGTCGCCGTAGCCGGCCACCAGGGCCACCTTGCCGGCGATCATCACGTCGGTCGCGCGCTTGATGCCGTCGACCAGGCTCTCGCGGCAGCCGTACAGGTTGTCGAACTTGCTCTTGGTGACGGAGTCGTTGACGTTGATGGCACGGAACAGCAGCGTGCCGGCGGCGCTCATCTCGTTCAGGCGGTGCACGCCGGTGGTGGTTTCCTCGGTCACGCCGATGATGGCCTTGCTCTTGCGGCTGTACCAGCTGGCGTCCACCGCCAGCTTGGCCTTGATCGCGGCGAACAGCTCGCGCTCCTCCTCGCTGCCCGGGTGGGCCAGCAGCGAGATGTCCTTCTCGGCGCGCTGGCCCAGGTGCATCAGCAGCGTGGCGTCGCCGCCGTCGTCCAGGATCATGTTCGGGCCTTCGCCCTCGGTGAAGGCCGGGCCGAAATCGAAGATGCGGTGGGTGTAGTCCCAGTAGTCCTTCAGCGTCTCGCCCTTGTAGGCGAACACCGGGGTGCCGGTGGCCACCAGGGCGGCGGCGGCGTGATCCTGCGTGGAAAAAATGTTGCACGAGGCCCAGCGCACGGTGGCGCCGAGCGCCTGCAGGGTCTCGACCAGCACGGCGGTCTGGATGGTCATGTGCAGCGAGCCGGTGACGCGCGCGCCCTTCAGCGGCTGGCTGGCAGCGAATTCCTCGCGGATCGCCATCAGGCCGGGCATCTCGGTCTCGGCGATCTTGATTTCCTTGCGGCCCCAGGCGGCCAGCGAAAGGTCGGCCACGGCGTGGTCGGCGGTGGGCTTGAGAACGGCTGCGTTCATGAAAGGGTCTCCGGTCGTCGGACAAAGGGTTCGACCCGCACAGGGGCGGCGAAAGGACGCGGGGTCTGGACAGGCCACGCATCACCCACGACACCATCGGTGCGGGTGAGCGCCGTTGCAAATGAAGTGTTCCGAGCCTGGGGCTTCCGCGGGGGAAGGCCTTGCAACGCTCCTCGGAACGAGGGGCAGATTCTAGCCGCCTGCCCGCCGTTGTGCCAGGGCCTGTGTGAAGCGCTCCACATCGTCGGCGTCGTTGTAGGCCTGGGCCGACAGGCGCCACCACAGGGCGCCGTCGATCGACAGGATCTGGGCCTCGATGCCGTCGTCGGCCAGCAGCCCGTTTTTCAGCGCCGCCGCATCGGCCGGCGTGGCCCCCAGCGCCGGCGGGAGCGGGATCGTGACCATGCTGCCCACCATGGACCGCGGCGTGATCCAGCGCTGGCCCCAGCGTGCACTGAGGCGCACCGCGGTGTCCCAGGCCAGCGCGTGGTTGTGCGCCCACAGCGCAGCGGTGCCGCCGAGCGCCTCGTCGATGAAGCGCCAGCCTGCCGGCGCACAAAGAAGGGGGGTGGGGTCGCGGGTGCCGATCCAGTCGAACTCGGCCAGCCAGCCGCCGCCCGCGCCCCAGCTGATCACCGGCGGGTGCAGGCCCTCGCGGCGTTCGGGCGCCGCCCACAGGATGGCGGCGCTGCGTGGCGAGAAGGCCCATTTGTGCAGGTTGGCGGTGTAGTAGTCGACACCCAGCGCCGGGATGTCCAGCGCCAGCGCGCCGGGTGCATGCGCCCCATCGGCCAGCACCGCGACGCCGTGCGCCCGGCAGGCGGCGGCCATCGCGGCCAGTGGCATCACCAGCGCGGTCTCCGGGGCCACGTGGTCCAGCACGGCGAGCCGGGTGCGCGGGGTCAGGGCGGCCGCCAGCGCGTCGACCAGCGGCTCGGCGCTGGCCACCGGGAACGGCAGGTGCACCGTGCGCACGCAGGCCCCGGCACGCGCCGCGTGGTGCATGGCCGCGCGAACCACCGCGCCATAGCTGCGGTCGGTCACCAGCACCTCGTCGCCCGGGCCCAGCGGGAACGAGCCGAGCACCGCGTTGGCGCCGGCGGTGGCGTTGTCGACGAACACCAGGTCCTCGCCGGCCACGCCCAGCCGGGGCGCCAGCGCGGCGGCTGCGGCGCGCAGGCGCTGGCGCGGGCCGCCGGGCAACGCGCGGTCGGGCGACTCGTCGGGCCGGCCGATGGGGGTCAGCTCGCGCAGCAGGAAGCGCGCGGGCTGGCGCTCGATCTCGTCGCGCAGGGCTTGCTGCGCAGCCAGCACCGCGTGCGGCGTGGCCCCCACGGTGCCGTGGTTCAGGTAGGTGATGGCCGGGTCCAGCGGCCACAGGGGCAGCAGGCCACGGCCGAACGCGGGCGGCGTCGTCATCGGCCGATTTCAGCATGCCACCATGGGACACTGGCGCGCATGCAGCCTGCACCCGCTTTGCCCCCCGGCGCCACGCCCTGGCGCCAGGTGACGGCGGCCGAACTGGCCGGCGTGCGCGGCGTGTTCACCGACATCGACGACACGCTGACCCGCGACGGCGCCATCGAGCCCGAGGCACTGGCCGCGCTGCAGGCACTGGCCCGCGCGAACATCCCTGTCATGGCGATCACCGGCCGGCCGGCGGGCTGGAGCGAGCCGTTCGCGCTCGCCTGGCCGGTGGCCGCGATCGTGGCCGAGAACGGTGGCGTGATGCTGCGCCGCGATGCCGCGGGCGGCCTGCGCCGTGATTTCGCCCAACCACACGACGAACGCGCGGCCAACCTGGGCCGCCTGCGGGCCTGCGCCGAGGCCGTGCTGCGCGAGGTGCCCGGTGCCACGCTGGCGCGCGACAGTGCCGGCCGCTTGACCGACATCGCGGTCGACCACAGCGAGTTCGCCCACCTCGGCGCGGCGCAGATCGAACGCGTCCTGGCGCTGATGCGGGCGCACGGCCTGGTGGCCACGGTGAGCTCGATCCACGTCAACGGCTGGATCGGCCAGCACACCAAGTGGACAGCGGCGCAGTGGGCCGTGGCCGAGCTGGGGCTGGGCGGTCTGGTGCCGCACGCGTGGCTGTACGTCGGCGACTCGACCAACGACCAGCTGATGTTCGAGCGCCTGCCGTTGTCGGTGGGGGTGGCCAACATCGCGCGCTTCTGGGCCGACCTGCAGATCCGGCCGCGCTACGTGACGCAGGCCGAGCGCGGCCAGGGCTTCGCCGAGGTCGCTGCCCGCCTGACAGGTCTGGCCCGGTGAGTACCCGGCCGGATCCCTTGCGCACCGCGTTCGCCCTGGCGCTGGCGGCCGCCGTGTCGCTGGGCCTGGCGCGCTTCTCGTACGCACTGCTGCTGCCGCCGATGCGCGCCGATCTGGGCTGGAGCTACCTGACTGCCGGCACGATGAACACGGTCAATGCGGCCGGCTACCTGGCCGGCGCGCTGGCCATGCCGCGCGCGCTGGCCCGTTGGGATGCGCGGCGATTGATGCTCGCTGGTGGCTGGGTGGCGGCCGTGGCGCTGGCCTTGCACGGGCTGGCGCCCGGCGACGCCACGCTGTATGCGCTGCGGTTCCTCGCCGGCCTGGCCAGCGCGGCCAGCTTCGTCGGCGGCGGCCTGTTGGCGGCGCGCCTGGCGGCCAACCCCGCCAGCGGCGGGCGCGCCGGCCTCGTGCTGGGCCTGTACTACGGCGGCACCGGGTTGGGCATCGTGGCCTGTGCGGTGTTGTTGCCGCCCTGGCTGGACAACGCGGGCAGCGTTGGCTGGCGCGGTGCCTGGGGGCTGCTGGCCGTGGGGGCCAGCGTGGCCAACGCGCTGTGCGCGCGCGGCACGCGGGCCTTGTCGGCCCCGGCCCCCACGGCCAGCGCCCGCGGCCCGGCGCCCCTGCGGTCGCTGGCCTTCGGCCTGGCGGGCTACCTGTGCTTCGGCCTGGGCTACATCGGCTACATGACCTTCATCGTCACGTTGTTGCGCGAGCAGGGCCTGGGCAGCGGGGTGATCGCCGGCTTCTACGCGCTGCTCGGCTGCGGCGTGGTGGCCTCGTCATGGCTGTGGGCCGGTCTGCTGCAACGGCACCGGGGCGGCGTGCCGATGGCCTGGTTGAACGGCCTGCTGGCGGTGGCGACGGCGTTGCCGGTGCTCAGCCCGCACCCGGTGGCGGTGTTCGCGTCCGGGGCGCTGTTCGGCGCGGTGTTCCTGTCGGTGGTGGCCTCGACCACGGCGCTGGTGCGGCACAACCTGCCGCCGGCCGCCTGGGCCTCGGGCATCTCGGCCTTCACCATCGTCTTCGCGGCCGGCCAGATCATCGGCCCGAGCGGGGTGGGGCAGGTGGCCGACGGGCCCGGCGGGCTGGCGCGCGGGCTGCTGCTCAGCGCGGGTGTGCTGGCCATTGGCGCGGTGCTGGCGCTGGGCCAGCGGCCGTTGCCCGCGCGCTGACTAGGGGTCGATGCCGAGGAACCGGGCCAGCCGCTCGCGCTCGTCGGCCAGCGCCTGGCGGAAGGCCGGGTCGCGCGGCGCGCGGCCGCTGACGTAGCCGAAGTCCACCCGCAGGCGGCCGTCGGCGACCGAGGCATTGGCCCAGCCGATGACCTCGTCGCGCCACAGCAGCGGCAGCGCGTAGTAGCCGAGCTGGCGCTTCGGTGCCGGCGTGTAGGCCTCGAAGCGGTAGGCCCAGCCCCAGAAGTGCTCGAAACGGCGCCGGTCCCAGACCACCGGGTCGAACGGTGCGAGCAGGTGCACCCGATCCGGCACGGCATGGCGCCGGGAGCGCGGGTTCTCGCCGGCCGGCCAGTACCAGTCCACGCCGTCCACCCGGGCCTGGGCGAGCCGCTCCCTGGCGCGTTGCAAGGTGCCGGTGCGCTCGGCCCGCCACTGCGGTGCGCCGCCGCCCAGGTGGCTGAGCAACTGGCCCAGCGTGGCGGCCGGCAGCGGGGCGTACTTGGCGACCACCAGGTCCACCAGCGCGTCGAGCCGCGCATGGATCTCGGCGATCTCGGACGGTGGCTCCGGCAGCTCGTTGGCCGCATACACGCGGGTGCCCGAGTCGCGCCGCGCCACGCGCAGCAGGCCGCGGTAGTGCATGCCGTCGAGCAACTGCGTGCTGGCGTTGGACGATCCGCCGAACCAGTTGCGCGTCTTGCCGTGCGCAAAGTGCGCATCCACCTCGCGCGGGTGCACCGCGCCGCGCTCGCGCACGAAAGCCAGCACCTCGTGCGCCTGCTTCCAGCGTGCGGCCGTCCACTCTGTGCGCGGCGAGCGCGGGTGCATCAGCGCGGCATGGTGGCGCGGCAGGAAGCCGTAGTTGACGAAGAAGTCTTCTTCGATCGCCAGCTTCGGGTAACGCCGCTCCAGATCGCCCGCGGTGTAGCCGGCGACGCGGTGGCGCAGGGTCAGGTCCTGTGCGCGTGCCGGGGCACGGATCGGGTCGGCCTGCACGAAACCCAGGCGCTCGATCGCGCGCGGCAGGGTGGTGGGCTTGAACAGGCTGCGCGCGATCGCGTAGCGGCGCAGGTCGGCGAGGGTCGGGGTGGTGGCCATGGCGGCATGATGCCTCGCCCTGCCTCGGCGCGGCGACAATGCCAGCACCTTCACCCGCTTGCATCCTTTCGCCATGAAGCCTCTCGGTACACCGCTCTCCCCCTCCGCCCTGCGGGTGATGCTGCTGGGCTCCGGCGAGCTGGGCAAGGAGGTGCTGATCGCGCTGCAGCGCCTGGGGGTCGAGACCATCGCGGTCGACCGCTACGAGAACGCCCCCGGCCAGCAGGTGGCGCACCACGCCCGCACCATCGCGATGAGCGATCCGGCGGCGCTGCGGGCGCTGATCGAGACCGAGCGGCCCGATCTGGTGGTGCCCGAGATCGAGGCCATCGCCACCCCGGTGCTGGAGGCGCTGGAGGCGGAAGGCGTGGTGCGCGTGATCCCCACCGCGCGCGCCGCGCGCCTGACGATGGACCGCGAGGGCATCCGCCGCCTGGCCGCCGAGACCCTGGGCCTGCCGACCAGCCCCTACCGCTTCTGCGATTCGCTGGCCGAGTTGCAGGCGGCCATCGACGAGCGGATCGGCTACCCCTGCGTCGTCAAGCCGGTGATGAGCAGCTCGGGCAAGGGCCAGAGCAAGATCGACGGCCCGGCCGACGTGCAGAAGGCCTGGGACCATGCGATGGCCGGCGGCCGCGTCAGCCACGGCCGGGTGATCGTCGAGGGCTTCATCGATTTCGACTACGAGATCACGCTGCTGACAGTGCGCGCGAAGCGGCCCTCCGGCGCCATCGAAACGCAGTTCTGCGAGCCCATCGGCCATGTGCAAGTGAGCGGCGACTATGTCGAGAGCTGGCAGCCGCAGCCGATGTCGGCGGTGGCGTTGCAGCGGGCACGGGAGATCGCCGCGGCCGTCACCGGCAACCTCGGAGGGCAGGGCCTGTTCGGCGTCGAGCTGTTCGTCCAGGGTGACGAGGTCTGGTTCAGCGAGGTCAGCCCGCGCCCGCACGACACCGGCATGGTGACCATGGCCACCCAGTGGCAGAACGAATTCGAGTTGCACGCGCGCGCCATCCTCGGCCTGCCGGTCGACACCTCGCTGAAGAGCCCGGGCGCCAGCGCGGTGATCTATGGCGGGGTCGACGCGGCCGGCATCGTGTTCGACGGCGTGGCCGAGGCCCTGGCCGTGCCGAACTCCGACCTGCGCCTGTTCGGCAAGCCCGAGAGCTTCGTCAAGCGCCGCATGGGTGTGGCCCTGGTGCACGATGCGGACGTCGAGGTGGCGCGCACCCAGGCCAAGCGGGCCGCCGCACTGGTGCGGCCCCGCAGGTGATGGGGCACCCGGTGTCGCGGGTACGCGCCACCACCCGCCGGGCGGGCGAACCCGCCGCTTGATCTGGGGACAGACGAGACCGCTTCACCTGGACTACCGTGGTGGTGGGCGGCACGCCGCTGCCGCGATGGAGGGTTCCTGATGCAACGCATTCCCGTCTGGGGCCTGCTGGCCCTGGCGGCCAGCCCGCTGGCCGCGCAAACCACGCAGGTCGTCAAGCCGCCGGTCTCCCAGGCCTGGCTGGATGTGGCCACCTACAGCGGCTTCGGCATGCCCATGGGCGCCGGTGCCGGCGCCAACCCAATGTCCGCGCTGGGCGGCCTGTTCGGCGGCGGCGGCGCGCAGAAGAACAGCTTCGGCAACACGCAGGCGGGCGGTGCCGGCCGCTGGCTGGACGTCACCCTCTACACGCGCCAAAACCCCAACCTCAACGAGGCGCTGCAGGCCGTGCCGGAGGGCTTCATGGCGCCAGCCTTGAAGCTGCAGGCGCCGAAAGCCGTGAGCGGCAAGGCGCCGCCGGAGCCGGGCGATGAGCGCGTCGAAGAGCACGACCACGAGCGCCCCAAGGGCCGGCTGCTGATGTACTGGGGCTGCGGCAACACCATCCGCCCCGGCCAGCCCAAGGTGCTGGACATGGCCAAGCTGTCGCCCACCGAGATGGCGCAGTTCTTCGTCAGCCGGCGGGCCACCCAGCGCGGCACCCACAGCGCCCCCGGCCGCCCGGTCTGGCCGCAGCCGGAGGATGCCCGCATGCTGCCGGCCAAGGCCTCGCTGGTCGGCGAGCATGCCTTCAGCGGCAGCGGCGTGCCCGAGGGCTTCCGCTTCCGCATCCCTGCGGCGCAGGATCTGATGCCGGCGATCCAACTGCAGCAGAAGGACCAGGCCGGTGCCACCGACCTGCGCTGGGCCGCGCTGCCGACGGCGCGCGCCTACTTCATCGCCGGCATGGGCTCGGCCGGCCGCGGCACGCAGGACATGGTGTTCTGGACCTCCAGCGAGCTGCCCGACACCGGCTCCGGCCTGATGGATTACCAGACCAACCCGGCGGTCGACAAATGGCTGAAGGAGAAGGTGCTGCTGTCGCCCGACACCACCCAGTGCACGGTGCCGCCCGGCGTGTTCGCCGGCGAGGGCGCGATGCTGCGCATGATCGCCTACGGCTCGGAGCTGAACCTGGTCCACCCGCCGCGCCCCACCGACCCCAAGCTGCCCTGGGAGCAGCAGTGGGCCGTCAAGCTGCGGGTCAAGTCGATGACCACCGCGATGCTCGGCATGGGCGAGATGCCCGGCATGCCCGGGGCCGGTGGCATGGCCGAGGAGCCCGCCCCGGTGGCCTCCGAGCCGGCCAAGGAGAAGAAGCCGAACCCGCTGGATCTGCTCAAGGGCATCCTCGGGCGCTGAGCGTCGGCGCGTTGCGGGCTGTGAAGTCCCGGTGTTGGCCGTGTTGAAATCGCCTCCCATCAGAAGCCGTGGGAGGCGTGGAACGTGCAGGCACAGGCATTCATCCGCAAGTGGGGCCCCGGAGGGCCCGCCCACGACCTGAATGAGCGCGCCGACGCGCAGGCCCACTTCATCGACCTGTGCCGGGTGCTCGGCGTGGCCGAACCGGCGGACCCGGAGCACTACTGCTTCGAACGCGGGGTCACCACGACCGGCAGCGGCGCCGGCCGTACCGACGGCTTTGCGGATGTCTGGCTCAAGGGCCACTTCGCCTGGTTGTCGGCGCCGATCCACATATGAGGCCAGATCACCGACGCGCTCTTTGTGTCCTGGCCATTGGCGGAGCCGTCGGGCCACGATGGCTCATGGTGCGTCGGGCCCCGGCGTGTCGCCGTAGCACAGATGTGCTACATTCTTTCGCCTGTTGATGCGAACGCAGGAGATGCCAGTGAGCACGACCACCATTCGTCTCTCCGACGACCTGAAGGCGAGGGTTGTCAGCGCTGCTGAGCAATCTGGCTTGTCGGCCCACGGCTTCATTCTCGAAGCCGTCGCCGAAAAGACGGCGCAGGTCGAGGCTCGGGCGGCCTTCCACGCGCTGGCCACGCAGAGGTTGGCCGCGTTTGCCCGCACCGGCAGATCCGTCCCTTTCGAGGACATGCAGCGCTACGTGTCGGCCAAGGTCGCCGGGCAACCGGCCAAGCCGCCGCGCGCCCGCAAGACGGCGGTGCGCTGACGCGATGTTCCGCGTCGAGTACGCCGACCAGGTGTCGGACGACTTCGACCGCATCGTGGCTCATCTCTTGGGGCATGCAGTCGACGACATCGCAGGCCGGCTCGCCGACATCCAGTCGGCCATCGGCCTGCTCGAAAGAAACCCGGACATTGGGCGCCCCGTCGATGCTGGACTGCGCGAACTGGTCATCGGGCGCGGATCGAGGGGTTACGTGGCTCTGTATGCAGTGCTGAACGACGAGGAGCTGGTGCTGGTGCTTGCACTGAAGTCCCAAAGCGAGGCCGGCTACCACGGTTGAACGGTGGTGGATGGCGTCAGGCTCGCACGGCCACCGCCCCATAGTGACCCGCCGTCAGCCCGGCAACACGATCGCGCACTCGATGCCTGGATGGTGCTTGCCGAGCGCCTGGAACCCCTCCTTCGCCCGTGAGCGCCAACCGGGCCCACGCGCGAGCAGATCGGCCCAGGCTTCCTGCAACAGCGTGGCTTGGTTGCGGCTCAGGTAGTCGATGAGCGTGGCCGCCTGTTCGAGGTCCTTGGTGGCTTTGGGCGGGTTGCTGGTGCGGCGTTCCGCATGTACCAGCAGTTTGGCCAGCGCATACCGTGGCGGCTGGGGCACGTTGACCAAGATGGGGCCGCTGTTGGCGGGCAGGACGAGCGGCATCGGGTTCTCGATGGAGAACTCCATGAACTTCAAGGGCTGAAGCGCTAGCTTCAACTGGGGCACCTGGACGGGCGCATCGCCGTCTCTGTGCCGCGAGGTCAGGAAATCCAGGTCGAAATCCGGCTCGTCCTGTTTGATGTACCGGGTGCCCTCGTTCACAGGCAAGAAACCCATCTTGAGTGATTCGATGGCGCTCGGCATGTCGACCAAGATGTCCGATGGCATGGCCAGCGATATGTTCCTCCCAGGATGCGCGAAGTCCGGGTCGACCGTGGTGTCGCCGCCCGACCAGCGAACGCCGAAATGGTTCTGGTAGGCCAGGTAGGCGTGCGTGCCGACCAGGATGCCGCCGGCACGAAACAGCCCGTGGTCAGCCAGCCTGGCGAGAACCCGGGCGTGCTTCGGGATGATGCTGTAGCAGCCCAGCGCGCTGGCGGCGCCACACAGGCGCACCAGGTGTTCCCGGCCGGATTTGGCCGCTGGATCAGCGTGGCGGTCGATGAGTTCTCGTGTCGGCGGGTCATCGGGCCCGACGTAGAACTGACGCAGCTTTCCATCCGCCGCCCGGGCCTGGTGATACCAGTGTCACCGACCGGCATATTGGAGCCACTCCGTGATCGGCATATAGGCGCCACC
>JADMKA010000164.1 GCA_018780145.1 Vitreoscilla sp. | reverse complement strand
CGACACGAAGGTGTAGCCGCGGTCGCGAGCAGCGAATTCCGGCTCCTGAACCTTCTCGACGTAGGCCGACATGCCGCGGGCGACGTAGTCCTGCGCCAGATCGAACATGTGGTACCACATGTTGTGGATGCCGGCGAGCGTGATGAACTGGTACTTGTAGCCCATGGCGCCCAGTTCGCGCTGGAACTTGGCGATGGTCGCATCGTCCAGATTCTTCTTCCAGTTGAACGACGGCGAGCAGTTGTAGGCCAGCAGCTTGCCCGGGAACTTGGCGTGGATGGCGTCGGCGAAGGCCTTGGCGAAGGCCAGGTCCGGCTTGCCGGTTTCGCACCAGATCATGTCGGCGTACTCGGCATAGGCCAGGCCACGGCTGATGGCTTGATCCAGGCCGTTGCGGGTGCGAAAGAAGCCTTCGACGGTGCGCTCACCGGTGCAGAAGGGCTTGTCGTTGTCGTCGATGTCGCTGGTCACCAGGTCGCCGGCTTCGGCGTCGGTGCGGGCCAGCAGCACGGTGGGCGTGCCCATCACGTCGGCAGCCAGGCGGGCCGCGACCAGCTTGGCGACGGCTTCACGGGTCGGCACCAGCACCTTGCCACCCATGTGGCCGCACTTCTTGGCAGCGGCCAGCTGGTCTTCGAAGTGCACGCCGGCGGCGCCCGCCTCGATCATGGCCTTCATCAGCTCGAACGCGTTCAGCACGCCGCCGAAGCCGGCTTCCGCGTCGGCCACGATAGGGGCGAAGTAGTCGATGTCGTTCTTGCCCTCGCTCCACTGGATCTGGTCGGCGCGGGCGAACGTGGCGTTGATCTTCTTGACGACCTTCGGCACCGAGTCCACCGAATACAACGACTGGTCGGGGTACATCTCGCCGTTGCTGTTGGCATCACCGGCGACCTGCCAGCCCGACAGGTAGATGGCCTTCAGGCCGGCCTTGACCTGCTGCATCGCCTGGTTGCCGGTCAGGGCGCCCAGGGAGTTGATGAAGGGCTCGGTGTTGACCAGGTTCCACAGCTTCTCCGCGCCACGCTGGGCCAGCGTGTGCTCGACCTTCAGCGAGCCGCGCAGGCGAACGACGTCGGCGGCGGTGTAGCCGCGCTTGATGCCCTTCCAGCGCGGGTTCTCGGCCCAGTCCTTTTCGAGTGCGGCAATTTGCTGGTCGCGGGTCAGTTGGGTCATGGCAGGCTCCTTGAGCAGATGGACAGGTGAGGAAACAGGAACAACTTGGGCTCTAGCCTACGCCGCTCGATGGAGTCTGTGAAGACTTATGTCTTATATAAGACACGATTTTGTTTTCAATGAAATCAATGGGTTAGACATCTGCTTTCGCAATACGAAAGCTGAGATTTCATACTGAAAAATCCTGCTGCAGCGCAACACGCCAAGATTTCACAATGCGAACTCCGCTTTCCGGATAGCAAAAAATGCCAGCGACGAATCCGTGGCACATTCCGGCCGGCTTGATCCTGGACAACCTGCCGGCGAACCTCGCCAGAACAATAGGCAGGCCCTCAGCCGAGCGCCGGGCCGCCCCAAGCCGGCCGAGCACCTGCTCGGCGGGTGGGGCCAGTACGCCGGCACCGGGTGCCCACTCTCAGGAGACCCCCATGCGCATCGACAACCTTCGAACCGGGCGCGCCCCGGTGCCCCCTATGCCCCCGCTGGACGAACTCGAGGCCACCCACCGGGAGTTGATGCTGGCACTGGAGCAGTTGGACCAGTTGGTGCGAGGTGTCGAGCGCGACGGTTCGACCGCGCCGCTGCGTGCGATCGCCCGGTCGGTGGTGCGCTTCTTTGCCGAGGTCGGCCACCACCACCACACCGAGGAGGAGCGCCATGTGTTCCCCGACCTGCTGGCCAGCGGCGACGTGGACCTGATCCAGCACGTGCATCGGCTGCAGCAGGACCATGGTTGGCTCGAGGAGGACTGGCGCGAGATCGGGCCGCAGGTGGATGCGCTGGCCCAGGGTATCGGCGGCGTGGATTTCGACACCCTGCGCCAGGCGGTCGAGGTCTTCAGCCTGCTCTACCGCGAGCACATCGCGCTGGAAGAATCGCTGATCTACCCCGAGGCGAGGCGGCTGGCCAAGCTCGAACGCGAGCAAGCCCAGATCAGAGCGGCAGCGACGTCGTCTTCTTGACCGTGCGCAGCACCAGCATCGAGTTGGAGCGCTCCACGCCGGGCAGGCGCATCAACACCTCGGTGTGGAAGCGCTCCAGATCCTCCGCATCTCGGTAGGCAAAGCGGATCAGGTAGTCGTTCGAGCCTGCCACGTAGTAGCAGTCCAGGATCTGCGGCTCGTCGCGCACCGCCTGCTCGAACGCGCCGAGCAGCGCGTTGCTCATGTTCTCGAGGTTGATGATGGTGAAGCTGGTGCCGTGCTGGCCGATGGCCTTCGGGTTCAGCAGGGCCACATACTGCGAAATCACGCCTTCGTCCTCGAGCTGCTTGACGCGCCGCAGGCAGGCCGACGGGGACAGGTGGACGCGCTGCGCCAACTCCACGTTGGAGAGTTTTCCGTCGGCCTGCAACTGCTCCAGAATGAGCCGGTCGATCGCATCCAATTGCAGTGGTTTTGAGGTTTCTCGCATATTGTTCTGAGTGTCGCAGACTTTTTCGCACTTTGTTGCGCGAACCAGGGTTGCCCCGTGCAGATCGCGCAAGCACATTGCGCGCCTGTTTGACTAGACTTCTCTCCCTATCGGCGGTGCGAATCGCCGCGGAGCCCCCACGATGAACACGCCCCTCGACGCCTACTGGATGCCCTTCACCGCGAACCGCCAGTTCAAGAAGGCGCCGCGCATGTTCAAGAAGGCCTCCGGCATGCACTACTGGACGGACGATGGCCGCCAGGTGCTCGACGGTGTCGCCGGGTTGTGGTGCGTGAACGCCGGCCACGCACGGCCGAAGATCGTGCAGGCGATTGCCGAACAGGCCGCCGAGATGGACTACGCGCCGCCGTTCCAGATGGCCCACCCGAAGGCCTTCGAGCTGGCCCACAAGGTGGCCGAGCTGGCGCCGGCCGGCATGAACAAGGTCTTCTTCACCAACTCGGGCTCCGAGTCGGTCGAGACCGCGTTGAAGATGGCCCTCGCCTACCACCGGGTGCGCGGCGAAGGCCAGCGCACCCGCCTGATCGGCCGCGAGCGCGGCTACCACGGCGTGAACTTCGGTGGCATCTCGGTGGGTGGCATGGTTGCCAACCGCAAGATGTTCGGCACCATGCTGGGTGGCGTGGACCACATCCGCCACACCCATGATCCGGCCCGCAACGCGTTCAGCGTCGGCCAACCCGCCCATGGCGCCGAGCTGGCGGAAGACCTGGAACGCCTGGTCGCGCTGCACGACGCGTCGACCATCGCCGCCGTGATCGTCGAGCCGGTGGCCGGCTCGACCGGCGTGCTGGTGCCGCCGGTCGGCTACCTGAACAGGCTGCGCGAGATCTGCGACAAGCACGGCATCCTGCTGATCTTCGACGAGGTCATCACCGGCTTCGGCCGTACCGGTGCAGCCTTCGGCGCCCAGACCTTCGGGGTCACGCCGGATCTGATCACCTGCGCCAAGGGCCTGACGAACGGCTGCGTGCCGATGGGCGCCGTGATCGCCAGGCAGTCCATCTACGACACTTTCATGCAGGGCCCCGAGCACCTGATCGAGTTCTTTCACGGCTACACCTACTCGGCGCACCCCTTGGCCTGCGCGGCTGGCCTGGCCACGTTGGAAACCTACGCGGACGAGGGCCTGCTGACCCGCGCCGCCGAACTCCAGGGCTACTTCGCCGAAGCCTTGCACACGCTCAAGGGCCTGCCCAGCGTGATCGACATCCGCAACGTCGGCCTGGTGGGCGGCATCGAGCTGTCACCGCGCGCCGGCGCACCGGCCGCGCGGGCGTTCGACGTGTTCCTCGACTGCTTCAACGCCGGCCTGCTGATCCGCACCACCGGCGACACCATCGCCCTGTCGCCGCCGCTGATCATCGAGCGGCAGCACATCGACCAGATCGTCGGCACGCTGGCCACCGCGCTCAAGCGCGTGGCCTGAACCCACCGCCGACGCCGATCCACGAACCGAGGGCATGCCTAGCGCCTACCTATGAGTTTCCTCAGCATCGACCGCGATCTCGCCCGCGATTCCTACTACGCCGCCACCGTGCAGCGTGGGCCAGGGTATCCGGCACTGACGGGGGCCATCGAATGCGATGTGGCCGTGGTCGGCGGGGGGCTCGCCGGCCTCAGCGCCGCGCTGGAACTGGCGCAGCGTGGGCTGCAGGTGGTGCTGCTGGAAGCCAAGGAGGTGGCCTGGGGTGCCAGTGGGCGCAACGGCGGGCAGGCCATCCACGGGCTGGCCTGCGACCAGGAAACCATCGAGTCACAGCTGGGGCTGGACGACGCCAAGCGCATCTGGGCCATGTCGCTCGAAGCGATCGACCTGATCCGCGAGCGCATGGCCACCCACCGCATCGATTGCGATTGGCGCGACGGCTACCTTGGGCTGGCCACCACCCGCCGCAAGGCCGCCGAGCTGGCCGAGTGGGCCGATCGCATGGCCGAGGTCTACGGCCACGAGTTCACGCGCATCGGCGAGGCCGATGTGCGCCGCTGGATCGCCAGCCCGCGCTATGTGGGCGGCATCCACGACCCGCACTCGGGCCACCTGCACCCGCTGAAGTACTCGCTGGGCATTGCCCGCGCCGCGGCAGAAGCCGGGGTGCGGATGTTCGAAAACAGCCCGGTCACCCGGGTCGAGCAGGGTGCGGCCGTGCGGCTGACCACGGCGCAGGGCGAGGTTCGCGCCCGCCAGGCCCTGCTGGCCGGCAATGTCTATCTGCAAGGCGTGGCCGAGGGGCTCGAGACGCGCATCATGCCGGTCGGCACCTACATCGTGTGCTCCGAGCGCATCGACCCGGCACTGTGCGACTCGCTGGTGCCCAGCCGCTCGGCGGTGTGCGACACCAACTTCGTGCTCGACTACTTCCGCCCGACCAGTGACCACCGCATGCTCTACGGCGGGCGCGTCAGCTACAGCACGATGACGCCGCACAACCTCGCCGACAGCATGCGCCAGCGCATGGTCGGCACCTTCCCGCAACTGGCGGGGACCGGCATCGAATACGCCTGGGGCGGCTTCGTCGACATCACGATGAACCGCGCGCCGGATTTCGGCCGCCTGGGCTCCAACCTGTACTACCTGCAAGGCTTTTCCGGCCACGGCCTTGCGCTGACCGGGCTGGCCGGCCGGCTGGTCGCCGAGGCGATGCAGGGTGACGCCTCGCGCTTTGACGTTTTTGCCCGCCTGAAGCACCATGGCTTTCCCGGCGGACGCTGGCTGCGCACCCCCGCCCTGGTGCTGGGCATGGCCTGGTACCGCCTGAGAGACATCCTCGGATGAACGACATGACTTCGCCTTCCACCCTCGCGTCGGCCGTGCCGGCGGCCCTGCCGGCCAAGCCGGTGGTGCTGGTGCCGGCCTGCAACCGCATGCTCGGCGAGCACCCCTTTCACGTCGCCGGCAAGAAGTACCTCGATGCCGTCCGCCTGGCCGGTGCGCAACCGCTGATCGTGCCCTACGCCGAACCCGGCGACATCGATGCGCTGCTCGACCTGGCCGACGGCGTGCTGCTGACCGGCTCGCCCTCCAACGTCCACCCCAGCCATTTCGGCGAAGAGGTGCACGACCCGGCGCTGCCGCTCGACCCCCTGCGCGACAGCTGGACGCTGCCGCTGATCCGCCGCGTGGTCGACCGAGGCATCCCGCTGTTCACCATCTGCCGCGGCACGCAGGAAACCAACGTCGCGCTGGGCGGCTCGCTGCACCAGGCGGTGCACGAGGTAGAAGGCCACCAAGACCACCGCGCCCCGGGCGATGCCCCGGCGGCCACCCAGTATGGCCCGGCCCACGATGTGCTGGTCACGCCCGGTGGCCTGCTGGAGAAGGTGATCGGCCGGCCGGCCTTCGAGGTCAATTCGGTGCACGGCCAGGCCGTGAACCGGCTGGCCGACGGCCTGCGGGTCGAGGCCCGCTCGCCGGATGGCGTGGTCGAGGCATTTTCGGTGGCCGAGTCGACCGGTTTCTCGCTCTGCGTGCAGTGGCACCCCGAGTGGCTGGCGGCCGACAACCCGGTTTCCGTGGCCATGCTCACCGCGTTCGGCGAAGCCTGCCGGCGCTACCGTGAAGGCCACCGCGGCCCCCACCCCTGACGGGCCTTTCAGCTCCCCATCAACGTCTTCACTCGGGGCCCGCGCGGCCCGAGCCCCGAACCAGGGGCGCAACCCGCGCGCATCGACACGAAAAGCAGGTGCCTGCCATGGCCAGCAAAGAACATTTCAATTTCGCCGAGCTCGAACAGTGGCTCAATGAAAACCGCGTCACCGAGATCGAGTGCCTCGTGCCCGACCTCACCGGTGTCGCCCGCGGCAAGATCCTGCCGCGCCAGAAATTCACCGAGGACCGCGGCATGCGGCTGCCCGAGGCCATTGTCGGCATGGGCGTGACCGGCGAGTTCCCCGAGGAAGGGCCGTACTACGACGTCATCAACCCGACCGACCGCGACATGCACCTGCGGCCCGACCCGGCCACCGTGCGCATCGTGCCCTGGGCGACGGACCCGACCGCCCAGGTGATCCACGACTGCTACGACCGTGACGGCAAGCTCGTGCCCTTCGCGCCGCGATCGGTGTTGCGCCGCGTGTGCGACCTGTTCGCCGCCGAAGGCTGGGATCCGGTGGTGGCGCCCGAGCTAGAGTTCTACCTCGTGGCCCGCAACACCGACCCGGACATGCCGTTGAAGCCCCCGGTGGGCCGCAGCGGCCGCAGCGAGACCTCGCGCCAGGCGTATTCCATCGACGCGGTGAACGAGTTCGACCCGCTGTTCGAGGACGTGTACGACTACTGCGAGAAGATGGAGCTGAACGTCGACACGCTGATCCACGAGATCGGTGCCGGCCAGATGGAAATCAACTTCTTCCACGCCCACCCGCTGGGCCTGGCCGACGAGGTGTTCTTCTTCAAGCGCACGGTGCGCGAGGCCGCGCTGCGCCACGACATGTACGCCACCTTCATGGCCAAGCCGATCGCCGGCGAGCCGGGCAGCGCCATGCACGTGCACCAGAGCCTGGTCAGCAAGCTCACCGGCAAGAACATCTTCAGCAACGAGGACGGCACCGCCAGCAAGGAGTTCTACTGGTACATCGGCGGCCTGCAGAAGTACATCCCGGCCGCGATGGCCCTGTTCGCGCCCTATGTGAACAGCTACCGCCGCTTGTCCCGCAACACGGCCGCTCCGATCAACATCCAGTGGGGCACCGACAACCGCACGGTGGGCATCCGCTCGCCGGTGGCGTCGCCCGCGGCCCGGCGGATCGAGAACCGCGTGATCGGCGCCGACGCCAACCCCTACTGCGCCCTGGCCGCGACCCTGGCCTGCGGCTACCTGGGCATCAAGAACAAGATCGAGCCCACCCACGAGTGCAAGGGCGACGCTTACCTGGGGGACTACCAGCTGCCACGCAGCCTCGTCGAGGCCCTGGAGCTGCTGCGCAACGAGAAGGACCTGGCCGAGGTGCTGGGCAAGGACTTCATCACCGTCTACACCGAGGTCAAGGAGATCGAGCACGCCGAGTTCATGAAGGTGATCTCGCCGTGGGAGCGCGAACACCTGCTGCTCCACGTCTGATCACCATTCGAGGCATTGAAACCATGAACACGATCACCATCCAGGCCCCTGCCGTGGCCACCAAGCGCACGACCAAGGAATGGCAACAGGCCGACGCGGCGCACTTCATGCACCCGTTCACCGATTTCGGTGCGCTGGCCAAGAAGGGCTCGCGCATCATCACCCGGGCCGAAGGCATCTACCTCTGGGACAGCGACGGCCACAAGATCCTCGACGCGATGAGCGGCCTGTGGTGCGTGAACGTCGGCTACGGCCAGCAGGCCCTGGTCGACGCGGCCACGCGCCAGATGAAGGAACTGCCCTTCTACAACGCGTTCTTCCAGACCGCCACGCCGCCGGCCATCGAGCTGGCCGAGTTGCTGGCCCAGGTCAGCCCGCCGCAGTTCAAGCACGTGTTCTTCGCCGGCTCGGGCTCGGAAGGCAACGACACCGTGGTGCGCATGGTGCGGCGCTACTGGGACATCCTCGGCCAGCCCGAGCGCCAGATCATCATCGGCCGCAAGAACGGCTACCACGGCTCGACGATGGCCGGCGCCTCGCTGGGGGGCATGAGCTACATGCACGCCCAAGGGGGGTTGCCGATCCCCAACATCGTGCACATCGACCAGCCCTATGCGTTCGAGAACGGCAAGGGGATGGACACGGCCGAGTTCGGCAAGCTGGCGGCGAGCTGGCTGGAGGCCAAGATCCTTGAGCTCGGTGCCGACAAGGTGGCGGCCTTCATCGGCGAGCCGGTCCAGGGCGCGGGGGGCGTGATCGTGCCGCCGTCCACCTACTGGCCCGAGATCCAGCGCATCTGCGACAAGTACGGCATCCTGCTGGTCAGCGACGAGGTGATCTGCGGTTTCGGCCGCACCGGCAACTGGTTCGGGTGCGAGACCATGGGCTTCAAGCCCGACCTGATGACCTTCGCCAAGGGCGTGACCTCGGGCTACATCCCGCTCGGCGGCGTGATGGTCGGCGACCGCATGGCCAAGGTGCTGATCGAGCAAGGCGGTGACTTCAACCACGGCTACACCTACTCGGGCCACCCGGTGGCGTGTGCGGTGGCCTTGGCCAACATCAAGCTGATCCAGCAACTGAAACTGGTCGAGCATGTCCGCGACGATGTGGGCCCGTATCTTGCTGAGCACTTCGCGGGGCTGCGCGAACACCCGCTGGTGGGCAGCACGGAAACATGCGGATTGATGGGCGCGATTCTGCTGGTCAAGGACAAGGCGAAGGGCCTGCCCTTTGCCTCCGACCTGGAGGTGGGCATGCTCTGCCGCAGCCATTGCTTCGCCAACGGCCTGATCATGCGCGCCGTCGGCGACCGCATGATCATCGCGCCGCCGCTGGTGATGACCCGATCGCAGATCGACGAGATGATGGCGCTGATCCGCCGTTGCCTCGACCTGACCCTCGCCGACGTGCGCGCCAAGGGCTGGTTCTGAGCTGGGAGGCCGGGCGGCAACCGATGGCTTCCACCGATGCCCTGGCCTGGGCCCGCCGCCTAGACTGGCCGGCGAGCCCACCGGCTGCCGGCCCACCCGGGCCACGCGCCCGCCCCTGCACCGACTTTCGTTTTCACCTTCGTCACACGGAGATTCCTCGATGAAATTCACGTTCGCACGATCGGCCCTGACGCTTGCCGCCGCCCTGCTGGCCACCGCCTTCGGCGCTGCCCAGGCCCAGGAGGAGGAAAAGATCCTCAACATCTACAACTGGTCGGACTACATCGCTGACGACACGATCAAGAATTTCGAGAAGGAAACCGGCATCAAGGTCCGGTACGACAACTTCGACAACAACGAGATCCTCCACGCCAAGCTGGTGGCCGGCAAGACCGGCTACGACATCGTGGTGCCCTCGTCGAACTGGGCCCGCCTGCAGATCACCGGCGGCCTGTTCGCCAAGCTCGACAAGGCGCAGATCCCGAACCTGAAGAACGTGGACCCGGCGGTCGCTGCCCAACTGGCCAAGATCGACCCGAACAACGACCATGTGGTCGACTGGCTGTGGGGCTACACCACCGTGGGCATCAACGTCGACAAGGTCAAGGCCGCCCTGGGCTCCACGCCGATGCCCGACAACGTCTGGGATCTGGTCTTCAAGCCCGAGTACGTGTCCAAGCTGAAGTCCTGCGGCGTGTCCTTCCTGGACTCCGCCGACGAGGTCGTGCCGGCGGTGCTGCACTACCTGAACAAGCCGCGGGTGTCGAAGAACCCGTCGGATTATTCCGTGGCGCTCCAGGCGCTGAAGGCGATCCGCCCATCGGTGACCCTGTTCAGCTCGTCGGGCTACATCAACGACATGGCCAACGGCTCGATCTGCGCGGCCCTGGGCTGGTCCGGCGACATCAACATCGCGCGCCAGCGTGCGATCGACGGCAAGACCGGCCAGAACATCCAGGCCCTGATCCCCAAGAACGGTGGCCTGCTGTTCTTCGACGTGATGGCCATCCCGGCCGACGCGCCGCATCCGGGCAATGCCCACAAGTGGATCAACTACATCCTGCGCCCGGACGTCAGCGCGTCGCTGACCAACAAGGTCTTCTACGCGAACCCGACGATCGAATCCAAGAAGTTCATCAAGCCCGAGGTCGCCAACAACCCGACGGTCTTCCTGTCGCCTGAGAACCTGGCCAAGATGGCCGGCACCGCCGAAGAGCTGAGCAACGACATCCGCCGCCAGCAGAACCGGGTCTACACCTCGTTCAAGAC
>JADMKA010000248.1 GCA_018780145.1 Vitreoscilla sp. | reverse complement strand
CCAGCGCGCTCTGCTTGTTCTTGGCCGACCAGACCGAGAACCAGACCTCGTCACCGGCCTTGTTGAACTCCGGCTGCACGACACGCTTGGCACCGTCGTCGTTCAACCCGGCCCACTCGGCGATCGGCAGCACGGTGAAGCCCTTGTCGAGGTTCTTGATGTCGTACACGGCCACCGATTGCGAGATCTTCGCGTCCGGGTTCAGCGGCGTGTCGGAGTACAGGTGCTGGCTCTTCGGGTGGCTCTTGATGAACAGCGCCCCGCCGCCCTGCCCCTTCAGCTCGGCGACCTTCTTGAAAGCATGTTCCTTGTGCCTGATCGGGTCCGTGCCGATCAGCGAGATCGACTCGTCACCCAGGTGTCCGGTGGACCACACCGGGCCGAACTTCGGGTGGAGGAAGTTGGCGCCTCGCCCCGGGTGCGGGATCTTGCCGACCTCGACCAGCGCGGCAAGCTTGCCGTCCTTGGCGTCGATGACCGAGATCTTGTTGCTCTGGTTGGCCGCCACCATGAAGTAGCGCTTGGTCGAGTCCCATCCACCGTCGTGCAGGAAGGGCGCGGACCCGATCTCGGTGACCTTCAGCGCGTCGATGTTGGAGTAGTCGACCATCAGCGTCTTGCCGGTCTCCTTGACGTTGACCACGAACTCCGGCTTGAAGTGCGAGGCCACGATGGAGGCGACGCGCGGCTCGGGGTGGTACTCCTGCGTGCCCACCACCATGCCGCGGGTGCTGACGATCTTGAGCGGCTCCAGCGTGTCGCCCTTCATGATCACGTACTGAGGTGGCCAGTAGGCGCCGGCAATCGCGAGCTTGTCGGTGAAGTCGCCCTCCTTGCCCTTGTACTTGCTGGTGTCCACGGACCGCGCCTCGAGGCCGATACGGACCTCGGCGACGTTGTCGGGTGTGGGCATCCACAGGTCGATCATGTTGATCTTGGCGTCACGCCCGATCACGAACAGGTAGCGGCCGGAGGCCGATGTCCGCGAGATGTGCACCGCATAGCCGGTCTTGACGATGTTGATGATCTTCTTGGTGTCGCCGTCGATCAACGCCACCTCGCCGGTGTCGCGCAGGGTGGTGCTGAAGATGTTCTCGATGTTGTAGTTGTTCATCTTCTTCGTCGGCCGCTGGGCCGGCGGAACGATGACCTTCCACGTCGCTTTCATTTGCGCCATGCCGAACTCCGGCGGAACCGGTGGGTCCTGCTGCACATAGCGGGCCATGATGTCCACCGTCTTCTCGTCCATCTCGCCCGATGTCAGCCAGTTCGGCATCCCGGCGGCCGAGCCGTAGGCGATGAAGATCTTCAGATAGTCCGTGCCCTTCCCGATGGTGATGTCGGGGGTGAGCGCCTTGCCCGTCGCACCCTTGCGCAGCACGCCATGGCAGCCGGCGCATCGCTCGAAGTAGGTCTTGCGGCCCAGATCGAACTCGCCCTGCGTCATCGGCGGCGCCTTGGGGTTGGCGCTTTGGTACATCGGTTCGTTGGCCAGGGGTGAGGTCCCCGCCTGGTAGTTGACCTCGGGCTGGGTCACGTGCTTCTGTTCCTTGTCCTGTGCCTGTGCAGCGAGGGCGAAGGCCAGTGAAGCGACGAGCGTGGCGGCACTCGAGTTGAATCGGATCGGCATCATGAAAACACTCCGAGCAGTTGCGAAGGTGGCGCTGTGACCCGGGTCACTGCCAGCGTGCGCATCGTCATCCCGCAGTCGCACCGGCGTCCTTGAACTGGTTCAAGGACACCGGCGACGAGGCACTTTCACAATCTGCCCATGCCAATGCATGTGGCAGGGGGCGAGCGATGAGTCTGTTGAACGAACCGCTGCAATTCGGCGTGGCCGCGCGCCCGGCGCGCGTCACGCTGGCTGGCGCCGGACCCGGCGACCCCGAGTTGCTCACGGTCAAGGCCGCCAACGCCTTGCGCGCGGCGAGCGTCGTTCTGTACGACCACCTGGTGAGCAAGGCGGTGATTGATCTGGTGCCATCGACGGCGAGCCGGCTCTATGTCGGCAAGGAGGCCGGAAACCACACCCTGAGCCAGGAAAGCATCATCGAGTTGATGATTCGGCTGGCACGCGCTGGCAGGCCGGTGCTGAGGCTCAAAGGCGGCGACCCGTACGTGTTCGGGCGGGGCGGCGAAGAGGTCCAGGCGCTGGCGGCGCACGGCATCCCGTTCGAGGTCATCCCCGGCATCAGTGCAGCGCAGGGTGCGGCCGCGTACGCCGGCATACCACTGACGCACCGCGACCATGCACGCACACTCGTGTTCGTCACCGGCCACCTTCGCTCGGAAGGTGCAGAGCGCGTGGTCGATCTGGACTGGCCCATGCTCGCGCGGCCCCATCAGACGGTGGTGATCTACATGGGCGTGGGGACGCTGCCGGTGATCTGCTCGCAGCTGATGGCTCATGGGGCCAGCCCCGAAACGCCTGCCGCGCTGGTGGAGCGCGCCACGCTCCCGGATCAACGCACGGTCGCCGGCACGCTGCAGACCCTGCCGACGCTTGCGCTGGTCCATGATGTCCGGCCCCCGGCCATCATCATGATCGGTGGCGTCGTCTCGTTGCACGAGCAACTCGGCGCGATCAACGTGCCGGGCACCGTGAGCCTGAGCGACGGATGAGATGGAACAGCCCGCCGCTCGACGATGGCGGGTCGCATGTCAGCCGGCACGTGGCTCCCGTCCCGCACGATGGGCCGCCAATCGGGCATCGATGAGTCGGTCCTTTTCGGCCCACTGCTCAGCGAGCCACGCCCGGACTCGTCGCCGATAGGCCTGATCCCGCACGAGATCACCTCCCACGACACCAGAGGGAACGCGGCGGCGTCGAACATTGACGCAAACTGCCCCGGCCCGCCCACACATCAGGTCCCAGAGCCGCGGCGCGCCATCCGGGTAGACGATGGTCACGTCCAGCAACGCATCGAATTGCTCGCCCATCGTGGCCAGGGCGACCCCCAGGCCATTGACCTTGGGCATGAGCAGGTGGCGATAGGGGCTTCGCTGCGAGGCGTGCCTGGCGGCGGTGAAGCGAGCGCCTTCGGCGAACCCGAGGACGGCCGTGGGCGTGCGCTTGTACTTCTGGCAGGCGCTGCGTGTGGTCGCCAGATCCCCGTGGCCGGCGTCGCTCTCGCTGTTGCAGCGCACGAACGGGAAGTCCAGCACCCGCCACGCCAGGCCGATGGCTGACGCCGGGCGCAATTCGCGCTTCAGGAAGGGCCTCAGGAACGGGATGCGGTGATGGAAGATGCGCTGCAGTATCAAGATGTCCGCCCAGCACTGGTGGTTGATCGATACCAGATACGACCGATGAGGCATCAGCCCGCCCAGCCCGCACACCTGCCACGGTAGGGAGGCGGCGGTCGCAAGCCATGCGTTGTTCATGGCGACCCAGCCGGTGGCGAGGAAGTTCAGTGCCTGGTCGCAGAACAGGCGCGGTGCGCCAGCCGGCAGCACCTGCCTGGCCATCGCCGGGAGCAGCATGAGCGTGAAGACGATCAGGGTGCTCAGAACAATCAGCGCGCCCGTCACCCCCCCGCGCAGCCAAGCCATGTTCAGCAGACCTGCGCAGCGCACCGGCACCGCGTCGATGGCGGCCGAGATCGACAGCGGCGGCCGTGATGATCGGCGTCGACCATTTGCTAAGGCGTGTGCAGCAAACCTGCCGGCGAGGCCAGGCGCCGCAGGCCTTCGAGGTCGCGCAGCCGCAGCTCATAGCCGTGCACCTCGACGAGACCCGCCTCGGACATGCGCCTGAAGGCGCGCGACAGCGACTCCGAGGTGGTACCCAGATGCTGGGCAATGGTGCCCTTGCGGTCGGTCAAGGTCACGGTTGCCGTGCCATCGGAGGCCAGGCCCTTCGCCTGGCGCAGCAACCAGCGCGCGACGCGGCCCGCGACGTCGGTCGTACCCATGTCGTGCAGGCTGTCGCTCAATTCGCGCACACGCTGCGCCAACACCGCCGCGTAGGCCTGTAGGAACGCGGGGTCGAGTTTGCAGGCCTCGTTCATGGCCGCCAGCGGCACCGCCAGCAGTTCGACGGGCGTGCGGCACTCGGCCTGCTCCAGCCAGGTTCCCGGGGGGGACATGGCTCCGGCCGTCTCAAGCCAGTCGCCCGGCCCGATGGCGCGCCTCTCGGAGAAGTGGCCGCACGGGTCGCGCGTTCCCAGGCCCATCACGCCCTGGCCAAGCAGCCACCACGACGGCTCGGGCCGGCGAGGTGATGCGATCTCGAACGGGCCGACCGGGCAACGGATCAGGCGGGCCGCGTTGGCGAGGTGGCACAGCGCAGCGTCGGACTGGCGTCCCAGTGCAAACGCGTTGCGCAGCAGATCCAGATCAGATGACGGGGCCATGGCCACGGGTACCCAGGTGCGCACGGCCTGTCGGCCCGGCCTCGCACGGCTCGAACCAGTCGGGTTCAGCATGCCAATCTCCTGAGGTGAGGGCGATGGCGGAACTGTGCGGGCGCGTTGGCAACGTGGTTTTGCCCCATCTCAAACTGCCCGGCGGCCAGGTACGGCCACCACCCGCCAGGCGCTGACTGAGGCCATGAGTCGAGTCGACACGAACCCCGCCCCCCGT
The DNA here is from genome assembly GCA_018780145.1 of Vitreoscilla sp. GTDB lineage: Bacteria > Pseudomonadota > Gammaproteobacteria > Burkholderiales > Burkholderiaceae_C > Ideonella. Next base: position 5,881 of record JADMKA010000248.1, on the reverse strand, counting down.
TTTCCCCACCAGAAACGAAAACGCCACCCGAAGGTGGCGCAAGTCGTTGTTTCTACTGGTGGGCGGTGCAGGGTTCGAACCTGCGACCCCTGCCGTGTGAAGGCAGTGCTCTACCGCTGAGCTAACCGCCCGAAATCTGGTTGAAACCAAGGTTTCGGTGAGCCTTGGATTATGCCACAAGTCTTCTCCACTGCGTCTTGCCACCGCTGGCCTTGTCCAGTTCGGCCAGGATCGTCTCGTGTGCGACCAGCTCCGCATCGGTCGGCACGAGGGTGAGCAGCGTGAAAGTGGACAGGTCGATCTGCGTCACCTGGATGGTCTGGCTCGGCGATTCGCTGGCATCGATCACCAAGGCGTCCTGCCCTCGTGTGAGGCGGATGTAGACCTCCGCAAGCAGGCCTGCGTCCAGCAGCGCGCCGTGCAAAGTGCGGTTGGAGTTGTCTACCTCCAGGCGCCGGCACAGAGCGTCGAGTGAATTACTCTTGCCCGGGAACATCTCCCGGGCCATGGCCAGGGTGTCGGTGATGCCGCCCACCTGTTCGCCAAACGCCGGCCGCGCCAGGCGCCGCAGCTCGGCATTCAGGAAGCCGACGTCGAAGGCCGCGTTGTGGATGACGATGTCGGCGCCCGCCAGGAACTCCATCAACTCGTCGGCGATGGTCGCGAACACCGGCTTGTCGGCCAGGAACTCGTCGGTCAGGCCGTGGATGCGAACCGCATCCTCGTGGTTCTTGCGCTCGGGGTTGATGTAGAAGTGCTTGTTCAACCCGGTCAAGCGGCGATTGACCATCTCGATGCAGCCCACCTCGATGATGCGGTCGCCAGCATCGGGGGACAGGCCGGTGGTCTCGGTGTCGAGAAATATCTGCCTCATGCCCGGCGCCCCCTCAGCCAGAGCGCCACCCCGGCCACCACCATGGGCACGCACAACCACTGGCCCATGCTCATGTTCAGCGCCAGCAGGCCCAGGAAGCCGTCGGGCTCGCGGTAGTACTCGGCCACGAAGCGCAGCACGCCGTAGCCCACCAGGAAAGCACCCGACACCTGCCCGAGCCCGCGTTGCTTGCGCCCGTACCACCACAGCAACACGAACAGCAGCAAGCCCTCCAACAGAAACTGGTAGACCTGAGACGGGTGGCGCGCGATCGGCAGGCCCGATTGCGGGAACACCATGGCCCACGGCAGCCCTGGATCTGCCGCGCGGCCCCAGAGTTCACCGTTGATGAAGTTGCCCACCCGGCCACTGGCCAGGCCGGTCGGCACGCACGGTGCGATCAGGTCGGTCACCTGCCAGAACGAGCGCTGCCGCAGACGTGCGAACAAGGCCATGGCCACGACCACGCCCAGCAGGCCCCCGTGGAAGGACATGCCGCCCTTCCACACCGCCAGGACCTCGAGCAGGTTCTCGGCGTAGTAGCCGGGCTTGTAGAACAACACATAGCCCAGGCGGCCGCCCAGGACCACGCCGACCACGCCGAAGAACAACAGGTCCTCCACATCGCGGCGGCTCCAGCCGGCCTCGGCGAACCAGGGCTTGCGCACACGCAAGCCGGCCAGGAAGAGGAACAGGCCGAAGGCGACCAGATAGGTCAGGCCGTACCAGTGGATCTGCAGCGGCAGCCCGATGCGGCTGAGATCCAGCGCGATCGGGTTGAATTGGGGGTGCGTGAGCATGGGCCGGCATGATAAGCGGTGGCCCGGGTGCCGGCGGCGCCACGGTCTCCCGGTCTATAGTGACGGGGTCCGATCTGAACCAATGCCGCCATGTCCGAACTGAACCGCCGCTCCAAGAACATCACCGAAGGCGTCGCCCGCGCGCCCAACCGCTCCATGTACTACGGCATGGGGTACCAGGAGACCGACTTCGGCAAGCCGATGGTCGGTGTGGCCAATGGCCACTCGACGATCACGCCCTGCAACTCCGGCCTGCAGAAGCTGGCCGACGCGGCGGTTCAGGGGCTGAAGGAAGCCGGTGCCAACCCGCAGATCTTCGGCACCCCCACCATCAGCGACGGCATGGCCATGGGCACCGAGGGCATGAAGTACAGCCTGGTGTCACGCGAGGTCATCGCCGACTGCGTCGAGACCTGCGTCGGCGGCCAATGGATGGACGGCGTCATCGTCATCGGCGGCTGCGACAAGAACATGCCGGGCGGCATGATGGGCATGTTGCGTGCCAACGTGCCGTCCATCTACGTTTACGGGGGCACCATCCTTCCCGGCCGCTACAAGGGCCAGGATCTCAACATCGTCAGCGTCTTCGAGGCCGTGGGCCAGTTCAGCGCCGGCAAGATGAACGAGGAAGATTTCTGCGAGATCGAGCGCCGCGCCATCCCCGGCAGCGGCTCGTGCGGCGGCATGTACACCGCCAACACCATGAGCTCGGCGTTCGAGGCGCTCGGCATGAGCCTGCCCTACTCGTCCACCATGGCCAACGTGGAGGACGAGATCGTCGCCAGCGTCAAGGGCTGTGCGGCGGTGCTGGTCGAGGCGATCAGGCGGGACCTGAAGCCGCGCGACATCGTCACCAAGAAATCCATCGAGAACGCGGTGGCGGTGATCATGGCCACCGGCGGCTCCACCAACGCCGTGCTGCACTTCCTGGCCATTGCCCATGCGGCACAGGTCGACTGGACCATCGACGACTTCGAGCGTGTGCGCCGCCGCGTGCCGGTGCTCTGCGACCTCAAGCCCAGCGGCAAGTACCTCGCGATCGACCTGCACCGCGCCGGCGGCATCCCGCAGGTGATGAAGACCCTGCTGTCCGCCGGCCTGATCCACGGCGACTGCATGACCATCACCGGCAAGACGGTGGCCGAGAATCTGGCCGGCCTGCCGGACGCGCCGAGCACCAACCAGGATGTCATCCGCCCCCTGGGCCAGCCGATGTACGCCGAGGGCCACCTGGCCATCCTGAAGGGCAACCTGTCGCCCGAGGGCTGCGTGGCCAAGATCACCGGCCTGAAGAACCCGGTGATCACCGGCCCGGCGCGGGTGTTCGACGACGAGCAGTCCGCGCTTGCCGCCATCATGGCCAACAAGATCGTGGCTGGCGACGTGATGGTGCTGCGCTACCTGGGCCCCAAGGGCGGCCCGGGCATGCCCGAGATGCTGGCGCCCACCGGCGCGCTGATCGGCCAGGGGCTCGGCGAGTCGGTCGGCCTGATCACCGACGGGCGCTTCTCCGGTGGCACTTGGGGCATGGTGGTCGGCCACGTGGCCCCTGAGGCCTACGAGGGCGGCACCATCGCGCTGGTGCAGGAAGGCGACTCCATCACCATCGATGCGCACACCTTGAAGCTGGAGCTGAACGTGCCGGCGGACGAACTGGCCCGCCGCCGTGCCGCCTGGGTCAAGCCAGCGCCACGCTACACGCGCGGCGTGCTGGCCAAGTTTGCCAAGAACGCCTGCAGCGCGAGCGGCGGCGCCGTGCTGGACAAGTTCGAGTGAAATGGGACACCCGGTGCCGGGGTACCGGCCCCACCCGCCGAGCGGGTGCTCAGCCGGCTTGGGAGCGGCCCGGCGCTCGGCTGAGTGGGGCACCCGGCGCCGGGGTACCAGCCCCAGCCGTCAGCGGCGAGGCCGGCCCTGCCGGTCCTTGGGGCCCATGCCCAGGTTCTCGACGTTGCGCTGGCGGCGCTCCGCCTTGCGATCTTCGTCCTTCTGCATCTCGCGGCGCTTGGTCAGGCCGCTCGAATCGGCCCAGGCCCACCAGGCCAGGGCCAGCACGAAGGGCAGCACGAACTTCCACAGGTCGCCCGTCAGTTCCCAGTTCCACTGCCCCATGGGGCCGATGCCGGCCAGGTGCAGGCCGACCAGAATCACCCCGACGATCACGAACACCATGGCGAGCTCCTGGAGGTCTCTGCGCACCGGCCACGTGCGCAAGGCGCGCGTCAACCGAACTTTGTAAACTACGTTGTTGGCACTGTAAACCAGTCGACTTGTCAGCCCCCCACCTGAAACCCGGAAGGAATCCATGAAGACCTTGATTGCCCTGTTGGCGCTCGCCGCCGTTTCGCCGGCCTTTGCCAACGCCGACCTGGCCACCAAGAAGAACTGCCTGGCCTGCCACGCCACCGACAAGAAACTCGTCGGCCCGTCTTACAAGGACGTGGCAGCCAAGTACGCCGGCCAGAAGGACGCCGTGGCCAAGCTGGCCGAGAAGATCCAGAAGGGTGGCGTGGGTGCCTGGGGCCAGATTCCGATGCCTGCCAACCAGGTCACGCCGGACGAAGCCAAGCAGCTCGCCACCTGGGTGCTGACGATCAAGTGATCGGCTCAAGCCTCCAATGAGAAAGCCCCGCAGTGCGGGGCTTTTTTCATGGGCGCACCGCCCGGTTGCTCAAGGTACCGCCTCAGTTGTTCTCCGAGAGCTGGTCCAGGATCGCGGGATTCTCGAGCGTCGAGGTGTCCTGGGTGATGGCCTCGCCCTTGGCGATCGAGCGCAGCAGGCGGCGCATGATCTTGCCCGAGCGGGTCTTGGGCAGGTTGTCGCCGAAGCGGATGTCCTTGGGCTTGGCGATCGGGCCGATCTCCTTGCCCACATGGTCGCGCAGCAGCTTGGCAATGGCCTTGGCCTCGTCGCCCACCGGGCGTGGGCGCTTCAGCACCACGAAAGCGCAGATGGCCTCGCCGGTCGTGTCGTCGGGCCGGCCAACCACCGCGGCTTCGGCCACCAGCTCGGTACAACTCACCAGGGCGGATTCGATCTCCATCGTGCCCATGCGGTGCCCCGAGACGTTCAGCACGTCGTCGATGCGGCCGGTGATGGTGAAGTAACCGGTGGTCGCGTCGCGGATCGCACCGTCGCCAGCCAGGTAGTACTTGCCCTTGAAGTCTTCCGGGTAATAGCTCTTCTTGAAACGCTCCGGGTCGCCCCAGATGGTGCGGATCATCGCCGGCCACGGGCGCTTGACGACCAGGATGCCGCCCTGCCCGTTCGGCACGTCCTTGCCGGTCTCGTCCACTACGGCGGCCTGGATGCCCGGGAATGGCAGCGTGCAGGAGCCCGGCACCAGCGGCGTGGCACCCGGCAGCGGGGTGATCATGTGGCCACCGGTCTCGGTCTGCCAGAAGGTGTCGACGATGGGGCAGCGGCCGCCGCCCACGTGGTGGTGGTACCACTCCCAGGCCGCCGGGTTGATCGGCTCGCCCACCGAACCCAGGATTCGCAGGCTGGACAGGTCGTAGCTCTTGGGATGTACGGCGTCGTTGGCCTCCGCCGCCTTGATCAGCGAGCGGATCGCCGTGGGCGCGGTGTAGAAGATCGAGACCTTGTGGTCCTGGATCATCTTCCAGAAGCGGCCGGCATCGGGGTAGGTGGGCACGCCCTCGAAGACGATCTCCGTGCCGCCCAGCGCCAGCGGGCCATAGGTGATGTAGGTGTGGCCGGTGACCCAGCCGATGTCGGCGGTGCACCAGAAGACATCGTCTGCCTTCAGGTCGAAGGTCCACTTGGTGGTCAGCGCGGCGTGCAGAAGGTAGCCGCCGGTGGAGTGCTGCACGCCCTTGGGCTTGCCTGTCGAGCCCGAGGTGTAGAGGAGGAACAGCGGGTGCTCGGCCTCGACCCACTCGGGCTCGCAGGTGACGGGCTGGCTGGCCACCAGATCGTCCATCCAGACGTCCCGGCCGGCCGTCATGGCGATCGGGGCACCCGAGCGCTTGACCACCAGAACGTTCTTGACGGCGTCGCAGCCGCCCAGGGCCAGGGCCTCGTCGACAATGGATTTCAGCGGCAGTTGCTTGCCGCCGCGGACCTGGTGGTCGGCCGTGATGATGGCCTTCGCGCCCGTGTCTTCGACACGGTCACGCACACTTTGGGCCGAGAAGCCGCCGAACACCACCGAGTGGGTGGCGCCGATGCGGGCGCAGGCCTGCA
>JADMKA010000206.1 GCA_018780145.1 Vitreoscilla sp. | reverse complement strand
GACTGCTCGGTGATCCTGATCACCCACAAGTTCCGCGAGGTCACCGAGCATGCCGACGACGTCAGCGTGCTGCGCCGTGGCGCGCTGGTGGAGAGCACCGCGGTGGCCGCGACCACGCCGCAGCACCTGGCACAGGCGATGGTGGGCGAGGGCAAGTCCGTCGTGGCCACGCTGGTGCGCAGCCCGCGCGAGCCCGGTGCGGTTCGCCTGGCGATCCGCGCGCTGGAGGTGATGGGCGACCGCGGCGAGCCGGCCGTGCAAGGCTTCAGCCTGGAGGTGCGCGAGGGCGAGATCGTCGGTGTGGCCGGCGTCTCCGGCAACGGCCAGCGCGAGCTGATGCAGTCGCTCACCGGCCAGCGGGCCCGCGAGCGCGGCCAGGTGCAGGTCAGTGGCCAGGCCTTCTTCGCCACCCGCCGGCAGAACCGCCAGCTGAAGGTGCGCAGCCTGCCCGAGGAGCCGCTGCACAACGCCTGCGTGGGTGAGTTGAGCGTGGCGCACAACATGGGCCTGCGGCAGTTCGACGAGCCGCCGTTCGCCACGCCAGCGGCCACCGGTGGCTGGGTGCGCTGGGGCCGGTTGCGCCAGCGGGCGCGGGGCTGGATCGCCGACTACGGCGTCAAGACCCAGGGCGAGCGGGCGGCCATCCGCACCCTGTCGGGCGGCAACGTGCAGCGCGCGGTGCTGGCGCGCGAGCTGGCCGGCGAGGCCGAGCTGCTGCTGGTCAGCAACCCGGTGTTCGGGCTGGATTTCGCAGCAGTGGCCGAAATCCACCAGCGCCTGCTGGCCGCGCGTGACCGCGGCGCCGCGGTGCTGTTGGTCAGCGAGGATCTGGACGAGTTGCTGACGCTGTCCGACCGCATCGTGGTGATGAGCGAGGGCCGAATCGTGCACGACGTGCCGGCGCGCGGGGCGGACCGCCGCGAGCTGGGCGCCTTCATGGGCGGCAAGGCACACGCGCCGCAGACCGGCCCCGATCCCGAGCCGCTGCTGGAGGCCGCCGCATGAAGGCACTGCCCTTCGAGTTTGCGCTGGACCTGCCCCGCGCCGCGCTGGTGATCATCGACATGCAGCGTGATTTCGTCGAGCCCGGCGGCTTCGGCGAATCGCTGGGCAACGACGTGACCCGCCTGCAGGCCATCCTGCCCACCTGCGCCGCCGTGCTCGCGGCGTGGCGCGCCGCCGGCGCCTGGGTGGTGCACACCCGCGAAGGGCACCTGCCGGACCTGAGCGACTGCCCGCCGGCCAAGCGCCTGCGCGGCCGCCCGAGCCTGCGCATCGGCGACACCGGCCCGATGGGGCGCGTGCTGGTGATCGGCGAGCCCGGCCACGCCATCGTGCCCGAGCTGGCCCCGGTGGACGGTGAACTGGTGATCGACAAACCCGGCAAGGGCGCCTTCCATGCGACACCGCTGCAGGCCCGGCTGCAGGAACGCGGCATCACGCAGCTGGTGTTCATGGGTGTCACCACCGAGGTCTGCGTGCAGACCACCATGCGCGAGGCGAACGACCGCGGCTACGAGTGCCTGCTGGTCGAGGACGGCACCGCCAGCTACTTCCCCGAATTCAAGGCCGCCACGCTGGCGATGCTCACCGCCCAGGGCGGCATCGTCGGCTGGGTGGCACCTGCCGCCGAGCTTGTCGCCGAACTGCCTGGAAGATGACCGCCCCCCTGCCCCTCACGCTGGCCGACTGGGCCGCCGCCTACGCCACCGGTGCCGACCCGGCCGTGCTGCTGGCCGCCGCGCTGGGCCGCCTGCCCGCCGACGACCCCGCCTGGATCCACCGCTGCACATCGGAGTTCGTGCAGGCGCAATGCCGCCAGCTGGCCGAACGCGACCGCGCCACGCTGCCGCTGTACGGCGTGCCGTTCGCGGTGAAAGACAACATCGACGTGGCCGGCCTGCCGACCACCGCGGCCTGCCCGGCCTTCGCCTATACGCCATCGGTCAGCGCCACGACCGTGCAGCGCCTGATGGACGCGGGCGCGGTGCTGCTGGGCAAGACCAACCTCGACCAGTTCGCCACCGGCCTGGTCGGCACGCGCTCGCCCTATGGCGAGGTGCCGAACAGCTTCGACCCCGCCTTCGTGAGCGGCGGCAGCAGCTCGGGCTCGGCCTCGGTGGTGGCGCGCGGGCTGGTGCCCTTCGCGCTGGGCACCGACACCGCCGGCTCCGGCCGCGTGCCGGCCGGCTTCAACAACCTGGTCGGCCTGAAGCCCACGCCCGGCCGGGTCGCCATGGCCGGTGTGGTGCCGGCCTGCCGCACCCTGGACGTGGTGTCGGTCTTCGCACTCACGGTGGCCGACGCGGCGCGCGTCACCGCGCTGATCGAGGGCACCGGCGACGAACCCTTGTTCCAGCACGCCGCATCACGCCCCGCCTGGCTGGAGCGCACCGGCGCACCGCTGCGGGTGGGCATCCCGCGCGCGCCGGACTGCGACGTGGCCCTGGGCTACGCACAGGGCTTCGACGACGCCGTCGCGCAGCTGACGGCCTGGGGCCTGGCGCCCGAATTGATCGACATGGCCCCGCTGCAGGCGGTGGCCCGCCTGCTCTACGACGGCCCGTGGGTGGCCGAGCGCTACGCAGCGGCGCAGGGCATCGTCGAAGGCGCGCCCGAGGCGATGGACGCGACAGTCCGCCAGGTGATCGAAGCGGCCCGTGGCCACGACGCGGTGGCCGCCTTCCGCGCACGCTACGCGCTGGAGGCACTGCGCCGCGAAGCCGACGCGCTGTGGCAGGGCATCGACGTGCTGATGGTGCCCACCGCGCCGACCTGCCCGACCCGCGCGGCGGTCGCCGCCGAGCCGGTGCTGCGCAACAGCGAGCTGGGGCGCTTCACCAATTTCGTCAACCTGCTGGGCTGGGCGGCCCTCGCGGTGCCCAGCGGCTTCACCGCGCGCGGGCTGCCGTTCGGCGTGACCTTCATCGCCCCGGGGGGCGCCGATGCGGCGCTGGCCGTGCTCGGCGCGCGCTGGGAGGCCGCGCGTGCACTGCCGCTGGGCCATCACCTGCGCGCCGCCACGCCGGCCGACCGGGCCCTGCAGGTGTTGCCAGGCTCGGCGCCGACGCTGCAGATCGCGGTCGTCGGTGCTCACCTGTCGGGCATGCCGCTGCACGGCCAGCTGGTCGAGCGCGGCTGCCGGCTGGTTGCGCGCACGACCACGGCCGCCACCTACAAGCTGTACGCCCTGCCCGGCACCGTGCCGCCCAAGCCCGGCCTGGCGCGGGTCGATGCCGACGGCTCGGCCATCGAGCTCGAGGTCTACGAGATGCCGCGCGATGCGGTGGGCTCCTTCCTCGCGCTGATCCCGCCGCCGCTGGGGCTGGGCTCGGTGCAACTGGCCGACGGCCGCTGGACCCACGGCTTCATCTGCGAACCGGCGGCGCTGGCCGGCGCGCGCAACATCAGCCACTTCGGCGGCTGGCGCGCCTACCTGGCGTCGTTCACCCGATGAGCTGGGCACCCGAGCAGATCGACAGGCCCGAGGTGCTGGCCGAGGTGCGGCTGGCCTTCTGGCAGTACGAGCGCGACCTGATGGCCAACGACGTGGCCGCGCTGAATGCCTGGTTCTGGCAGGACCCGCGCACCACCCGCTACGGCATCGCCGACCGGCAACTCGGCATCGCCGAGCTGGTGGCCTTCCGCGCCGCCACGCCGGCACCGGATTTCACGCGCACGCTGCACCACCTGCGCATCGTCGCCTTCGGCCCGGATCTGGCGGTGGCGCAGGTGGAGTTCCTGCGCAGCGACACCACCCTGCGCGGCTTCCAGAGCCAGACCTGGGCCCGGATGTCGCCCGGGCCGGGCGGCTGGCGCATCGTGTCGGCGCACGTCAGCATGATCCCGTTCAAAGTCTGAGCCGGCTCCGCTGGTTACCATCGTCGGAACATGGCCGAGCTCCCCGATCCCCACACTGCCGCGGAACCGCTGACGCTGGCCGACCAGGCCTATGGCCAGCTGAAGCAGATGATCTTCGACTTCACGCTGATGCCGGGCGACCGCTGCAGCGAGAGCGAGCTCGCGCAACACCTGGCGATCAGCCGCACACCGCTGCGCCAGGCCATGCAACGGCTGGAGCGCGAGGGCTTCCTGCAGGTGGTGCCCAAGGTCGGCTGGCAGGTGGCGCCGCTGGACTTCGACACCTTCGACGAGCTGTACGACCTGCGCGTGCTGCTCGAATGCCACGCCGCGCGCCACCTGGCCGAGACCGACCAGCGCCCCGCGCTCGACGCCCTGGCCGAGGCCTGGCTGGTGCCCCCCGCCGAGCGGCTGACCGGCCCCGCCGAGGTCGGCCAGCTCGACGAGCAGTTCCACGCCCTGCTGGTGCAGGGCAGCGGCAACCGTGAAATGGCGCGCGTGCACCGCGAGATCACCGAGCGCATCCGCATCATCCGCCGGCTCGACTTCACCAAGCCGGCCCGCGTGGAAACCACCTACGACGAGCACGCCGGCATCCTGCGCGCCATCACCCGGCGCCGCGCGGATGAGGCGCAGCGCCTGGTGCGGGCCCACATCGAGCAGAGCAAGCTCGAGGTGCGGCACATCACACTCGACATGCTCTACCGCGCGCGCCGTCATAGTTGAACTGGATCACCCGGTGCCGGGCGGCAGCTTCAGCGCCCGGCCAGCGGCAGCGGCTTGTCGAGTGTGATGCGCAGGAACTCGGTCGGGTCCGGCACACCGGGATCGCGGCTGCTGCCGGGGTAGTTGTTGTCGTTGATCACCAGCAGGGTCGTCGCGTCCAGCACCAGCACGTCCTCGATGGTCACGAAGGGGAAGGTGAAGACGTTCAGCCCATCCTGGTTCAGGTCGTGCGGGTCGGCCACGTTCATCAGGTCCACCACCTCGGTCTTGCTGACGAAGCCGTTGGCATCCACCACGTCCAGGTCGATCAGGTAGATCTTCTTGAAGCGCGTCGCCTCGGTCCCGTTGCGCTCGATGACCAGGAACTGATGGTCGTTGACCAGCGTCATGTCGCCGATGTTGGTGCCTTGCGGCTCCAGCTTGTAGAGCCACTGCGCACCGGTGTAGCTGGCGCTCGACACATCGACCGCGTTGATGCGCAGGCTGCCGGCCGGGTCGCCCGTCACGGTGCCTTCCAGCAGGGTGTACAGCGTCTTGCCGGCCGCGTCGATGGCCATGCCCTCGAAGCCGCGCGAGCGGCCCAGATTGGCCGTGCCGCCGCCCAGGTAGGGGTTGTCCGGCGACATCACGCCGGGCATCGACACCTCGGCACGCAGCACCTTTCCCCGGGCGTTGGTCTGCACCAGGAACGGCCCGAACTCGTCGCCGAACCACAGATGGCCCTTGCGGTCCATGCGCACCGATTCGATGTCCAGGTCGTAGCCTGTCAGCAGGCGGCGGGCGCGGATCGAGGCGTCGACGGGGATGTCGGAACTGCCCGGCCCGCTGCCCGCATAGGGGTACACGCTGGCATCGGCCACCACCGCAAAACCCAGGCGGTGGTCGGGGTCGTGCAGGCGGATCATGCTGCGGCTGTCGAACGAGGACAGCGGGGCCCCGGTGTCGCGGTCCACGGGAACCACCTCACCGGTTCCTGTGGTCTCGCTGCCAGTCCAAAGGCGGAAGTCGGGGCGCACGGTGTACAGGCGCAGCAAGGTGTCGGGCGAGTTGGCCTTGGTGCCGAAACCGTTGTCGGGCATCACCAGGAACGTCCCGTCGACCGGCCCGGGCAGCACGCCGGAGAAGCCCTGCACCGGCTGCTTGTCGACCAGCGGCAAGCTACGGCCATTGGCGCCACTGGCGAACTGGCCCGAGGTCGGGCCGGGCGAGAAGGTGTCGGCAGGCATCAGCGCGAAGCCGGACAGGCTCCCTGCGGCATGCGCCGCGGGCAGGCCGGCGACAGCAAGCACACAGGCAAGCGCAAGTCGTGAAAACGGGGTGGACAGGGTCATGGGAATCCTCCTGGCAAATGGAGGTCCGATGCTGGCAAGCCGGAGTGACAGGGCCGTGAGCCTCCAATGAAGGGGTTGTGAACACCGGGTGGGCCGATCGGCAGCGCGCTGCCGCGCCTCTATCATCGCGGGATGCAAAAGCAAGCGGCGGAAACGCGATGAACGTGGTGGCCTCGTGGATCGGCTTTGCCATCAGCCTGGCGCTGGTCATCGGGTACGAGTGGCGCATCCACCACCTGGGGCAACGCCAGCCCGAGAAGCTGGCGCGGTATGCGAACGCAAAGTTGCGCATGCACTGGGTGACGGCCCTGTCCGACCGCCCGGGCTTCGAGATCGTGGCGGTGCAGGCGCTGCGCAACTCGTTGATGTCGGCCACCATCTCGGCCTCCACCGCCGCGCTGGCGGTGATGGGTGCGGTGACGCTGGCCGGCGCCACCCTCGCGGCGAACCTGGCGCGCTGGTCCGGCGAAAACACCCTGCACACCGTGCTGCAGGCGATGCTGGTGGGCACCCTGTTCGCCTCCTACGTGTGTTCGGCACTGGCGATGCGCCACTACAGCCACGCCGGCTTCATCATGTCCATGCCGGTGGACCACCCGGACCGGCCGGCACTGAACCCGATGGCCGCCAACCACGTGCGCCGCGCCGGGCTGATGTACAGCTGGGGCCTGCGGCTGTTCCTGATGGTCGCGCCGCTGGTGGCGGGCGTGGTGCACCCGATGGCCATGGTGCCGGTGACCGCGCTGCTGCTGATCGGCCTGCACTACTTCGACCGCCCGGCCGACGAGGTCGAGGTGGACTAGCCAGGCACCGTTTCCGCTGCCACGGCTTCCAGCGCCTCGCGCAACCAGAGGTGCACCGGGTCCGCCTGGTGGCGGCGGTGCCAGACCATGTACATCGGCATCGGTGGCGTCGCCAACGGCACCTCGGCCGAGGCCAGGCCGCGCAGCACGCCGCCACCCAGCAGGCCCGGCACGGTGGCCAGCCAGGGGCCGCCCCGCAACATCGCCGCCAAGCCGGCGAAACCCGGCACGGTGGCCACGATGCGGCGCTGCACCCCGCGCTCGGCCAGCCAGTCGTCGATGTCCAGCCGGCGTCGGGGCTCGTAGAGCACGCTCACATGCTCGGCGGCCAGGTAGGCGGCCTCGGCGGCCGGGGCACTGCGCTGCCCCGCGTCGTAGAAGACGCGGTAGCGGTCCTCGAACAGGCGCTTCTGGAAGATGTCGGTGGCCTCGGGCGGGCGCGGGGTGATGACCAGGTCGCAGGCCTGTTCGCGCAACAGTGCCGGTTCGGCGGCGCCGGACGGGATGACCCGCAGGGTCAGGCCCGGCGCCTCGGCGCGCAGGCGGCGCAGCCACCGAGGCAGCAGCAGGTCGCGCTGCAGGTCGTTGGCGGCCACGGTGATGCAGGTGTTCAGCCGCGCCGGGTCGAAACCGGCGGCCAGGCTGAAGCTGCGCAGGTCCTCCAGCAGCGTGCGGGCACGCTGCACCAGCGGTTCGGCCAGAGCGGTCGCGATGATGCCGCGGCCGGACTTGACGAACAGCGGGTCGCCCACGATGGCGCGCAGCCGGTCCAGCCCGTGGCTGACGGCCGACTGCGTGACGCCCAGGCGCTGCGCGGCGCGGGTGATTGAGCCCTCCTCGTGCACCGCCACCAGCAGGCGCAGCAGGTGACCGTCCAGGTCCGAATGATCGATCTCGCTCATGCGTCGAATGAGTATGGCCCGCTTTATCGCCAGCGGGGTCATCGCCACACTGCCGCCATCGGCTCGCGACAGCGGGCTTTGATCCACCTCAATTCTGGAGACAAGCCATGTGCGCACTCGAGATCCCCGGCACCACGCTGTTCGACGGCACCCAGGCCCGCAAGGGCTATGCGCTGAACAAGATGTGCTACTCGTTCAACAGCGCGGAGAACCGCGCCGAGTTCCTGAAGGACGAGGATGCCTACTGCGCCCGCTTCGGCTTGAACGAGGCGCAGCGCGAGGCCATCCGCGCCCGCAACGTGTTGCAGCTCATCGCCGCCGGCGGCAACGTGTACTACCTGGCCAAGTTCGCCGGCATCCTGGGGCTGGACGTGCAGGACCTGGGTGCCCAGCAGACGGGCATGAGCAAGGACGCCTTCAAGGCCAAGCTGGCCGCCTACGCCCACTGACCCCGAGGAAACCATCATGGCAAACATCGTCGGTGGCATCACCACCTCTCACGTCCCGGCCATCGGCCGCGCGATCGCCAAGAACCTGCAGGGCGACGCCTACTGGAAGCCCTTCTTCGATGGCTTTGGGCCGGTTCACTGCTGGCTCGCGCAGGCCAAGCCGGACGTGATCGTCGTGCTCTACAACGACCACGGCCTGAACTTCTTCCTCGACAAGATGCCCACCTTCTCGGTGGGCGCGGCGCCCGAGTACCGCAATGCCGACGAGGGCTGGGGCATCCCGCAGGTGCCGCCGTTCGCCGGCGAGCAGGATCTCTCGTGGCACCTGATCAATTCGCTGGTGGCCGACGAGTTCGACCTCACCACCTGCCAGGAGATGGTGGTCGATCATGCGTTCACGCTGCCGATGGCGCTGCTCTACCCCGACCAGAAGTGGCCGGTGAAGGTGGTGCCGGTGTGCATCAACACGGTCCAGTTCCCGCTGCCCTCGGCCCGGCGCTGCTATGCGCTGGGCGAGGCCATCGGTCGTGCGGTGGCGTCATGGGACAGCGATGCCAGGGTGGCGATCCTGGGCACCGGCGGACTGTCGCACCAGTTGGACGGCGAACGCGCCGGCTTCATCAACAAGGACTTCGACCTGCAGTTCATGGAGAGCCTGGTCCACGACCCGCGCTGGGCCACGCAGTTCAGCATCCATGAGTTGGTCGAGAAGACGGGCACGCAGGGCGTCGAGTTGCTGATGTGGCTGGCCACCCGCGGCGCGCTGGGCGAGAAGGTCCGCTGCGTGCACCAGAACTACCACATCCCGATCTCCAACACCGCGTCGGGCCTGATGGTGATGGCGCCCGCCCCCTTGAGTTCAAGCCCGGCTGAGCTATGCTGATCCGAACGGCACCTCCTGGTGCCGCGCAGGAAAGGGTCCCGCATGGTCGCACCGTGGCTTGCCGTTCTCCAGCATGTGCCTTGGTCGGAGGTCATCAGCAACGCACCGAAACTGGCTGACGGGGCGCGCAAGCTGTGGAACACGGTGTCTGGCCAGCCTCCGGCGCCAGTGCCCACCGCGCCGCCGGACAGCACCCTGCCGGCCACGCCGGCCGAGGTGATCGGCGCCCTCGAAGCGCGGATCGCCGCACTGGAAGCCGGCACGGCCGGGTTGCAGGCACAGATGCGCGAGTCCACCGCGCTGATCAAGTCGCTCGCCGACCAGAACACCCAGCTGATCCAGCGCGCCGAGGCGAACCGCCGACGCACGGTCTGGCTGGCTGCGCTGGCTGTCGTGGCCACGGTGCTGGCCGTGGCGGGCCTGGTGCTGGTGCTCACCCGCCCCATGGCGTGACGAGGCTTCGCCCCGCCTGGTCGCATGGCCGATCCCGCGCATCTTGGCGTGCTCGCCGACGCGGTGCTGGCGCTGCACGCTGCGCTGGCGGCCTTCGTCGTGGGCGGCCTGGTCGTCATCCCGGTGGGCCACTGGCGCGGGTGGCGTTGGGTCACCGGGTGGTGGTTCCGCATGGCGCACCTGGCCGCCATCGCGGTGATCGCCGCCGAGTCCTGGCTGGGCGTCGATTGCCCGCTCACCACGCTGGAGGCCTGGCTGCGGCTGCGGGCCGGGGAACCCGCGCACCCGGGCAGCTTCATCGGCTACTGGCTGCAACGCCTGCTGTTCTGGGACGCACCTGCCTGGGCGTTCGTGGCAGCGTATTCGCTGTTCGGGATGGCCGTGGCCGCGGCCTGGTGGTACTTTCCTCCGAGAGCTCGGCATGACACCTGACCCCACGCCCCCGGCCCGACATGGCCTGTGACTTGCATGGCCCGCGCATGACGCCCCACACCCAGGCCGTTGGCTGACGCCCCATGGACCTGTACCTCGTCGTCGGCAACCCGAACACCCGCAAGTCCTCGCTGATCCGCAGCCTCACGGGCTGCTTCAACCGCAGCGTGCGCGACATCCTGCCCACCGGCGGCAAGGCGCCCCTGCGCCTGTACGCCCGCGTCGGCTCCCTGCAGGACACCAAGACCACGCCGGAAGACTTCGTCGCCGAGGCCGGGCGCATGCGCTGCGCGGCCGTGCTGTGCTGCCTGACGCCCAACGCCAACCCGAACCACCGCGAGCAGTGCCCGGATGCGGCCCGCTACCTGGCGCACTTCAGCGCCGAAGGCTGGCACCTGCGCGCCGTGGTGGTGCTCGGCCAGGACACCGGCGGCCTGCGCTCGCCGCGGCTGCTGCAACTCGCCCAGGCTGGCACGACGCCGATCAACGTCACCGCCCGCGCGGTGCGGATGCACTTCGGCTGGGATTGAGCCACGACGCAGCCAAGCGACTTGAACCCGGCGTTCATTCTCTCTGGCTTGAGGCAGTTTGCGGACCATGGCGGTCGTTCGTCGGGGGAAGTTTTCGCTCGTCGCGCCAGGGGGTACCCGGCAGGGGCTCACGGTTCCGCGGTCGGCGCTGCGC
>JADMKA010000242.1 GCA_018780145.1 Vitreoscilla sp. | reverse complement strand
CTGCTGGCTCCATTACGCCGAACATCGGTGGCTCCATTACGGCGGTCGGTGACAATGCCGTTGCCGGTCGGCGCACTGCGGCCGGTTCGGGACGGGGATGCCCCTTTCATTCTCCAGGGCCATCACAGAACTTCGTTCACCTCCAACACCTCGCCATGTACGAACCGAAGCACACACCACCGATTCCCACGAAGAGCTTTCTCCGAAGGCTCTTGGTGCACCTGGCCGCAGCGTTGGCCTTGTTCGCCGGGTCACTCGCCATCGGCATGCTGGGCTACATGGCGTGCGAAGGGCTGCCGTGGGTCGATGCATTCTTGAATGCTTCCATGCTGCTGGGCGGCATGGGGCCTGTCGACCCACCTCAATACACGGCTGGCAAGTTGTTCGCCGGCTTCTATGCGCTCTATGCCGGGCTGGTGTTCATGGCCACCGCGGCACTGCTGTTCGCACCAGTCTTCCATCGCCTCATCCACAGCTTCCATTGGAGCGAGAAGGTCTGAGGCGCCCGCGGCGCATCGGCCACAACCCGACAGGTTTCACCATGCATGCACTGGTCACTGGCGCAAACGGTCATCTGGGCTTCAATCTGGTGGCCATGCTTCGGGCCAAGGGCCACGAGGTTCGTGCGTCCGTACGTTCGGTATCGGACGCCGAGAAGACCAAGAGGCTCCGGGCGATACCGGGCGTGGAACTGGTCGAGGCCGACGTGCGCAACGAGGAGCAGATGCTGGCCGCGCTGGCGGGCGTCGACACGCTCTTTCACGTGGCGGCCGTCTACTCGACGACCGAGAAGGGCCGGGACACCGAGATCCTTGAATCGGCGGTTCGTGGAGCGGAGATCGCACTGAGGGCCGCCTCCCGGTCGGGCGTTCGCCGAGTCATTCTCACGTCGTCCGTGGTCACGCTTCCGCTCACGCAGCGCGGCGCGCCCCCGTCAACAGAAGACGATTGGGCTACCGACCTTCGCATTCCCTACTTCCGCGCCAAGGTCGAGTCCGAGAAGCTGGCTTGGGCGGTGGCCGGGGAACTGGGCATCGAACTGACGACAATTCTCCCGGCCGGGATCATCGGGCCTGGCTTCTCGCGCGCCACGCCGACCATCGACTTGATCCGGGCCTGCCTGATGGGGGAGTTCCGCCTCGGTGCGCCGCGTGGCAATTTCAGCTTTGTCGATGTGCGCGATGTCGCGGCGGCCCACCTGCTGGCCTTCGAGACAGGCGAGACGGGTCGATTCATCGTCGGGTATGACCACGTTCCTTCGTACTCGGAACTCGTGCGCACGCTTGGCAGGGTCGATCCGACAGTCCGCCCCGCCTTGTTGACGCTGCCGACGCTGGCGGCCCCGTTCCTTCCGCTCTACGACGCTCTCAGCCATCGGGTCTTCGGCACACCGCGTATCGCAACGCCCGAGATCATCGCCACCCTTGTCAGCGGAAAGGTTGTCAACTACTCGTGCGAACGCGCGAAGACTCGGCTCGGCTGGTCGGCGGGCATCGCGTTCGAGCAGAGCTTGAAGGACACGGTGGCAGAACTGACGAGGATTCACTAGGGCCTGGACAGGCCCGCCCATTGGCCGTCAGCACTGGTCTGCCCTCAGGGTCTCGCGACGTGCCAGGTCCCACGGTTCACACCATCGCCGAATGCATCGCCCGTTTTTTCGTCCGCGTAGAACAGGTAGAGCGGCCGCCCCTTGTAGCTCCACTGTCTGGTGCCGTCCTCGCGCAAGACAACCCCAAGCGGTTCCGCAACGGCAGCCGTCGCCTCGATGAGATAGGGCGGGTGCAATCCGTTGCACACGCCGTTGCAGGCACTGCGCCCCGAGCCGGCCACGTCGTTGTCAAAGACATAGAGAGTCCGCCCCTGTGGAGTCGTGAGCAGGCTCCCGCCAGTGACGGGCTGCGCCAGGCTGACGGAGACGGTCGCTGCGGCGGCGCAGGCGGCCAGTACGGACGCACTGAATCTTCGGGTCAACAGCATTTGCATTCTCCTGAAGTCAAGAGTGACACTGGATCATTCTTCTCGTTCGGGCCGTGGCGCCCTTGTCGTCGCTCAAGTGGAGTCGACGGAACGCAGGTGTTCCGGTGCTGGCCGGTACACGGCTCCGGCTGTCCTCATCGCATGCGCTGCCGGGCGCCACGCCCTCGTTGATCCCGAAGCCCACCATGCCGCAGAACGACCTCGCCATCCCGACCCTGCCGAGTCGGTCGCCGGCTGCTGCATCAGGGTGAACGATGTCCGCGCGCTGTACCAGGCCTTTGCATTCGCCGCGCTTCCAAGGCGCGGCACCCCGCGCATGGACGCCCTCGAAGGCAAACCCTGGGGCATGCGCGAGTTCGCGGACGTCGATGACGACGGCTATGTCCTGCGCATCGGGCAGGTGCTCTGAACCACCGGCCTCGGGATCCTCACGGCCTGGCCAGGTGCCAGAGGCCGTTGCGGAAGCCGTCACCGGTCTTGTCCCCGGGCTTGGCGTCGTTGACCCACAGGTACAGGGGGTGTCCCTTGTAGGCCCATTGCAGCGTGCCGTCGTCTCGGTTGATGATCGAGAAATCGCCGGCCGGCTTCGCGTCGGCACTGGCTACCATGGGCGGCCAGCTGAGCGTGCATGGCCCGATGCAGACGCTCTTGCCTGAACCGGGGACGTCGTTGTTCCACCAATAGAGGCTCATGCCGCTCTCGTTGGTGACCACGCCGTCGGTCAGCTTGGGTTGCGCAGCGGCGGAGGTGGCGGCGAGGGCCAGGCTCGCCGCCCAGATGGCGGCAAGGGCAAGTCGAGCGATGTGCATGGGGAGCCTCCTGTGAAGTCCACAGCCAGTTTGCGCGGCGTGCAGGCCTGCGCGCTTGAGCCTGGTCAAGCAGCGCGCCCGCTTGAAGCGGGTGCCGGCGGCCCCATCTGCCGTCGACGATGAAGCATGCGTTCAACTGGAAGCGGCCGCTGTTCTATGCCTTGCTTCCGCTCTTCATCCTCCTGGCCTTCGTGGGTTTTCCGCCGCCGTTTGCGCCACCCGGGGTCACCAGGCCGCGGCAGGAGCAATCGGTGCCGGCCGAAGAGGCGTCGCGCAGCCAGCGCTCGTGAGCGTCCCCCTGGCCGGCCAACCGTGGTGGAATCCGGGCTGGGTACCCACCAATCGTTCGAGGAGATCCCCATGGGTCATCGCATCGTCTGGGTCGACATCCCGGTCATGGATCTCGACCGCGCCATCGCCTTCTATTCGGCCGTGCTCGGCGCCCAGGTCACCAAGGAGGGCGGGCCAGGCTTCAGCTTCGGCCTGCTGCCGCACACCGGCAACGAGGTGGGTGGTTGCCTGTACGCGCCGGGCGGTGACAACGCCCCCTCGCGGACCGGCCCGCTGATCTACCTGAACGCCGAGGGGCGGCTGGCCGCGGCGGTGCGGGCCGTGGCCGCACAGGGCGGGCAGGTGCTGGAGGCGGTGCACCCCATCGGGCCCCACGGCCACCGCGCCATCGTGCTGGACAGCGAGGGCAACCGGGTGGCCCTGCATGCGCCGACGGCCACCTGACGCGGCAGCTCCCCATGGGCATCGAGCTGGATCACCTGATCGTCCCGGCGCGTGACCGCCGGGCCGCTGCCGAGCGGCTGGCGGCGATCCTGGGGGTGCCGTGGGGGGATTCCGGCGTCGGGCCGTTCAGTGCGGTGTACGTCAACGCCGGGCTGACGCTGGATATCGACCAGGCCGAGGGTCCGTTCCCGGTCCAGCACTGCGCGTTCCGTGTCAGTGACGATGCCTTCGACGGCATCCTCTGCCGGCTGCAGGAGCTGGGCGTTCCCTACCGCAGCCTGCCGCACGGCCCGGTGGATGGGCAGGTCAACACCGCGCATGGCGGCCGCATCGTCTACTGGGGCGAGCCCGACGGCCATGTTTGGGAGGCGCTCACGCAGAGCTACGCCCGCATGCGCTAACCTCGGTGCCCGAACCTGGGAGGGGCATGGGCATGTCGTCGCATCAACGCGCTGGCCGAGGCCACGCCGGGCTTCGTCTGGCGGCTGCAGACAGAGGAGGGCGACGCCACCGCGCTGCGCCCGTTACAGACCGCCCATGTGGAGATGATGTGCCGCTGCGGGTTGGGTGATGAGCACCCCCATCGCTGATCTTGCGCTGTTGATGAGCCGGATGGAGCCGGTGCTGAACGACGGCGTGTGGGCCTATGCCATGGTGCCGCCCGGCACCGAGCTCGGCGGCGTCGAGCCGCTGGCCACCTTCCGCGAGGCCGAGGGCCTGACGCTGGTCGTGCCGGAGGCCGACGCGCAATGCCAGGGCTGGCCGGTGCTGTTCCGCGCCGCCTGGATCACCCTGCAGGTGCACTCCGACCTGCAGGCCGTGGGCCTGACCGCGGCCTTCGCGCGGGCATTGGGCGACGCCGGCATCTCGTGCAACGTGCTGGCCGGTGCCTGCCACGACCACCTGTTCGTGCCCGTGGAGCGTTCGCAGGAGGCCCTGGCGGCGCTGCGGGCGCTGTCCAGCGGCAACGGGGCGGAGGCACCGCCCGCAGCGGGTGCCGTGGTCTTCGCCAAGGACCTCGCGCGGGTGGCGGCCTTCTACCAGCATGTGGTGCCGATGGCCGTGCAGCATGCAGGGGCCGACCATGTGGTGCTCGGTGCAGGCGGCTTCGAACTGACGATCCACGCGATACCGGAACCGATCGCACGCGACATCACCATCGCCGAGCCGCCGGCACTGCGCGACGAGACGCCGATCAAGCTGATCCTGCCGGTGGCCAGCCTGGCCGAGGCGCGCCGCCGTGCGCCGGCCTGGGGCGGCGGGCTGGGCCCGGTCGGCCGGGAATGGGCCGCGCAGGGCTGGCGCGCCTGCGACGGGCACGACCCCGAGGGCAACGTGGTGCAGTTCCGCGAGGCCAGCGCAGGCGCGTAGGATTCCCGGCATCGAGCGCGCAGCCCCTTGCCCGGCGGAGGTGCCCCTTGCCCACCGAACACTTCGAGATCGACGAGCGTTTCTGCGGCCCGCCGCGGTCCGGCAACGGGGGCTATGTGTGCGGGCGCATCGCCCGGCCGCTCCAGGGCACGGTGGCCGTCCGCTTGAAGGCGCCGCCGCCCTTGCGTGCCGCGCTGCGCCTCGAGTCCACCGACGAGGCCTCGCACCTGTTCCAGGGCGAGACGCTGATCGGCGAGGCCCGCTGCGCCGTGCTGGACCTGCAGGCGCCGCCTTGCCCGGCCTACGACGACGCCGAGCGGGCGGTGCTGAACTACTCTGGCTTTCGCGCCCACGCGTTTCCTGGCTGCTTTGTCTGCGGGCCGGCGCGCCTGCCGGCGGATGGCCTGCGCATCTTCCCGGGCCCGGTGGGCGAGGCGGGGCTGCTGGCAGCGCCCTGGAGCCCCGACGCGTCGCTGGCCGACGGCGAGGGCCAGATCGGCACCGAGTTCCTGTGGGCGGCGCTGGACTGCACCGGCGGCTTCGCCGTGCTGCCGGTGCCACCGGGCATGGCCATCGTGCTGGGCGAGTTGTGCGCCACCATCGCCAGCCCCGTGGCCGCGGGCGAGCCCTGTGTGGTGATCGGCTGGCCGCTGGGTGTCGACGGGCGCAAGCGCGTGGCCGGCTCGGCCGTGTACACCGCCACCGGCCGGCTGGTGGCCCAGGCGCGGGCCACCTGGATCACGGTGTCTGCAGCCTCCTGGGGGTGAAATGGAGCACCCGGTGGCGCGGGTACGCGCCCCCACCCGCCGGGCGGGTTGCGCGGCCGCTTGGGGCGGCCCGGCGCTGGCCGCGTGTCATGGGGCACCCGGTGGCGCGGGTACGCGCCCCCACCCGCCGGGCGGGTTGCGCGGCCGCTTGGGAGCGGCCCGGCGCTGGCCGCGCGTCATGGAGCACCCGGTGGCGCGGGTACGCGCCATCACCCGCGCTATCCTGCCGCACGATGACACCGATCCGCACCTGCCTGGCCGCGGTGGCTGGCACCCTGCTGGCCGCCTGCGTACCGACCCTGCCGGTGGATGCCGCCCCGGCCGCAGCGCCTGCCCAGGTGCAGGTCAAGGTGCTGGCCATCAACGATTTCCATGGCCACCTGCAGCCGCCGCCGGGCGGTTTCAGGCAGCCGGATCCGAAGGCGCCCGGCCAGAGCGTGGTGGTGCCGGCCGGTGGCGCCGAGTATTTGGCCAGCGCGGTGCGCGAGTTGCGCGCCCGCTCGCCACACCATGTGTTCGTGGCGGCCGGGGATCTGGTGGGGGCGAGCCCGCTGCTGTCGGCACTGTTCCACGACGAGCCGGCGATTGAATCGCTGAGCGCGATGGGCCTGGAGTTCGCGGCGGTGGGCAACCACGAGTTCGACCATGGCCCCGCCGAGCTGCTGCGCCTGCAGAACGGCGGTTGCCACCAGGGCAGCGGCTGCCAGGGCCCGGCGCCGTTCGCCGGCGCACGCTTCCAGTACCTGGCCGCCAGCACGGTGGACACCGCCACCGGGCAGACGCTGTTCCCGCCCTATGCGGTGAAGCGCTTCGACGGCATCCCGGTGGCTTTCATCGGCCTCACGTTGAAGGGCACGCCGCACATCGTGGTGCCCAGCGGCGTCGCGGGCCTGCAGTTCCGCGACGAGGCCGAGACGGTCAACGCACTGGTGCCCGAGCTGCGGCGCCAAGGCATCGAGGCCATCGTGCTGCTGATCCACGAGGGCGGCGAGACGGGTGCCGGCCCCGACGAATGCCCGGGCCTGTCGGGCCCCATCGTCGGCATCGTGCAGCGGCTGGATCCGGCGGTCGACGCGGTGGTCAGCGGCCACACGCACCAGGCCTACAACTGCCGCATCGGCGGCCGGCTGGTGACCAGCGCACACCGCTTCGGCACCTTGCTCACCGAGATCGATCTGACGCTGGACCGGCGCAGCCGCGACGTGGTGAGCGCCAGCGCGCACAACCTGCTGATCCGCCACGACCGCTTCACCCGCGACGGCGCGCAGACCGCGCTGATCGCCGGTTATGCCGAGCGGGCGGCCCCGCTGGCACGCCGCGTGGTGGGCACGCTGTCCCGGCCCGCCACGGCCGAGCGCAACGCGGCCGGCGAGTCGCGCCTGGGCCGGCTGGTGGCCGACGCGCAGCTGGCGGCCACCGCGGCGCCGGGGCAGGGCGGGGCGCAGATCGCCCTCACCAACCCCGGCGGCCTGCGCTCGCCGCTGCTGCCCGGGCCGGGCGGCGAGGTGCGCTACGAGGCGGTCTTCGGCACGCAGCCCTTCGGCAACCAGTTGGTGACCATGACGCTGAGCGGCGCGCAGCTCAAGCAATTGCTGGAGCAGCAGTTGAACGACCCGCAGGAGCCGCGCCTGCTGCCGGTCTCGCGCGGCTTCGGCTACACCTGGGACGCCCGCCGGCCCCGCGGTGAACGTGTGCTGGCCGACAGCCTGGTGCTGAATGGCCGGCCGATCGCACCGGGCGACCGCCTGCGCGTCACCGTCAACAGCTACCTGGCCGACGGCGGTGATGGGTTCCGCCTCTTCACCCAGGGCACCGAACGCCTGGTGGGCATGCTGGACGTGGACGCGCTGGCGGCGCACATCGGCCGCGGCGCCGAGCCCGACGACACCGAGCGGGTGAGGCGATTGCCGTGATGCTGGCGCAGGAGATCATCCGCGCCAAGCGCGAGGGCAGGGCGCTCTCCGAGGCCGAGCTGCAGGCCTTCGTCGGCGGCATCACCGATGGCGGCTGGAGCGACGCCCAGGTGGCGGCGATGGCGATGGCCGTGCTGCTGCGCGGAATGGGCCGCGCCGAGACCACGGCGCTCACGCTGGCGATGGCCCACAGCGGCGAGCGCCTGGATTGGGCGGCTGCCGATCTGCCGGGCCCGGTGCTGGACAAGCACTCCACCGGTGGCGTGGGCGACAAGGTCAGCCTGATGCTGGCGCCCATCGTGGCCGCCTGCGGCGGCTTCGTGCCCATGGTTTCCGGCCGCGGCCTGGGCCACACCGGCGGCACGCTGGACAAATTGGCCAGTTGGCCGGGCTACCAGCTGACGCCCGAGCCGGCGCGGATGCAGCGCGTGCTGCGCGACGCCGGCTGCGTGATCGTCGGCGCCAGCGCGCGCCTCGCGCCGGCGGACCGGCGCCTGTACGCCATCCGCGATGTCACGGCCACGGTCGAATCGCTGCCGCTGATCACCGCCAGCATCCTGTCCAAGAAGCTGGCCGCCGGCCTGCAGGCCCTGGTGATGGACGTCAAGGTCGGCAACGGTGCCTTCTGCGCCACCGGGGCCGAGGCTGAGGCCCTGGCGCGCTCGCTGGTCGAGGTGGCCGGCGCGGCGGGCCTGCCCGCGCGCGCATTGGTCACCGACATGAACCAGGTGCTGGGCCGCCATGCGGGCAACGCGCTGGAAGTCAGCGAGGCGATCGGCTTCCTCGCCGGCACTGCCCGTGAGCCGCGCCTGCTCGAACTCACGCTGGCGTTGAGCGGCGAGTTGCTGGCGCTCGGTGGCCTGGCGGCCAGCGCTGCGGAGGGCGCGGCCCGTGCCCGCGAGGTGCTGGCGAGCGGCAAGGCGGCCGAGTGCTTCGCCCGCATGGTCCGCGGGCTCGGCGGCCCGGCGGATGTGCTGGCCGCGAACGGCGCCGAGCTGCCCCGGGCGCCGGTCGTGCGGCCGCTGCCGGCGCCGGCCGACGGCCACCTGGGCCTGGTCGACACGCGCGCGCTGGGCCTGGTGATCGTCGAGCTGGGCGGTGGCCGCCGCCGCGCCGAGGACCCCATCGACCCGCGAGTCGGCCTGGCCGACGTGCTGCCGCCGGGCAGCGCGGTGCAGCGGGGTGAGCCGCTGCTGTGGGTGCACGCGGCGAGCGATGATGCGGCGGACGCCGCGTTGGCGCGCCTGGCCACGCTGCTGTGCGTGCTGGACCCGCGGCAGGCCCGGCCCGCCGAGCCCGGCCCGGTGGTCTGCGCCGTGATCCAGACTGACGCCCTGCAGTGCCAATTGTTCTCCCGCTGAATGGCAGCACACTGATCGAGCGCTGTCGATGGTTGACGAGGCGCTGTGAGTGCGCATCGGGACGCCTGGGGACTCGGTCTTGGAGCGGCGCCCGGCGGCTTTCGCAGAAATTATTGGTAGCGCATAATTAGTATCATCGAATAAAAGACCCGAAACCATGAGCAAGCTCTTCAGCCGCCGCGACATGGCAGCGCAGATGGCCAGCCGCATCCTGTCGCCCGGGGTGCTC
This sequence comes from Vitreoscilla sp., assembly GCA_018780145.1. Lineage (GTDB taxonomy): Bacteria > Pseudomonadota > Gammaproteobacteria > Burkholderiales > Burkholderiaceae_C > Ideonella. Next base: position 1,385 of record JADMKA010000242.1, on the reverse strand, counting down.
GACGAAGGGCTGCGCTCGGGCCTGTTTCTCTCGGGCATGCGCCGCATCGGCAAGACCACGTTTCTGCTCAACGACCTGATCCCGGAGCTCGAGCAGCGCCAGGCCATCGTGATCTACGTGGACCTGTGGTCGGATCTGGCGACGAGCCCCGCGAGCCTGGTCCACGACGCGATCAAGCGCACGCTGGCGGAGCTGGCGTCACCGGCGTCGGGCCTGCTCAAGCGCCTGAAGAACCTGCGCGCCGCCGACCTCACGGTGCTGGGCTTCAAGTTCGGCTTCAAGCTCGAAGCCGTGGGAGAGCAGGGCGGTCCCACCCTGGCCCAGGTTCTCACCGAGGTGGTCGACCAGGCCAAGACCGACGTGGTGCTGATCGTCGACGAGGTGCAGCAGGCCATGTCGAGCGAAGAGGGACAGAACCTGCTGCTGGCGCTGAAGGCCGCACGCGATGCAATCAACGCCAGGCCCGACGCCCCGGGCCACTTCATCTTCATCGGAACGGGCAGCCACCGCGCGCTCGTGCAGGAGCTCACCAGCCGACGCACCCAGGCCTTCGCGGGCGCCACGTCGGTCGCCTATCCGCTGCTCGGCGAGGACTATGTGGAACACCTGCTCAACCGCCTGGGCGCCGAGGGCGTCAAGCGCCTGCCCAGTGCGGCCGTCGCGTGGGAAGCCTTCAAGACCTTGGGGCACCGCCCCGAAGAGATGCTCAAGGCGCTGCGGGTGACCCAGCAGCAGGTGAGTTCACTGACCCAAACGGGTCGTGCCGGCGATGCCGACCCAGACAAGATCCTGCCGGTGGTGGCAGCGACCTTGCGTGCCACGGCCGCCGACATCGAACTGGCCCGGCTCGACGAGATGGGGCCGCTGGCCAAGGCGGTCTTCGAGCGCATCGCCGCCGACAGCGCTGGCAGCAAAGGGGTGTTTTCCGGCGAGGCGGCTCAGGCCTACGCGAAGGCCATCGGCCGCGACGTCAAGGTCGAGGAAGTGCAGCCCGTCGTGAATGCGCTGCTGGCGGCCAACCTCGTGATCCGCCAGGCGCACGGGGTCTACGCGGTGGCCGATCCCCAGGTGCAGCAGATGTGGCAAGAAAAACGCGCCCTGGAGGCGCGTTCGTGATCGAAAGAAAGGGCGCTCAGAAGCCCAGGCTGGCCAGCAGGTCGTCCACCTCGCCCTGGTCGGCCACCACGTCGGTGCGGCCTTCGTGGCTCACCACCGGGCCTTGCAGCACGGTCGGGTCGACCTTCTCGCGCTGTTCCGGGGGCACCACCTGAACCAGCAGCTTGACCAGGCTGTCTTCCAGGTCGTTGGCCAGCGACACCACCTTGGCCACCACCTGGCCGGTGAGGTCGTGGAAGTCCTGCGCCATCATGATGTCGGTCAGGTGG
>JADMKA010000153.1 GCA_018780145.1 Vitreoscilla sp. | reverse complement strand
TACTACCGCCAGCGCGCCAACCCGGCCACCGGCGCCGGCCTGATCATCACCGAGGCCAGCCAGATCAGCCCGATGGGCCAGGGCTACCTGGACACGCCGGGGATCCACAGCCCCGAGCAGGTCGCCGCCTGGCGCCGCATCACCGACGCGGTGCATGCCGAAGGCGGCCGCATCGTGATCCAGCTCTGGCATGTGGGCCGCATCTCGCACACGTCGCTGCTGCCGGGCGGCGCGGCGCCGGTGTCGTCCACCGCCCGCGCAGCGAAGACCAAGACCTACATCGCCGGTGGCTTTGCCCCGGTGTCCGAACCGCGTGCGCTGCGCACCGACGAGATCCCGGCCCTGGTTGCCGACTACCGCCATGCCGCCGCGATGGCGATGCAGGCTGGATTCGACGGTGTCGAGCTGCACGCCGCCAACGGCTACCTGATCGAGCAGTTCCTGCGCGACAGCATCAACGACCGCACCGACGGCTACGGCGGTTCGGTCGAGAACCGCACGCGCCTGATCACGGAGGTGCTGGCGGCCATCACCGGCGAGATCGGCGGCGGCCGCACCGGCGTGCGCCTGTCGCCCATCACCCCGGCCAATGACGCCGGCCAGGACAGCGATGCCCAGGCCCTGTATGGCCGTGTGGTCGAGCGGTTCGCGCCCATGGGCCTGGCCTATGTGCATGTGGTCGAAGGCGCCACCGGGGGCCCACGCGACCTCAGCGACAAGGGTGTCAAACCGTTCGACTACGCCGCGCTGCGCGCCCGGTTCGCCGGCGCCTGGATGGTCAACAACGGCTATGACCGGGCGATGGCCGAAGGCGTGGTCGCACGCGGCGAAGCCGATCTGGTGGCCTTCGGCAAGGCCTTCATCGCCAACCCGGACCTCGGCCGGCGCTTGCGCGAGGGCGCGGCCTGGAACCCGCTCGACACCACCACGCTGTACGGTGGCGGCGAGCGCGGCTACACCGACTATCCGGCCCTGGTCTAAACCGCTACACCGGGACGCGCAGCAGCCAGCCCGCCGCCAGGGTGTCGGCGTCGCCGATCAGCGGCTGGTTGGCGGCGCGCAGGTGCTGGGCCCTGCTGGCGTCGCGGTAGAGATCCAGGGCAATGCGCGCCAGGGTCTCGCCGGGCTGCACGAAACGCCAGCGCGACACCTCCGAGGGCATCACCACGGTCATGCGGTCGTCGACAGCAGCCACGCCGCGCACGTTGCCGCAGCACAGGACGATGCGCTCGCGCATGTCCTGGCTGGGGGCGCAGCCGCGGACGCTCACCACGCCGTTCAATGCGTCGAAGCTCGCATCCAGATCTTCGGCGCGCAGCCCCAACCCGGCCAGGTGGCCGTTCAGCGCGCCTGCGGGCAGGTCGATGCCCGCCTCCTTGTCGAAACTCAGTCTCGTCATGTCTGCCGGTCCCCCGGTTGTCTCTGCTCTTCTGTAAGAGATTGCAAGCGTACTTCAAACTAGGGGGGTGAGGCTCAGCAGTTTCCTGGATGCCTGCGGGGGGTACGCTTCCGGTGTCACCGCCGGCTCCGAGGTCCGCCATGTTTTGCCAACGCTTCGACCCCGCTTCGTCCACCTTCACCTACCTGCTGGCCTGCGACCGCACGAGGGAGGCCGTGTTGATCGATCCGGTGCTGGAGCAGCAGGAGCGCGACCTGGCGTTGCTGGCCGAGCTGGGCGTCACGGTCCGCTGGGTGCTGGACACGCATGTCCATGCCGACCACGTCACCGGGGCGGCCGCGCTGAAGGCGTCGCTGCCTGCGCAACCGGTCACTGCGGTCGGCCTGGCCTGCGAGGCCGCGGGCTACGACCGGCCGCTGATGCATGGTGACCGCCTGCCCTTCGGCGAGGAGTCGATCACGGTGATCGCGACGCCGGGCCACACGCCGGGCAGCATGAGTTTCCTGTGGCGCGACCGCGTCTTCACCGGAGACGCCTTGCTGATCGGCGGCTGCGGCCGCACCGATTTCCAGCAGGGTGACGCGGGCCAGCTGTACGACGCCATCACCCAGCGCCTGTTCACGCTGCCGGGCGAAACCCTGGTCTACCCGGGCCACGACTACCGCGGCCGCCGGGTCTCCTGCATCGAGGAGGAGCGCGCGACCAACCCGCGGCTCGCCAACCGAAGCCGCGACGAATTCATCGCCGTGATGGCCGCGCTGGACCTGCCCCGACCGAAGCTGATCGACGTGGCGGTGCCGGCCAACAAGCAGGCCGGCGCGGTGCCACAAGGGGGCTGAGAATCAGAACGACTTTCCGGCCGTGCGCGCGCGAAACAACTCCAGCAGCCCGACTTCGCGCGGCCCGGGCAGCAACGTGAACGCCTCGCCGGCCTGCACCACCCCGGGCTCGACCACCGCCAGGTAGGCCCCGCAGTAGCCCGACTCGACCATCAGCTTGGCGGCCTTCGAGAAGCCCATGGCCGCGTTGAACTTGAAGCACGGGAAGCGCGGCTCGCTGACCGCCAGCACCACGCCGCCGGCCAGGCACAGGCGGTCGCCGATCCACAGGCTGCGCTCGTTGACCCCGGAGACTGTCAGGTTCTCGCCGACCGCGCCAGGCCGCATCTCGTCGTCCCAGCCCGACGCGCGGGCCTGGGCGCGGACGGTGCGCCAGAAGGCCAGGTGCTCGGCCGGGTAGGCGTAGACCGCTTTCGACAGGCCGCCGTGCACCGACAGATCGGCCTGCTCGTCGCCTTCCAGGCCCATCGGCCCGCAGGCCACGGGGCCGCTGCGCGGCTGCTTGCCGATCGCGGTCATCACCTCGCGGCCGTTGATGTGGATGGCTCGGGCCGCCGCGGTGTTGACGCTGAGGATCTGCATGCGCGGATTGTGCGGTGGCCTGGCCAACCAGTGAGGGGCGGGGCAATTGTCAAGATTTCTCAAGCTCCGGGACACCACCCATCGACTCTCACCCGCGCAGCGCACAGGATGTAACCACCAGGGGCGCCGACAGCTGGCTCAGTTGTTGCGTTTGCCGTTGTCGCGGCCAAAAGCCGCACATCTCAGACCTGTGTTTCAACCACGCCCACCAGGCCAACCCCGCGGGGGCGTGATCATCGAGGAGCGATTGAGTGATGCAAATTCGTAAGACAGTGCTGGCCAGCGCGGCCGCAGCCGCCCTGTCCATGGGCATGGTGAGCCTGCATGCCGCCACGCAGAGCGTTCCGGCCGCGTCGGCCGAGAAGACCACCAAGTGGTTCGTCGAGTTCAACGGCCTGCCGACCAGCGAAGGCGCCAAGCTCGACGCCGTGCGTGCCGAGAAGGCCAAGTTCCGGCAGCTGGCTGCCAAGGCCGGCATCAAGTTCAAGGAGCGCCGTTCGTTCGACGTGCTGTTCAACGGCCTGTCGGTCGACGTCAGCCCGGCCGAGCGCGCCAAACTGGCCCGCCTGCCCGGCGTGAAGGCGCTGTATCCCGTCGAGCTGATCCAGGCACCCAAGGCCGAGCGCGCGCTGCAAGGCCTGGAGGCGCCGCAGTTGAACACCGCGCTGGCCATGACCGGCGCAGACATCGTGCAAGGCATGGGCTACACCGGCACCGGCATCAAGGTCGGCGTCATCGACACCGGTGTCGACATCGACCACCCGAACCTCGGCGGCAACGGCACGCCGGGCAGCACGCCCTTCCCGTCCACCCGCATTCCGTTCGGCTATGACTTCGTCGGCGATGCGTACAACGCCGACCCGACCAGCCCGGGCTACAACCCGGTCCCGGTGCCCGACGACAACCCGGACGACTGCGGCGGCCACGGCACACACGTGGCCGGCATCGTCGGCAGCAATGGCACGCTGACCGGCGTGGCGCCGAACGTCACGCTGGGCGCCTACCGTGTCTTCGGTTGCGCCGGCAGCACCGAGGCCGACATCATGGTCGCCGCGATGGAGCGCGCCCTGGCCGATGGCATGCAGGTCGTCAACCAGAGCATCGGCTCGGCCTTCAGCTGGCCCGAGTACCCCACCGCCAAGGCCGCGGACCGCCTGGTCAAGGCCGGCGTGGTGATGGTGGCCTCGATCGGCAACAGCGGCACCAGCGGCCTGTATGCCGCCGGCGCCCCGGGTGTCGGCAAGAAGGTCATCGGCGTGGCCTCGTACGACAACGTCTCGGTGACCCTGAGCGAGTTCACGGTGTCGCCCGACGCCAGCCCGATCGGCTACGCGCCGGCCACCGGCGCGCCCCTGCCCCCCACCTCCGGCACGCAGCCGATGGCCCGCACCGGCACCGCCACCTCCACCGCCGACGCCTGCACCCCGCTGGCTGCCGGCAGCCTGAACGGCATGGTCGCGCTGATCCGCCGCGGCACCTGCACCTTCTACACGAAGGCCTTCAACGCGCAGACCGCAGGCGCCATCGGCGTGGCCCTGTACAACAACGTGCCGGGCCGCCTGAACGCCACGGTGGCCGGGACCCCGCCGATCACCGTGCCGGTGGTCACCATCTCCGACACCGAGGGTTTGCTGATCGATTCGCGCCTGGCCGGAGGCCCGGTCGACATGACCTGGACCAGCAACACTGGCTCGTTCCCCAACCCGACCGGCAACCTGATCTCCAGCTTCAGCTCCTACGGCCTCGCCGCCGACCTGAGCCTGAAGCCGAACATCGGCGCCCCGGGTGGCCTGATCTACTCCACTTACCCGCTGGAACTGGGTGGCTACGCCACGCTGTCGGGCACCTCGATGTCGTCGCCGCACACCGCGGGCGGCGCCGCACTGGTGCTGCAGGCCGTGCCGAGCGTGGGCGCCCACGACATGCGCGACCGCCTGCAGAACGCCGCCAACCCGAAGGTCTGGAGTGGCAACCCGGGGACGGGCCTGCTCGACTTCGTGCACCGCCAAGGCGCCGGCATGCTGGATCTGGTGCAGGCCGTCGAATCGCCGACCACCGTCCAGCCGGGCGAGATGGCGCTGGGCGAAAGCGCTGGCGGCGCGGTGACCAAGACCCTGACCTTCAAGAACAAGGGCAACACCGCCATCACCTACGACCTGAGCCATGACAAGGCCCTGGCCACCGGCCCGAACCCGTACACCGTCAGCGCCTTCGACGCGCCGGCCACGGTCGGGTTCAGCGCCAGCAGCGTGGTGGTGCCCGCCAAGGGCAGCGCGAGCGTCGACGTCACGGTGACGGCACCGGACGGCCTGGCCGACCGCAGCATCTATGGCGGCTACGTGGTGGCCACGGCCCAAGGCGACGGGAAGGTGCTGCGCGTGCCGTTCGCCGGCTACAAGGGCGACTACCAGGCCATCCAGGTGATGTCGCCCACGGCCAACGGGTTCCCGTGGCTGGCCAAGCTGGAAGGTGGCTCCTACACCAACCAGCCGGGTGGCGCCACCTACACCCTGGCGGGTGGTGACATCCCCTACTTCCTGATCCACCTGGACCACCATTCGCGCCTGATGCGGATGGAGGCGGTCGACGCGGTGAGCGGGAAGAACATGCACCTGGTCAGCCTGGACAGCTTCCTGCCGCGCAACACCACGACCTCCGGGTTCTTCACCTGGGCCTGGGACGGCACCACCTTCAAGAAGGGCGGCAGCGCAGCCCCGGTGCCGAACGGCCAGTACACCGTCAAGGTGTCGGTGCTGAAGGCGCTGGGCAACCCGGACAACACCGCCGACTGGGAAACCTGGACGTCGCCGGTGGTGACGATCGCCCGCCCCTGATCGCCCGCCCTCGGGGCACCGAGGCCCCTGCCCGCAAGGGCAGGGGCCTTTTTTTTCATGGTGGCCCGGAGCGCGACATTCTGCGCATTGGTTCATTCCGGATTTGCATAAGGGGGCTGGGCGGCCCGGTTACCTCCCCATTACACTGAGGTGACAGGTGACGTAGCAGCTGAAACGGGCGAAACGCCCGCCACGCCAGAAGAAACCCGCCGTAACCTGCCGCCCACGGCATTGGGCGAGCCCCGCACCGGCCTCCGGCCCCGGGCGGCGCGAGGCTCGCCCAATCCCGCCTTGTTTTTCATGATTGGAGCTTTGCCCGTGAACCGTCCCGCCATGGAGGGGCTGCGCTTGAACGCGCCCGCCTACGTTAAGAACGCCCGTCTGATCGCCTGGGTCAGCGAGATCGCCGCCCTCACCGAAGCCGCCGAGGTCTACTGGTGCGACGGCTCCCAGGAAGAGTACGACCGGCTGTGCCAGCAGCTCGTCGAGGCCGGCACCTTCAAGAAGCTCAACCCGGCCAAGCGCCCCGGCAGCTTCCTGGCCTGCAGCGACCCGAGCGACGTGGCCCGGGTGGAAGACCGCACCTTCATCTGCAGCCAGAACAAGGCCGACGCCGGCCCCACCAACAACTGGATGGATCCGGCCGAGATGCGCACCCTGCTGCAGACCGGTGACCAGGCCTTGTTCAAGGGCGCGATGCGCGGCCGCACGCTCTACGTGGTGCCGTTCTCGATGGGCCCGCTGGGCTCGCCGATCGCCCACATCGGCGTCGAACTCTCCGACAGCGCCTACGTGGCCGTCAACATGCGCATCATGACCCGCATGGGCAAGAAGGTGCTGGACGTGCTGGGCGCCGACGGCGAGTTCGTGCCTTGCGTGCACACCGTGGGTGCGCCGCGCGTGGCGGGCCAGAAGGACGTCGCCTGGCCCTGCAACCAGACCAAGTACATTGTCCACTACCCCGAGACGCGCGAGATCTGGAGTTACGGCTCGGGCTATGGCGGCAACGCGCTGCTGGGCAAGAAGTGCTTCGCGCTGCGCATCGCCAGTACCATGGGGCGTGACCAGGGCTGGCTGGCCGAGCACATGCTGATCCTCGGCGTCACGTCGCCGGCCGGCAAGAAGTACCACGTCGCCGCCGCCTTCCCCAGCGCCTGCGGCAAGACCAATTTCGCGATGCTGATCCCGCCGGCCGCCCTGGAGGGCTGGAAGGTCACCACCATCGGCGACGACATCGCCTGGATCAAGCCGCATGCCGACGGCCGGCTGTACGCGATCAACCCCGAGGCCGGCTACTTCGGCGTGGCCCCGGGAACCAACTTCGAGACCAACCCCAACTGCATGCGCAGCCTGGACAAGGACGTCATCTTCACCAACGTCGCGCTGACCGACGATGGCGACGTCTGGTGGGAGGGCATGGGCGAGGCCCCGGCGCACGCCATCGACTGGCAAGGCAAGGACTGGACGCCGGCCATCGCCAAGGAAACCGGTGCCAAGGCCGCCCACCCGAACGCCCGCTTCACCGTGGCCGCCACCAACAACCCGGCGCTGGATCCGGCCTGGGACGACGCCGCCGGCGTGCCGATCGACGCCTTCATCTTCGGTGGCCGACGCTCGACCACCGTGCCGCTGGTGACCGAGGCCCGCAACTGGATGGAAGGCGTCTACATGGCCGCCACCATGGGCTCCGAGACCACCGCCGCGGCCGCCGGCCAGCAGGGCGTGGTGCGCCGCGATCCCTTCGCCATGCTGCCCTTCATGGGCTACAACATGAGCGACTACTTCCAGCACTGGCTGGACATGGAGCACAAGCTCGAAGCCAGCGGCCGCACGCTGCCCAAGATCTACTGCGTGAACTGGTTCCGCAAGGGCGCCGACGGCAAGTTCGTCTGGCCGGGCTACGGCGACAACATGCGCGTCATGAAGTGGATGATCGAGCGCATCGAGGGCCAGGCCCAAGGCGAGGAGCACTTCTTCGGCATCAGCCCGCGTTACGACGACCTGTCCTGGGCCGGCCTGGACTTCAGCCGCGAGAAGTTCGACAGCATCATCGACGCCGCCCCCGAGGCCTGGCGGGCCGAGCTGAAGTTGCACGACGAACTCTTCACCCAGCTGGCCTACCACCTGCCGCAGGAACTGAAGGACACCAAGGCGCGGATCGCGGCGCACCTGGCCGGCTGATCCACCGATCGCACCATGAAAAAAAGGCCACCGCGAGGTGGCCTTTTTCATGGTGTGTGCGTGCTCAAGGCTTCTTCGCGGCCTCGGCGAATTGCCACAGCAAGAACGCGTAGACGTCCGCCAGCTTGCTGGTCTGCTGCTGCGCCGTGCTGCCGACGCCGTGGCCGGCCTGGCCGTCCAGCCGCAACAGCACCGGCTTGCCGCTGGTGCTCGCCGCCTGCAGCCGGGCGGCGGCCTTGCCGCTCTGCCAGACGTCGACCCGCGGGTCGTTCATGCCGTGGATCAGCAGCACCGCCGGGTAGGCCACGCCGTTCTTGATCTGGTGGTAGGTGCTCATCTCCAGCAGGCCCTTGAACTCGGCCGGGTCCTTGACGGTGCCGAACTCGCTGATGTTGGTGATGCCGTTGGCCGACTCCTCGGCGCGGACGGTGTCCATCGTGCCGACGTCGAAGATCGCTGCCGCGAACAGCTCCGGCGCCTCGGTGACCGCGCGGCCGACGAAGATGCCGCCGGCGCTGGTGCCCCAGATGCCCAGCGTCTTCGGCGTGGCGTAGCCCTGCGCGACCAGGTACTTGGCAGCGGCGATGCCGTCCTTCCAGGTGTTGGCCTTGGTGGTCTTGAAGCCGGCCCGGTGCCAGGCGTCGCCGAAGGCGCCACTGCCACGCGGGTTGGTGTAGGCCAGCACGCCACCGCGCTCCAGCCAGGCCACGCTGCGGGCGTTGAAGAACGCCTCGATCGAGTGCCCGTACGAGGCGTAGCCCACCAGCAGGGTCGGCTTCGGGCCATCGCGCTTCAGATCCGCGCGGTGGATGATGGCCAGCGGCACCTGGGCGCCGTCGTGGCTGGGCACCAGCACCTCGGTCACCGTCAGGGCGGGTGTGCCAGGCGGCACGCGCAGCTTGAGCAGCTGGGTATCGACAGCCGGCTTGGCCGGGCCGGCCGTGGCCAGGACCTTCGGCGGCTCGTTCCAGCTGCTGGTGAACACCCACAGGTCGCCATGGGTGTGAGACGGGTCGTCGATGGCGAAGGCGCTGCCGATGACACCCGGTGCCATGTCGACGGGTGGCTGGCCCGGCGCGCCGTAGCGCAGCGTGCGTGTGCCGAAGCCCTCGCTCACCTCGGCGTACAGCGTGCCGCCCTGGCCGATCACCAGGCCCTTCAGGACCCCGCGTGAGGGCTCATCGATGGCCACCTTGGCCATCTGCACGCCGCCGCCGCCGCGCAGGCGCAGGTCCAGTGCCAGCCAGCGGCCGCGCGGCGCGCCCTTGGTGGTGCGAAGGTACAGCGTGTCGCGGTACAGCCGGGCGTCGGTGATGCGGTCGTCGAAGACCGAGATCGGGCGCCAGGCGATCTGGGGCTGGCCCAGGTCCGCCACCGGCGCGACGAACAGCTTGCCCTCGGGCACGGTGGTGTCGGTGGTGCGCGCCAGCATGAAACGGCTGCTGGGGTCGAAGCCGACGGTCGCCACGTCCAGCCGGTCGAGCTTCAGGTCCTGGTTGACCAGCGGCCCGAACAGCGGCCGTGCCGAGCTCTCGGCAGCGCCCACCCGCAGGTGGTAGACGGTGGTGTCGAGGTAGGTTTCGGTCGGCGGGCTGCCGGCCGGCAGCTCGCGCAGCTGGTTGTAGGTCAGGCTGCGGTTGTCGGGCGCCCAATGGACCACGCCTTCGGCCACCCGCGGGATCGGGGCGCCGAGCAGTTGCCCGGTGGCCACCTCCATCACGTACAGCGAGGCGTTCTCCGAGCCACCGGCCGACACGCCGTAGGCCAGGCGCTTGCCATCCCACGACGGCACGAAATAGTTGACGGCATGCGGCACGCCCTGGGCCTTCTTGGTCAGCGCCTCGGGGTCGAGCAGCACCCGCTCGCGGCCCTTCAGGCCGTCGCGCGTCATCAGCTTGAACTGCGCGTGGCCGGCCTCGCGCTTCAGGTAGAACAGGCGGCCGCCGGCGGAGCGCACGATCTCGCGCACGGAGTCGCCGGTGGCGCGCCCGAGGGCCTCGATGCGATCAGCCAGCGCCTGCCGGTCGGGCATGGTGGCCAGCACCGATTCGGCGTACTCGCCCTGGGCCTTGAACCAGGCCTGTGTGGCGGGGCTCTTCACGTCCTCCAGGTCACGGTACGGGTCCGGCACGCTGACGCCGTGAAAGGTCTGCGGCACGTCGCGCACCGGGGTGGGGGGCGGGGCGGCGAACGCCGTCACGGCGCCGCACAGCGCGGCAAGGCTCACGGCATCGCGCAGGCGATCGAAGCGGATCATCGGTCTCTCCCAGGAGGTGGGGCCGAGCGGTGGCTCGGCGGGGGCATGCCCGGATGGGGCCGGGCGATCTTACGTGACGGCGATGCCCGGCACGCTGCTCGCACCCGCACGCGGGAGGGATTCCCGAACCGGCGACGCAGGGCTACGATCCGCACCTGCCAACCTGCTCGTTGAGGGTAGGGCGGAAGGGAGACGCCATGCCGCTGTGCCCCGCCGATGTGAGCAAACTGAGCCGTTTGCTCGACGAAGGCATGGACATGGCACCGGCACAGGTCGAACCCTGGCTGGCCGCACTGCCCCCCGAGGTCGCGCACCTGGCCCCGGCACTGCGCCGCATGCTCGGCGAACGCCCCTCGCGGGGCGCCATGGGCTTCCTGGATCAGGGGCCCCAGCTGGACGACCTGCCGCTGGCCCATGGTGATGGGGTCTGGCCCGGCCGGCAGATCGGCCCCCACCGCGTGCTGCGCGAGCTGGGTTCGGGCGGGATGGGTTCGGTGTGGCTGGCGCAGAGGGT
>JADMKA010000155.1 GCA_018780145.1 Vitreoscilla sp. | reverse complement strand
CCAACGAATGGGGCATGGAGATCTGGAACGAGCCCATCACCTACAAGAAGGGCGCGGCCTACCTGGGCGCCGGTTTCACCATCAAGACGCTCAGCGACGGCCCGATCGGCGCCATGCGGGCCATCGACCCGAAGACCGGCAAGATCGTCTGGGAAGCACCGAACAACGCGCCGCTGTGGGGTGGCGTGCTGACGACCGGCGGCAACCTGGTGTTCTGGGGCACGCCGGAAGGCTACCTGCAGGCGGCCGACGCCAAGACCGGCAAGATCGTCTGGAAGTTCCAGACCGGTTCGGGCGTGGTCGCCCCGCCGGTCACCTGGCAGGAGGGCGGCGAGCAGTACGTGGCCGTGGCCTCCGGCTGGGGCGGTGCCGTGCCGCTGTGGGGCGGTGACGTGGCCAAGAAGGTCAACTACCTCGAACAAGGTGGTTCGGTCTGGGTCTTCAAGCTGATGAAGTAAGGCGCCCACGCGCCACCCGAGGGCCGCCCTGCGCGGCCCTCTACATGACCGACAGGAGCATCGATGATGAACGCCATTTCCTCCAACCGCCGGGTCTTCATGCTGCGCGTGGCGGCCGCCGGCACGGTGCTGGGCGCTGCCACCGGCGCGCGCGCCCAGGCCAAGGTCGACGAAGCCGACGAGACCGCCGTGGCCCTGGGCTACAAGCACGACACCACCAAGGTCGACGCCAAGAAGTACCCCGCACACAGCGCGGAGCAGAAGTGCCACAACTGCCAGTTCTGGCAGGGCTCGCAGACCGACGCCTGGGCCGGCTGCGCGATGTTCGGCCGCAAGCAGATCGCCACCAACGGCTGGTGCACGGCCTGGCGCAAAGTTTGAGAGGCCGAGGGTCTCTCAGCCTTTGAGGCTGTCGTCAGCGTGCCGGCGTGAAGGACTCCAGCTCGAACACCGTCAACGGGCGGTAGGGCGGGTTGCGCCACTCGTCGCGCACGATGGCGCGCGCGGCGGGTGCATACCACCAGACGCGGGTGGCCGTGGACTGGCCCGCCACGGCGGCGGACCAGCGGCCCACCGCGTCGACCTTGAAGGCGTCGAACTCGCCGGCCGGGACCTTGACCTTCTCGTAGCCGACGACCTTCACCTCGTAGCTGGCGTGGCCGGAGACACCGGAGTCCTTCAGCTTGTAGTCGTTCTCGAAGGTCCAGCTCTTGCCGACCGCGAGCGGGAAGCTGAGCTGGCGCAGATCGGAGTCCTTGCGGCGTTGCGACTCGAGCACGTTCAACTCCCGCGTCATCAGGACCGGCCTGGGCGTCGGGTTGGCCGGCGTGGTCTCGGCCACCTCGATGCGCTCCGCGCCCACCGAGGTGACCTCCCAAAGCAGGTCGACCTTGGTCGACCGGTCGCCCCAGTGCATGGCGAAATGCCACCGGTCGCCGACACGGATCTCCGGTCGATCGGCGGTCTGCGCGGCCACGGGGACCGGCAGCACGGCGCACAGCAGCAGCAAGCTCAGGGCAGTGACTTTCATGGGGAACTCCATTCGAGAATCTCACCTTAGGTGGCCCACCTTCGCAGAGACTTGATCGGGGTCAACGCGGCGCATGCCATCATTCCCGGATGCTCAAGACGCTCAAGGATCTGTTCGACTCGCTGCTGCCGCCGTCGCCCGAGGCCGACCCGCGGGCGGCCGAACACGCACTGCAGCTCGCCACCGCCGTGATGCTGGTGGAGGTGATGCGCGCCGACACCAGCTTCCACCCCGGCGAGCGCGAGGCCGTGCAGGCGGCGTTGCGCGACAAGTTCGCGCTGGCCGACGACGAGGCCCAGCGCCTGGCCGAACTGGCCGAGGCCACGGCGCACCAGGCCACCGACCTGTTCGCCTTCACCTCGCGCATCAACGAGCGTTTCGAGATGCCGCAAAAGCTGCGCATGGTCGAGCACCTGTGGCGCGTGGCTCTGGCTGACGGCCACCTGAGCGACCACGAACGCCACGTGCTCTGGCGCATCGCCGATCTGCTGCACGTGCCGCAGGGGGCCTACGTGCACGCCCGCCTGCGGGTGCAGGCCGAGCGTGCCGCCGACCTGTGAGCGGGCCGCCGGTGTGGCACCATTTCGGCATGCAAGAGCACCTCTGTTCATGTCTTCTTGGGCAACTCGCCGAGATGCCGATCTTCCTGCGCCGCACGCTGGCGGGGCTGCCGCGCGCAGCGCTGTTGCGTCAACCTGAGAACGACAAATCCCCACTTCTCGAGCATCTGTGGCACACGCTGGATTGCGACACCGATCTCTATGGCCTGCGCATCCGCCGCATCCTGGCCGAGGACCGGCCTGTCCTCGAGCCCATCGATGTGGGGGCATGGCCCGAGGCCCGCGCGTACACATCACGGGACGGCGATGCCGCCATTGCGGAGTTCGAGCAACACCGAGCCGTGCTCATCGCCGAGCTCGAGGCCCTCGAACCGGAACGGCTGGCCAGGGTCGGTGTGCGCGCCGATGGCTCCGAGATCTCGGCCCTCGGTGTCGTCGAACAACTCGCCGCCCATGACCAGGATCACCGGTGGCGGGTCACGGCCATCTTGCGCGAGTTCGCGGGGCTCGGCGCACAACGGCCTGAGCTTCAATCGCCATGAAACTTGAGTTGACTGTCGAGGTCGACGGCGCATCGCTGATGGCTGAGGTGTCGCAGTGCACCGGCGCCACCCACCTGCCGCTCGTCTTCCTGCACGCCGGCGTGGCCGACGGGCGCATGTGGCAGCCGCAGTGGGAGGCACTTCAATCCGCGCACCCGATGCTGCGCTACGACCGCCGGGGATTCGGCCAGTCGCGCACCACGGCCGCGGTGCCGTACTCGCGCACCCGGGATCTGTGGGCGGTGCTGGATGCGGTGGCGTGGGACAGGGTGGTCCTGGTCGGTTGCTCGCAGGGCGGCCGGGTGGCGGTCGATGCGGCACTGGCCCAGCCCGGCCGTGTGGCGGCGCTGGTGCTCGTGGCACCGGCCATCGGCGGGGCGCCGGAGCCGGCTTTGTCGGCCGAGGCCCAGGCGCTGGACGAGGCCATCGACGCGGCCGACGAAGCGGGCCAGGTGGATCTCGCGAACGAGCTCGAAGCCCAGTTGTGGCTCGACGGCCCCTCCAGCCCGGCGGGCCGGGTGGGGGGCGCGGTGCGAGACCTCTTTCTCTCGATGAACGGCATCGCATTGCGGGCCGACGACCCCGGCCCGGTGCAGGATGAACCACCGGCCTGGGAGCGCCTGGAGCAACTCAACGTGCCGACGCTGGTGCTGTGGGGCGACCTGGATCTGCCCCACCTGCAGGGCCGTTGCCAGCAGCTACTGCAGCGCATCCCCGGCGCCGAGGGGGGCGTGCTGCCTGGCACCGCGCACCTGCCCGGCCTGGAGGCACCGGGCCCGTTCAACGACGCGCTGGCGCGCTTTCTTCGCGGTCCCGTCAAGGGGATGGCTGGCGGCAAGCCGCGAGCCGCCCCGTCTGTCGAACGCTAGGCTTTCCTGGGACGCGCCCATGCACATCCGCCTGTTGGACTGGGCGCCTTCGCCCTTTTGCATGAAGGTCCGAGCGATCCTGAACTACAAGGGGATCGCCTTTGAGCGCGTTCCTGTCCTGGGCCCTTCACTCATGGAGCTGCTGCGACGCAGCAACATCCGAAAGGTTCCCGCTCTGGACATCGACGGAAGGTTGATCGTCGACTCGACCGACATTGCCTACGAGATCGAACGCCTGTTTCCAGAACCCGCAATCGTTCCGCCAGACACACACCTTCGCGGCCTGTCGCATGCGATAGAGGATTGGTCGGACGAAGCCCTGTATTTTCTGGGCCTGTACTTTCAGTGGCTGGAACCTCGCGGAAGGCCGATGATCCACAAGGCTTTTGGGGTCACTCCACTCGGCATCGGAGCCCGTCTGTTCTACCAACGCCGCATCGCGGCGCAAGTCCGTGGGCAGGGCACCGGGCGCAAATCGGCCGCCCAAGTTGCCGCCGACTTGCGGCGTGAACTCATCGCGCTGTGCGCCATCCTGGGGGACAAGCCATTTCTTCTCGGTGAGTCGCCACTCCTCTGCGACTTCGCCATCAATGCGCAGTTGGTCTACATGTCCCGCCCGCCGGGCAGCGCCGAGATTCTGCGGGAGTTCGTCGCACTCACGGCGTACATGGAGCGCATGAAACAGCTACGCCCACACGTTCAGGCGGCAGCATGATGCACAGATCGGTTGATCGAGAAGGTGCCGAGTCACCGAACCTCATCGATGGGGGCAAAGGCAGATGCGCCCGCCGACGCCTTGCGCTTCAATCGACATGCCTTGCTCCGGCAAGTCGTGTCATGCCTCGCAGGTCTCCTGTTCAGAAGCCGAGCCGTGCGCCGACTTGCACGCTGCGCGGTGATCCGGGTGCCACGAACAGCGCTGCCCGCTCGTCGCCGGTGTACACCCCCTGGGCGTCGAACACCGTTTCGGCCAACGCGCCGTAGCTGGCATAACGCCGATCCGTGGCGTTGCCGACGCGGGCGAACAGCTCCCAGCCGGGCGCCGGCTTCCAGCTCGCCCGCAGGTTCAGCAC
Organism: Vitreoscilla sp.; assembly: GCA_018780145.1. GTDB lineage: Bacteria > Pseudomonadota > Gammaproteobacteria > Burkholderiales > Burkholderiaceae_C > Ideonella. The sequence goes on along the minus strand of JADMKA010000155.1, from coordinate 6,130 downwards.
GGCGTAGCCTGGCAAGGCCAGGTCGACCCGCTCCTCGGCACCGTCTTCGATGCGGCCGTCCTCGTTGCCCAGCACGCCGCGGCGCGACAGTGACTGCACGTCGGCCCCCAGGCTCAGCGCGGCGGCCGCCTGCCAATCCACGGACAGCTTGACAGTCTGGCGCGGCAGGCCCGCCATGCGGGTACCCGGCGCGACGGCGATGTTCCGCTCGCCCATGCGCAGCGTGTCCGCAGCCTGGTAGGTGGCATCCAGCAGGCTGAAGGCCGCCTGCCACGACCAGGCGCCGGCGCTCGTTTCCCAGGCCAGATCCAGCCCATCGTGGCGTGTGCGCGGGAAGTTGCGGAAGTAGCCGAGCTGGCTGGTGGCACTGACGCTGCCGAAGACGATGTCGTCGTGGTTGTCGATGCGGAACACCGACAGCGTCAGCGATTGGCCCGGCGCCTTCCAGCGCAGCCCGAGCTCGGCGCTCGTCGAGCGGACTGGTTTCAGGTAGGGGTCTGACTGCAGGCCGGCCGGCAGTCGGCACGGCTCGGCCGGGTCGGCACAGCCGAGTTCGATGGCGCTGGGCACGCGCGTGTTGCGGGCCAGGTTGCCGAAGGCCACCAGGCCGCCGCCGATCGACTGAGTCAGCCCCAGCGCCGGGTTCAGGCCCTGGTAGCGGAAGGTCTCGCGCGGATGCGCCTCGATCTCGCCGGTGTCGTCGTCCACGCTGGTCAGCGTGTTGGCCACCTGCGCCAGGTGGGCGCGCAGGGTGGCGGTCACATGGGTGCCGGGCTGCAGTTGCCAGGTGTCGCTGGCGAACAGCCCCAGGCTCCAGCTGGTGCCCTTCAGTGCGGCACTCAACTCGGGAGGTTCGTCACCAGCGAGCACGCCGCGGTCTGCAGTGAAGAAGCCCTCCTGCTCCTGTTGCCGGAACTTCACCTCGCTGGCATCGAAGGTCATGCCGGCCTGCCAAAGGTGGGCGCCGTACCGGCCGCTGACGCTGGCCGCGGCTCCCGCAGCAGATTGCCGCATCGCGGTGGTGTTGAACGAGGCGTTGAGGTCGCCGTCCGGTTCATCCGCCGTGTCGCCGTTCACCGTGTCCCGCCGGGTCTGGCGGGCGTAGACGAGTGCGCTCGCGTCGATACCCGGGCGCAGGCGATGCTGAAGGTTGAACTGCCACTGCGCGAGCTGGTTTCGGGTCTGGTCGGGATGGGAATAGACGGCATCCCGCGCGTGGGCGTGGAGGTCCGGCGTCCGGGTGCCGTCCTCGGCCAGCGTCGACTCGGGCACCAGCCCGTTGCCGACCAGGTCACTGCGGCCCAGCAGCAGCTGCGTGGTCCAGGCCGTGTCGTCGAGGCTGCGGCCGATCTTCACCAGGGCCTGGCCCAGTTCACCGCGCGAGTGGTCGCGCCAGCCGTCCTCACGGAACACGCTGCCGCCGACATACCGATGCCACCCGTCGGCGTCCGAGGCGCCGTGGGCCAGATCGACGCGCAGCCGCCCGCCGCTGCCGACCAGCAGCTCGGCTCGCCCACCCGGTGCGCTCAGCCCGCTGGCGGTGTTGAACGCCAGGGCACCACCCAAGCTGTTGAGGCCGTAGGCCGGGTTGGCGCCCGGGACCAGGCTGAGCGACTGCACCGCGAACTCGGGGATGAGATCCCAGTTGACGACGTCGCCGAAGGGCTCGTTGATGCGCACGCCGTCGAGATAGACCGACAGGCCTTGCGACGCGCCGAGCAGGCCCGAGGCCCGGTAGCCGTGGAAGGTGAGATCGCCCTGGAAGGGGCTGCCTTGAATGTCGTTCACCTGCGCGCCGGGCACCCGCCGCGCCAGCAGGTCGGTGCTGAGGTCGGCCTGTGCCTTGTCGATGGCGTCGCGCCGGATCAGCTGCGTGGTGTAGGGCAGCAACGCGCGGTCCACGCCTTGCCCCGGCAAGGGCGAGGTGCCGATGATCTCCACCTGCTGCACCGCAGCCTCGGCCGCAGGGCGGTCCGCTGCCTGCGCGTGCAGGCTGGGCGCAGCGACCGCCAATGCGCCGGCCGCCAACAGTGGCGGCCACGCCGACCTGAATCTCCGCATGCGTGTGCCGTCTTTCAATTGGCCGCGCGCGCCAGCCCCAGCCGTTCGACGGCGGCACGCTCGGTGGCGTAGGCCTCTCGCATCGCGCGGCCATAGTCCTCCGGCCCGAGATAGGCGAGATCCTGGTCGTACTTGGCCAGCTCGGCCACGTGGACCGGGTCCTGCATCGCGGCCTTGAAGGCGTCGTGCAGGGTCTGCACCACGGCCGGGCTCATGCCGCGCGGGCCGGCCAGCCCGTAGGGTGACATCGCCACGATGCCCTGGCCCAGCTCCTTCAGCGTCGGCACCTGGGGCCAGCGCCGGGTGCGGTGCTCGCCGAAGGTCACCAGCAGGCGCAGCTTGCCGTTGTCGACGAAGGGGGCGAAGCCGTTCGAGTTGACACCGACCATCACCTGGCCCGACGCCACCCCCAGCATCTGCTCGGCCGTGCCCTTGTAGGGCACGTGCACGTAGCGAAGGCCGCGGCGGGCGAACAGCTCGTCCATCACCAAGTGGGGCGTGGTGCCGACGCCGTTGGTCGACACCGTCAACTGGCCCGGCTTGGCCTTGGCGGCGGCGAACAGGTCGTCGAGCGTGTGGATGGGGCTGTCGGCCGGCACCACGATGCCGAAGGTGACGCCACTGATCTGGATGATGGGCGTGGTGTCGCGGATCGGATCCCACAGCACCTTCTGCGTCCAGGGCGCGCGGAACACCGGCTGCGGCATCTGCGCGATGGTGTAGCCGTCCGGCGCGGCCTGCTGCAGCGTGGGCATCACCAGCGTGCCGCCCGCGCCCGAGCGGTTCTCCACCAGGATCTTCTGGTTCAGGTGCTTGCCGGCGAGCTCGGCCAGCAGGCGCAGCGTGATGTCGGTGGCTCCTCCCGCGGGCCAGGGCACCCACAGCGTGATGGGCTTGCTGGGAAAGGCGTCGCCGGGTTGCGCCTGCACGCCGAAGGCTGTGGCGCCCAGGGTGGCCAGGCTGCGTTGCAGCCAGGTACGGCGGTCGATCGGTTTCATTCCCATGACACCAGCTCCATGGTCAGGTCACCGCCGCTGAGGAAAGTGGAGTTCGCGGGTTCGTGCCGCTCAAGCCGCGCGAGGCCGACACCGGGACAGTACCACTCCAGCGTGGTCAGGGGCATGTCGGTCCAGCCGACGACCGGGTCGGCGAAGAGGCGCAGCAGGGCGGTGCCCTTGACACGGAGGCAGCCGGTGAACTCACCGGCCCGGGTGGCCAGTGGTTGGTCGACGGCATCGATCACATAGTTCATGGGCACGGCGGGGTGGGTGTGGCGTATCTCTGGCGGGAACTCCTGCCGTCGGCGCAGCAGGTAGGCGGTGGTGGTGGCCTGCCAGCTGGTGCCGGCGACCAGCGGCTCCTTGAGGACATAGCGGGCCGGCTTGTCGGGCCGCGGCTCGGCGTCGAGGTCGCTCTTGCTGGCGACGCGGTAGATGCCGGTGTCGTCGCTGCGCAGCCAGTAGTCCACGCCGGACTCGCTGCGGCGCCGCCAGGCCGGGCCGTCGTCGAGGTCGTCGCGGCCCAGGCTGCTGAAGCGCAGCTCCTCGTGCTCGACGATGTTGTTGGCCGTCTCAGTGGTCACGTCGTAGGTCCAGCGGCGGCCCTCGGCGAGCGGGAACAGCGTGTCGTCGGGTGCGCGCGAGCAGCCGCCGGCGAGCAGGCCAGCCACAAGAAGGAGCAGGGCAGGGCGGCTCATTTCTCGGGTAGCTGCGGCACCGGCATGTCGCGGATCTTGATGACCTGCTCGTCATTGCCCGGCCGCAGCCAGGACAGGCCGCGCTTGCCGGCCTTGGGCTCGGAGGTGCCCATCTGGCTGACGCCCTGGCGCGATTTCTTGATGCCTTCGTTGAGCAGCGAATGCAGGTCCTTGGCATAAGGCAGCCTGTAGCTGCGTGGCTGGGCGACCGGCTTGCCGTTCTCGATCGCGTGGACCCAGACGAACAGCGCCCCGGGCGACTTGGTGGTCGGCTCGTCGATCACCGCGGCCAGCAGCACGAAACGCTCGGGCAGCGGATCCGCGCTGGGCCAGCCCCACATGCCGTGCACCGCGTCGTCGGCGAAGAAGTAGAACGCCGCCACGCCGGCCACCAGCAGGCCCTTGAGCCACGCCGGCCAGCGGGACCACAGCAGGGCCAGCACACACAGCAGCGCCAGCGCCGCCAGGGACAACACGACAGCCAGCGTCATCGCCGCTCCACCAGGGTCTTGGACAGGGTCGAGATGTTGCCGACGCTTCCGTCGGGCAACACCGTGAACCGGGCGGCCGTGGCCTCGTCGCCCTTGCGGGGCAACGTGACCTGGCCGTAGAACACCACCTCGGCGCGCGGGTTCACCTTGACCACCGAGGCGGTCACCTCCACCGGCTGGCCGTCTTTCGAGTCGTAGTAGTGCGCGTTCACGGTGTACTCGCCCGGGGCGATGCCGCGCAGCGTCACCACCTCCTGGTTCAGCGGGTTCACCACCTGGCGGCCGTTGACGACGAGCGTGTCGTTGGTCAGGCCGCGGTCGTCGCGGTCCAGGTGCATCAGCCCGGCCTCGCGCGAGCGGAACCAGACCAGGTTGCCGCCGGGATCCTGCACCCAGGTGTCGACGTCGTTGGGGTTCAGGTCGGGCCAGGAGACGGTGACGATGAACTCGGCCTTGGCCGGGATGTCGCCGGCCTTCAACGCCTTCGGGTTCATCGCCAGCAGCGCGATGATGAAGCAGAAGACGAACGCGATCAGCATGTTGAACAACATGTCGTAGAACGGGTCGACCTCGGGCTCCCGGGCGTGGCGGCGGCTGGGCATGGCGGGTCAGGGCGCGCGCCCGAAGCGGCGCAGGCCCTCGCGCTGGCAGTCGGCGACGAAGGTGTCGGCAAAGCGGTCCAGGCGGGTCAGCTGGATGCCCAGCAGGATGTTGCCGACCAGGCCGACCATGGTGGTCAGCAGCGCAATGCCCAGGCCCGAGGTGAGGCTCTTCAGCAGGTCCTGCGACTGGGTGGCATCGAAGCTCTGCAACTGCCCGATGTGCAACGCCAGCACCGAGAAGCCGATCACCTTGCCCAGCAGGCCCAGCTTCAACTGGATGCCGTTGACCCACCAGGCGGCCTGGTGCGGGCCGTGCGAGTTCTCCAGCAGCAGGTCCAGCGCCACGGCGCTGTCGTGCGAGGTGGCATCGAGCGCACGCAGGTACTCGCCGGACCAGCCCGGCACGGCCTCCAGCGCGGCACCGTGGCGCGCGGCCAGCAGGCCACGGCGCTGGCGCTCCAGCTCGCGGCTGCGTGCGCCGGACCAGAGTGTGGACAGCACGAAGACCACGATGATCACCAGCGTCAGGCCGGTCGGGTCCGAGCTGAGCAGCAGGGCCCAGACGCCGCGTACGCCCAGCAGCCAGGTGCCGAAGGCCAGCAGGCCACCGAGCGCCAGCCACTCGAACCACAGCGGCTCGATCTCGGCGCCGCGGCCGGTGGCTTCAGCAGGGGCCGGCCGCCGTGACCAGCGGGCGATGAACGCCATCACGGCGGGCCTCCGGGGCCGCGCTTGGCCAGCGCGCCGAAGCCGCGCTGCGGGTCATAGCCCCACACCGCCAGCAGGAAGCACAGCAGCAGGGTGCCGCCGACGACCCAGGGCGCCATCCCCGGGTCCTTGCCGTACAGGGCGAAGCGGATCCATTCCACCGCATGGGTGAAGGGGTTGAGCCGGGCGATCCACCAGACCCACTCGGCACCGGATTCCTCCAGCTTCCACAGCGGGTACAGCGCGGTGGACATGAAGTACATCGGGAAGATGACGAAGTTCATCGTGCCGGCGAAGTTCTCCAGCTGCTTGATGTGCACCGACAGCAGCAGGCCCAATGCGCCGAGCATCAGCGCGGCGCCGACGGCGGCCAGCAGCACCTGCGGGAATTGCGGGCCGAACACCGGCAGGCTGGTGCCCAGCAGGGCGGCGACGATCACGAAGGCTGCCGCCTGGCCCAGCGACAGCACGGCCGTGGCCGCCAGCTTGGCGAACAGGATCCACCAGCGTGGCAGCGGCGCGGTCAGCAGCAGGCGCATCAGGCCCATCTCGCGGTCGTAGACCATGGCCAG
>JADMKA010000147.1 GCA_018780145.1 Vitreoscilla sp. | reverse complement strand
CTGCGCTTTGCGCCTAGGCTGAGCCGGCTTCCAGGCCCAACGCGGGCCCGACCCACAGCCCGACAGCCTCCTAACGTTCGAACTTCGCCGGCCGCTTGTCGATGAAGGCGGCCATGCCCTCGCGCTGGTCGGCGGTGCCGAACATCGCATGGAACAGGCGGCGCTCGTACCACAGGCCGTCGGACAACGAAGATTCGAAGGCGCGGTTGACCGCCTCCTTGGCGGCCATCACCGAGATCTGGCCCAGGCCGTTGATCTTCTCGGCCACGCCGAGCGCCTCGTCCATCAGCTTGTCGGCCGGCACCACGCGGGAGACCAGGCCCCAGGCATCGGCCTCGGCGGCGTTGATCCAGCGGTTGGTGAGCACCATGTCCATGGCCTTGGCCTTGCCGATGGCACGCGGCAGGCGCTGGGTGCCACCGGCGCCGGGCACCACGCCGATGGTGATCTCGGGCTGGCCGAACTTGGCGTTGTCCGCGGCGATGACCATGTCGCACATCATCGCCACCTCGCAACCACCGCCCAGGGCCACGCCGGCCACCGCAGCGATCACCGGCTTGCGCACGCGGCGCATGGTCTCCCAGTTGCGGCTGATGTACTCGCTGCGGTAGGTGTGGCTGAAATCGTAATCCTTCATCGCGGCAATGTCCGCGCCAGCGGCGAAGGCCTTCTCGTTGCCGGTGAGCACGATGCAGCCGATGCCGGCGTCGGCATCGAAGGCCAGCAGCGCCTGGCCGAGCTCGTCCATCAGCTGGTCGTTCAGCGCGTTCATCTGCTTGGGCCGGTTCAGGCGGATCAGGCCGGTCTTCAGGGCGCCGTCGCCGACCCGTTCGGTCAGGATGCATTCGTAGGCCATGGGGCTCTCCTCTCGGTTGTCAACGGACTATACGGGCCGGTGCACTGGCCGGCGCCGGGCCGGCCTGCAGCGGCCGGCGGTTCAGGCTCAGTTCGGCGTAGCTCTCGGCGTCCTGGCGGATGGTGATTTTCACCGGCAGGTACTGCAGGCTGGGGGCGATCCAGAAATCCACCTCCATCTCGTTGGCGCGCCGGGCGCCGGCACGCGGCACCAGATGGAAGGCGTTCACGCTGCCAAAGGGCAAGGCCAGTTCGGCCTGTTCGGCCACGTCGTAGGTCCAGCGGCCCAGGCGGCGTGGCAGCGCCAGCGGGAACTCGACGCTCTGGCCGACCTGCAGCCGGCCGGGTTGGGTGAGGTACAGCCAGGTCATCTGCACGAACTGGCTGGCGGTGTCCTGCACGCCGGCCACGGGATCCTGGGTCTTGCCGTTCGCCAGCAGGATGCGGCCCGGCTCGAAGTGCACCGTCAACCGGCGCGTCTCGCGCAAGGGCACCTCGGTCTCCTCGTCGTAGCGGCGCGGGCTCAGGCCATTCGGGCCCAGCACGCCGTCGCTCAGCATGCGGCGGGTCACCACCAAGGCGAGGTGGACCTCCAGCCGCACCTGGTAGCGCGGGCCGTCGCGCAGCCAGTCGACCTGGGCCGTGCCGTGCAGCGGCCCGCGGTAGTTGCCGACCAGGTCGTAAGTGAGCCGGGTCGATGGCGGCCAGTCGAACGCCGCCGGGGCCGGCGCCGAGGCAGCAGCCACGGCGCCGGCGGAAACGGCGGGAGCGCTGGCCTCTGGCGCCATCTCGGCGCCAGAGGCGGGCGCAACGGCGGCCACAGGCGCCTCGGCCAAGATCGGCGGCGGGCTCGATTCAACAGGCTCGATCGCCGGCTCGGGTGCCGAGGCGGCCGAGGCCGGCGGTGCCGGCTTGGGCACCGCCGGCGTGCGCGGCGCCGGCGGCGCGGCCGCCACATGCACGGGCGGTGCAGTGGGGGCCAGTTCGCGTACGAATGCGACGTCGATGGCCCGCGGAGCCTGGTCGGCAGCGCCCTCGCCCAGCCGGCTGTCGGGCAGCTGGGCCGCCAGCCAGACATGGCCGGCCGTCACCGCCAGCAACAGGCCGACCCAGGCCGCGCGCCGCAGCGCGCTGGCGGCTTTCAGACGGGTCGCCGGCATGGCACGAGGCGCGTCAGTCTCCCAACCAGCCCCGCCGCAACGCCGCCGCGGCGTCGCTGGGCCTGCTGTTCGGCGCCAATGCCACGGTGCGGGCGAGCGCTGGCGCGGCGGCCGGCCGCACGGTCAGGCTGCGCAGGCGCTGCTGGCGCACCAGCGTCAGCTCGAAGGGCTGGCCCTCGGCGACCCACTGCTGCGCATCGTCGAGGCGGCGGATGCGCCAGCCATCGACTGCCAGCAGTTCGTCGCCGGCGGAGATGCCTGCCTCGGCCGCTGCGCTGCCGTGCAACACGGTCTTGACCTGCGAGCCGCTGACCGGCCCTTCGGACAGCTTCAGGCCGAGCGCCGCGCTCCAGCCCAGCTTCTCCTCGGTGCGTGCCACCCCGGCCGCGTCCAGGGCGGCGTCGAGCGGCAAGTCGCCTCGGCCATGCACCCAGGAGCGCAGGTCCTCGGCCAGCGCGGCACCACCCAGCGCCGCCACCTGGTCCAGCACGGTCTGCTCGGTCAGCGCGCCACCCGGGCAGGCCTTCCACAGCCGGCGCATCAGGTCGTCGAGCGAGCCGCGGCCAGCGCGCCGCAGGTGCAGGTCCAGCAGCAGCGCCACCAGCGAACCCTTGGTGTAGTAGCTGACCGTGGCGTTCGGGGTGTTTTCGTCGGTGCGGTAGTACTTCACCCAGGCGTCGAAGCTGGCCTCGGCCACGCTCTGCACCAGCTGGCCGGGCGTACCGCGCACAGCGCTGATGGTGCGGGCGATCAGCTTGAGGTAGCGCGCACTGTCGATGAGGCCGGCGCGGCGCAGCATCAGGTCGTCGTAGTACGAGGTGAAGCCCTCGAAGAACCAGAGCAGCTGCGTGTAGTTCTCGCGCTCGTAGTCCAGCTGCATGAACTCGGCCGGCTTCAGCCGCTTGACGTTCCAGGTGTGGAAGTACTCGTGGCTGATCAGGCCCAGCAGCGTGAGATACCCATCGGACAAACCCGCCTGCCCGGTACGCGGCAGGTCGCGGCGGTTGGCGATCAGCGCCGTGCTGGCACGGTGCTCCAGGCCGCCGTAGCCCTCCTCCACCGCATTGAGCAGGAAGACGTAGCGGCCAAAGGGCGGTTTGCCGCGGCCATGCCAGAAGGCGATCTGCGCCGCACAGATGCGGCGGGTATCGGCCAGCAGGCGCTCGCCGTCGAAACCCGGCCAGGTGCCGGAGACCACGAACTCGTGTGGCACGCCGGCAGCGTCGAACCGGCCACGCCAGAATCGGCCCAGTTCGAACGGGTGGTCGACCAACTCGTGGTAATCCGCGCTGACGAAGGCATGCCGCTGGCGCGCCACGGGCGGCATGGCCGTGGCCACCTCCCAGCCTGCAGGCAAGGCCGTGAGCTGCAGCCCATGGGGCTCGGCCTCGCGGCCATGCACCCGCAGGCACAGGCTGGTCGGGTTGAAGAAGCCGCGCGAGTCGTCCAGGAAGGCCGTGCGCACCGAGGTGTCGAAGGCATAGACTTCGTAGCTGACAGTCAACGCGGCGCGCCCGCTGCAGCGGGCCACCCAGGTGGTCTTGTCGACTTGATCGAGCGGGATCTCGGTGCGGCCTTGCCGCGCCTGCAGGCCACTGAGGTGGCGGCCGAACTCGCGCACCATGTAGCTGCCGGGGATCCAGACCGGCAGGCTCAGCCGCTGTTCCGCGGCAGGCGCGGGCACGACCAGGCTCACCCGGTAACGGTGTGCTGCGGCAGCGGCCAGGTCGACCCGGTACTGGATGGCCGTCATGTGCCGGCGGCGCCGATGAAACAGCTCAGGCTGGCGACGGCGCTGAGGCGGAAGCGCAAGGTGAGCCAGTGCGCCAGGCCCTGCTCGACATACAACCGCCGGTCCACCGCATAGCAGACCAGCAGCATCGCGCCCAGCAGCACCAGGCCGGCATAGGCCGGCATCAGCACCCCGAGGGCGGCCACCAGCGGCGGCACGATGGCCCAGACGAAGTGCCTCGCCTCGGCCCGGCCGCCCCGCATCGCCAGCCCCCAATGGATGCCCCCGAGGAAGGACACGATGCAGGCCGCATAGCCCGACACGGCCAACGTGATGCCGGCGTGCGCCTCCGGGTAGGGGGAGACGAGCCAGATCAGCGCAGCGCCGGCCACGAAGGGGATCAGCCCGGCCGCGCCGAGTTGGCGCGCCAGGCGCGGCGGCTCGGCCTCGTGCAAGGGAGATGGCGCCAAGGGGGTCGTCGCAAGACTCATGGGTGCATTGTCACCGCAGCGCCCGCTCGGCGCGTGGCCAGCACCGGGTGCCCCACGCGCGGCCAGCGCACGGCCGCTCCGAAGTGGACGCGCACCCTCACGGAGGGTAGTGCCGGTACCCCGGCACCGGGTGCCCCACGCGCGGCCAGCGCACGGCCGCTCCGAAGCGGACGCGCACCCGCTCGGCGGGTGGTTCCGGGTACCCCCGGAACCGGGTGCCCCATTTCAGGACTTCTTGGCGCTGGCGTCCTTCATGCGCTGCTCGAGCCGGTCGGCGGGGATCGCACCGGGGGCGCGGGTGCCGTCCTCGAACACCACCGCCGGCGTTCCGTTGACCTTGTACCTGCGGCCCAGCTCCAGGTTGCGCTCGATCGCCGCGGTGTCGCAGACCGCGGGTGACTTGGCGGGTGTGACGCCGTCGATCATCCAGGCGCGCCATGACTTGGCCGCGTCCTTCGCGCACCAGATGTCTCGCGACTTGGCGGTGGAATCCGGGCCCAGGATGGGCAGCAGGTAGGTGTAGATCGTCACGTCCTTCAGCGACAGCAGGTCACGCTCGATGCGCTTGCAGTAGCCGCAGTTCGGGTCGGCGAAGACGGCGACCTTGCGCAGCCCGGTACCTTGCTTGAAGACCATCGCGTCCTTCAGCGGCAGGCTGCCGAAATCGATCGCGGTGAGCTTGTCGATGCGGGCCTTGGTGAGGTCGGTCTGGGTCTTGGTGTCGAACAGCGCGCCTTCGATCAGGTGGTTGCCGTTCTCGTCGGTGTAGATCACGTCGACGCCCAGGCGCAACTCGTAGATGCCGGGAATCGGGGTCTTGCTGATCTCGTCGATCTTGGGAAGTTGCGGCATGCGGTCGGCGAGGTTCTTGCGGATCGCGGCCTCGTCGGCATGCGCCAGCACGGTGGCCAGGGCCAGGCCAGCCAGGGCCAGGCCCTGTCGCGTCAAAGGGGTGCTCATGGGAAATCCTTCTAGGTATGGGGGCTCAGGCGTCGAGCGCACGGCCGACGATCCAGCGTTTGAGTGGGGCGATCTGGTTGACCAGACCCAGCCCGCGGTTGCGAAGTTCCCGCAACAGAGGTTGATCGGTGGAAAACAGCCGCCACAGGCCGTCGGTGGCCTGGGCCATGGCCCAGGTGGCGGCAGCGCGGCGGCGGGCATAGCGCCGGCCCAGCGTGGCATCGTCCAGGCCCCGCCAGCTCTCCCGGCCGGCCAGCACCTCGGACAGCGCCGCGACATCGGCCAGGCCCAGGTTCAGGCCCTGGCCGGCGAGCGGGTGCACGACGTGGGCAGCATCACCCAGCAGCACCCAGCCCGGGCCGGACACCGCGGCGGCGCGGCCAATGGCCAGCGGCCAGGCCGCTCGCTCGCCGCTCAGACGCAGCTGACCGGCCACGCCGCCGGTGGCTTCGTTCAGGGCGGCTTCGAACTCGCCAACCGGCGCCGCCAGCCAGCGCTCGGCCTCGGCGTCGGGCAGCGACCAGACCAGGCCGTGGCTGTGGCCTGACAGGGGCCGGTCGAAGGGCAGCAAGGCCAGGATGTCGGGCGAGCGGAACCACTGCCGCGCCACACCCAGGTGGGGCCGGTCGCTGACCAGGCGGGCGGCGATCGCGCGCTGGCCATAGCCATGTCGCTCGAAGCCGACGCCGAGTTGGTCGCGCAGGGCCGAGGCCTTGCCCTCGGCCACCACGGTCAAGGGCGCGGGCGCCGGCTCAGCCTGCAGCGCGATCAGCGGGGTGAAGCCGGCGGCCGAATCCAGCACGGCTTCGAGGGCTGCAGCATCCACGATCCAGGCCAATGCCGAGACGGATTGTGCGAAGGCGGAGAACTCGATCGCCGCGCCGGGAGCGTCGCCGGACACCTTCATGTCGTGCACCGCCGTCCGCGCGTCGGCAGGCAGCGTGTCCCAGGCCTTCAGCCCCGCCAGCAGCGCCACCGAGCAAGGATTCAGCGCATACGCCCGGATGTCCGGTGGGGCCGAAGCGGCGGTGGCCGGCCGCGCCTGCAAAGCCACCCGCAGGCCCTGGCTAGCCAGGGCCAGGGCGGCACAGCGGCTGACGATGCCGCAGCCGAGGACGCGCACGTCGAAGCCGTTCATGGGCCGATTGTAGGGAGGCCACCTAAAATGGCCGGTTTGGCGCGTGATGCCCCCGTGGCCCGCTGCGCCGTCACATTCCTGTCTGAAAGCCCCCCATGAGCCTGAAGTGCGGCATCGTCGGCCTGCCCAACGTCGGCAAGTCCACCCTGTTCAATGCCTTGACCAAGGCCGGCATCGCCGCCGAGAACTACCCCTTCTGCACCATCGAGCCCAATGTCGGCGTGGTCGAGCTGCCGGACACGCGCCTGCAGGCCTTGGCCGAGATCGTCAAGCCCGAGCGCATCCTGCCCGCCATCGTCGAGTTCGTCGACATCGCCGGCCTGGTTGCGGGTGCCAGCAAGGGCGAGGGCCTGGGCAACCAGTTTCTCTCCCACATCCGGGAAACCGATGCGATCGTGAATGTCGTGCGCTGCTTCGAGGACGACAACGTCATCCACGTGGCCGGCAAGGTCGATCCGATCTCCGACATCGAGGTCATCCAGACCGAACTCTGTCTGGCCGACCTGGCCACGGTGGAAAAGAGCCTGCACCGCTACACCAAGGTGGCCAAGGCGGGCGGCGACAAGGAGGCGGCGCGTCTGGTGGAGGTGCTCAAGAAGTGCGATGCCGCGCTGAACGAGGGCCGCCCGGTGCGCTCGATCGCCTTCAGCAAGGAGGAGCAGGTGGTGCTCAAGCCGCTGTGCCTGATCACCGCCAAGCCGGCCATGTTCGTCGGCAATGTCTCCGAAACGGGCTTCGAGAACAACCCCTTCCTCGACCGGCTGAAAGAGTACGCCGCCAAGCAGAACGCACCGGTGGTCGCCATCTGCGCGAAAACCGAGGCCGAACTGGCCGACATGAGCGACGAGGATCGGGCCCTGTTCCTGCACGAGATGGGGCAGGACGAGCCGGGCCTGAACCGCTTGATCCGCGCCGCCTTCGGCCTGCTGGGCCTGCAGACCTACTTCACCGCCGGCGTGAAGGAGGTGCGCGCCTGGACGATCCACATCGGCGACACCGCACCGCAGGCGGCTGGCGTGATCCACACCGACTTCGAGAAGGGCTTCATCCGCGCCCAGACCATCGCCTACGACGATTTCGTCAAGTTCGGCGGTGAACAAGGGGCCAAGGACGGCGGCAAGATGCGCGCCGAAGGCAAGGAGTACGTCGTCAAGGACGGCGACGTGCTGCACTTCCTGTTCAACGTCTGATCCCGGCCCGTTCCCCGGCAGCGGGTGCCCCACTCAGGCGTGCGGGTGGCCTGCGAAACGAAAGCCGACCTGCATCTCGACCAGCGGCACCGGGTACGGCGTCTGGCAGCGCCATCCGCGGAAACGCAGGCCCGCCAGCCCGGCGCGTTGCAGCACTGCATGGATCATGTCTTCGTGGTCCGGCACGCCGCCCAGCTCGTAGGCGGCTTCGCCGGGCGGCAGCTGCTCGATCGGCGCGCTGAGGTTCAGGCGCCGGTAGTGCGGCACACCAGGTTGCGGGGTGGCCACCGGAGAACCCGACGGTCCGGGCAGATAGAACCCGATCTGTGGCAGCGCGTCGGGCCAGACGCCGTCGGCCAGGAACACCTCGCGCACCAGCCGCTGGCAGGGCGTGTGGAGCATGTAGTTGCGCAGCAGCACGTAGGGTTCGGCCGGGTGCAGCGGCTCGACCCGGGCGATGCGCAGCGCAGTGGTCAGGCGGGCCGGTAACGGCTCGGGCGACTGCGGCCCGAGCACGAAGGTGCTGGTGGCGCCTTCACGCTCGATCTCCAACGCCGGCAGGGGAAGGCTGCTCGCCTCGGGCACGAAGAATCGATGCGCCTCGGTGGCGCCGTGCGTGGCCGCTGCCATGCCGTCGAGCGGGGTCACCCGGGGCTCGGCGATCGAGCCATCCGGCAGCATCGGTGGGGTGGTCAGGCTCAGCAAGGGCAGCGGAGTTCCCGGCGTGATGCGTGACAGGCCCAGGCGCCGGTGCACCTCGACCGCGTCGACGTGGGCGCCATCGGTGGCCGGGAACAGGAACAGCGAGGTCGACAGGGTCTCGCAGTAGTGCCCGAACAGAAAGGACACCGCCTTGAACGAGGCCTGGCGGGCCATGTGCTCGCGCCGCTCGCGGATCGAGGACTGGTCCTCTCCGAGGCGTGCGTCCAGGGTCTGGCGCCCGCCCGGCAGTGCGTCCAGCAGGGCGGCGAAGGCCTCCACGGCACGCGCGAAGGCGGGCAACAAGGGCTGCGCGGCCTGCACGCCCCGGCTTCTGTCGATCAGGATGCGCAGGCCGGTTGGCGAGGGCAGCAGGTGCAGGAACTGCGCGTCCGAGTCGGTGCGAACGGCCTGCACCAGGCGGCTGGCCAGGCTTTTGTCCAGCCCGACACCGCGCATCAGGCGGATCGGCCGGGCCGGTGCGCCTGCCAGCGCCTCCAGCAAGGGAGTCAAGGTGCCCCGCAGCGCCGCCGCCACTTGCGCCTCGCCCAACTCGCCGCGGGCGATCGGCAGAAGGCGCCCCGCCTGGGGCGCGGTCGGGGGGGCGGTCAACGTGTGCACAGGCTGGGGCTCGCTCGGGAATCGATGCGCAGTATCGGCGAAATGGTGGGCCCGACCCGGTTCGGCCGGGCCCGCACTCGCCATGCAGAGTGGCGCTCGCGTCAGTCGACGACCTTGCGGACCGCGATGCTGACGTTCTGGCCGCTCTTGCGCTCCGCGGCAACCACGCCCATCACCAGGCCGTCGGCGCTGATGGCGTTGACCGACACCAGGGTCAGCTTGCGGCCCACGTCGTAGCCGCGGTCACGGAAGTACTGCGTCGCTTCGACCAGGCCGCCGGCCTCGGTCCAGACGAAACCCATCATGGGCGCCATCATGCCTTTGAAGGCGGTGCCGACGACGATGGAGCCATCGTCCGACAGGCCACCGGCAAAGGCCGAGCCGCTCGTGCGGGTGTTGGGCAGCACGCCGAGGATCTTCTTGACCCACTCGCTGCCGTTCCACTTCCACATGACCGCCGATTGCAGCTGTTTGATGGGATCGACCGCCTGGCCGACGATGATGGTGCCGTCGGCGTTGACCGCACCGGCTTCGCTGGGCCAGTCGTTGTCGGGGTCGACCAGGAAGGTCTTCACGCCGTTGACCCAGACGACGGCGCGGCGGATTCCCCACAGCGGATGCTCGTCCCACCCGACCAGGACGCTGCCGTCGCGGTTGGCGTCGTCGATGCGGCTGGAGCCACCGCTGCTGCCCATGTCGGCCACGCCCGTGGCGGCGGTCCAGCGGCTGGCGTGGGCCAGCCCGCCCTCGGACGTGTTGCGCCAGTACAGGCCGGTGACCGTGGAACCGTCACGCGACATGCCGAAGACGCTGCCGTCCTCCGCATCGACGACACCACCGTCGGCCGGACGCGGTGGCATCAGCTGCTGCCAGCCGGTGCCCAGCGTCCACAGGCCTTGCGTGCCCATGGTCTTGGTGTCGTCCAGGATGGTCGAGCCGATCACCCGGCCGTCGGCCGAGATGGCCGGCACGCCAGAACCGCGATGCAGGGTGCGAAAGGTGCCGCGGCCCAGCGACTTGGCGCCGCCGCTGGCGGACCAGCGGAAGGTGTCGTTCGAGCCGTTCAGGTGGCCGGTGGCGGCACCGCCGTTGTCCGAGAAGTCGGACACCAGGCAATAGCACATCTCCCGGGCGACGAAGGTGTCCGCCTGGGCGGCGATGGGCGCGGCGGCCAACAGGGTGGCGGCGAAGATCCAGGGGGCGCGCAAGGGGGTCGAGATCGGCATGGTGGTTCCTGGGTTTTGGTGGGTGGATGCACTTTAAGTCCGAAGAGGAAAGTCTTCAACAGTTCTCTGAGAGATTCATCGCAGGGCTTTCCCGGGGTTCTCCGTGAACTCGGTCGACTCTCTCCGCGTCGCACTTAGCACTCGCCGGCCAGGAGTGCTAATATTTACGGAACCCCATCGGGGAACAGGAATCACACACCGCGATGAACACACACCCCACCCCCACCGCCGTCGCCCTGCGTGACCCCTGGGCGATGGTGCCGTCCATCGGCAACCTGGACGCGTACATCACCGCCGTGAACCGCATCCCCATGCTGACGCACGACGAAGAGATCGACCTCGCTCAGCGCCTGCACGGGCAAGGCGACGTGCAGGCCGCCGGCCGCCTGGTGCTGTCGCACCTGCGCCTGGTGGTGTCGGTGGCACGCCAGTACATGGGCTACGGCCTGCCGCACGGCGACCTGATCCAGGAAGGCAATGTCGGCCTGATGAAGGCCGTCAAACGCTTCGACCCGGCCCAGGGCGTGCGCCTGGTGAGCTATGCGCTGCACTGGATCAAGGCCGAGATCCACGAGTACATCCTGAAGAACTGGCGCATGGT
>JADMKA010000150.1 GCA_018780145.1 Vitreoscilla sp. | reverse complement strand
CATGAAGCGCGTCCAACAAGGTTTCACCCTCATCGAACTGATGATCGTCGTCGCGATCATCGGCATCCTGGCCGCGGTTGCGCTGCCGGCCTACCAGAACTACACCATCAAGGCCAAGGTCGGCAACGCGCTGCGTGCCGTTGACGCCGTCAAGTCCGCCGTGGGCGTTTGCATCCAGGAAGCCGGCGGCGTCGCCGACAACTGCGATGACGGTGCGACCGGCATGCCCACTTTCACCGCCACCAAGGAAGTGACCGGCGCAGAAGTCACCGATGGCGTCATCGTCGCCACTCTGGGCACCGGCATCGGCACCGACGTGGACGGCCAGACCATCACTTTCACCCCGAACATCGTGTCGGGCGGTTCGTCGGTCACTTGGACCAACACCACGACCGTGACGCAAGCTGCCGCGCTGGACCTGATCACCAAGAACAACCCGTAATCCGGTTGACGCATGTTCATGCAGGGGGCCTCGGCCCCCTGTTTTCATTTGGCGTTAACCTCGCGGCCCTGCCATGAGCACCGCGCACCCTGCACAGACGACTCCTGCCGCCATCGCGATCGCCTTCGCGCTGGTCGCGCCGACGCTGCTGGCCTTCAACGTCAGCCCGTCGGCCACGTTGTTGAACCAGCTGCTGGCCGTTGCCGGCTGGGGCGCTGTCCTGGCGAGCGGCGTCCAGGCCCACCGGGCGGCTGCACGTTCGGGCTGGGTGTTGGCCGCGGTGCTGGGCCTGCTGGCGGCTGCGGCGCTGTGGTCCGGGCGGGTGGGGCTGCCAGCCTCCATGGTCCTGTCGGCGCTGGCGCTGTGCGGCTGCACCTGGGCGGTGACCCACCATGCGCTGGCCGGCGATTCGGCCTTCGGCGATTTCGCCGCGGCCATGCTGGTGGCCGGCCTGGCCAGTGTGGGGGTGGCGGTGGTCCAGGTCTTCTTGCCGGAGTGGGCCGACGGCACCCTGATCGCCCGCTCGGGCCTGCCGGGCCGCGCGGTCGGCAACCTGCGGCAGCCCAACCACCTGAGCAGCCTGCTGCTGTGGGCCTTGATTGCGCTTGTGCCGCTGGCCCAGGCCAGGCGGCTGTGGCAAGCGCGGCTGTCGAACGCCGCCGCCGCCGGCTGCGCCGTGCTGCTGGTGCTGGGTGTGGTGCTCAGCGCCTCACGCACCGGGGTGATCGGCGTGCTCATGCTAGCCGCCTGGGGGCTGCTGGACCGCCGCCTGGCCGGGCGCGTCCGCATCGGCCTGCTGGCCACGCCGGTGGTCTACCTGCTGCTCTGGTTCGCCGCGGCCGCCTGGGCCCACCATGCGCAGCAGGCTTTCGGTGGCGAGGCCCGGCTGGCGGAGAGCGATCTCTCGGCCTCGCGCTTCGGCATCTGGGCCAACGCGTTGGCGCTGATCCGCGCCAACCCGTGGTTCGGCGTGGGCTTCGGCGAGTTCAATTTCGCCTGGACATTGACCCCCTTCCCGGGCCGGCCCACCGCATTCTTCGACCACACCCACAACCTGCCGCTGCACCTGGCGGTGGAGCTGGGCCTGCCGCTGGCCACGTTGGTACTGGGCCTGCTGCTGTGGGGTCTGTGGCAGGCGTTCCGCCGCGCCTGGGCCCAGCCTGCTGACGAGGGGGCGGGGGCGCGCGCGGCCTTCCTGATGGTGCTGATGATCGGCGTGCACAGCCTGCTGGAATACCCGCTGTGGTACGCCTACTTCCTGCTGCCCACGGCCTGGGCCTGGGGCTTCGCCCTGCGTGCGTCGCCAGCGACCGGGCCGTCGCACAGGCCCGCCGCCTGGCTGCGCGGTGCTGGCGCGCTGATGCTGGCCGGCGCGCTCTTCGCGCTGGTCGACTACTGGAAAGTGGTGGTCATCTACGCCCCCAGCGCCGACGCCGCCCCACTGGCGCAGCGCATCGAGCGCGGCCAGCGCAGCCTGTTCTTCGGCTACCAGGCGGATTACGCGGCGGCCACCACCACCGAGCCGCCGTCGGCGGCGATGGGGGCCTTCGCCAGCACCACCCACTCGCTGCTGGACACCCGGCTGATGATGGCCTGGGCCCAGGCGTTGGACGAATCCGGCCACGCCGACCGGGCGAGCTATCTGGCGGCGCGCCTGCGCGAATTCAGGAACCCCGCCACCAAGGAATTCTTCGCCACCTGCGACGAGGCTGACGACACCGCGCCGCTGCCCTTCCAGTGCGAGGCGCCACCCGCCAACCTCGGCTGGCGCGACTTCCTGCCAGGCAGCGAATAGGTCACCGTCAGAGGTAGAACCCCCGGAGCTGTTCGTCGTCCAGCCTTTGGTGGACCTGCTTGAGCCAGCGTTTCACGGCCGTGCGCTCGCCGCGCATCGATTTCAGGTCCAGCCGCAGCATGGCAAGCACAGCTCGCGCCCCGGCCAGCTCGTCGTGGAGCAGGCGGCCCAGCTTCTTCGCGCCCAGCGGCTGGCGCGGGTCGATCCCGTAGCCATCGCAAAATGCCAGATGCCGGCTGGCGATCTCGGCCTTGAGCTCGTCGAGCTGCTCGGCCAGCAATCGGTTGAGCTGGTGGGCGCGTTCGCTGGTGATGCGGGCCACATGCGCGGCATCGACCTGCTCGATTTCGAGCTGCAGGGCCAGCAACGCGAGCAGGTCGCCGGCTTCGTAGGCCTGGTTGACGCGCTGCATGCGCCCGGTCCGAACGACGCGGTCGGCTTCGTCGGTGGCACGGTCGGGGTGGAGTGCGGTAGCCAGCTTGCGGTAGACCTCGCGCAGGGTCTGCGAGGCGGCTGCAGCGGCATCTTGCTCACGCTGGGCCCTTGCGGTCGCCGCCTTGTTTGGTTTGCGCCGCTTGGGGCCAGGCACGGGGCCGTCGCTTTCGGCTTGTGCGGCCTGCATCTGCTCGTGCACGCGCTGCCGCGCCCGAAAAAGCAAGTCTTCTTCTGAATCGATCTCTTCGTCGCCGAGATCCAAGCCTGTCATAGCCTCGAACAGGCCCTTCATGCCAGCCATGGCTTCGCGGTTCTCGGTGTCGAAGTCGATGTCCGCGTGCTTGTCGTGCAGTGCCTTGAAGGCCGCCTGCTCGGCCTCGTTCAACCCCGGGTCATCGACCAGGCCGGCGGCGGCTTCGCACACCAGCTCGCGCAGCAGCAGCCCCTCGCGGCGCGTCCAGCCCTTCTGGCCCAGCAGCGCGTCCAGCTGGCGAGCGGCGTCGGCGCGGTGGCCGCGCAGTTCGGCCAGCACCGGGCGAACCAGCTCGTCGTAGGCACCTCCAAAGCGGGCTGATTCGGCCTCCCAGTCGGCCAACTCGGCGCGCATCTTGTCGAGTTGGGCCAGCAGGCGATTGAACTTGCGCTGGTGGGCGTCCAGTGGCTGCCCGCCGGCCGGTCGAATCTGGGGTATCAGTGCGTTCGACATGCCGGCAATTCTGCCGCAGCGCACAATCCAGGGTTCCGGCGCGGCGGTCACAATCCTGCATGCGCCCGACACCGGAGGTTTCACACCATGAACGCCCCTGAAAAGCTCCCCGCCCTGGATTCGGCCGCGCTCGGCCGCTTCGTCGACACCGCCTGGTCCGAGCGCATCGTGCCGCAGCTCACCGACTACATCGCGGTGCCGGCCAAGAGCCCGCTGTTCGACGCCGAGTGGGAGGCCCACGGCCTGATCGACAAGGTGGTGCGCGACGCCGCCGCCTGGGTCGAGGGTCGCAAGGTGCCGGGGCTGACGCTGGAGGTGGTGCGCGCCGAGGGCCGCACGCCGGTGATCTTCTTCGAGGTCGCGTCGACCCGGCCGGCGTCGACACAGACGGTGTTGATGTATGGCCACCTGGACAAGCAGCCCGAGTTCAGCGGCTGGCGCTCGGATCTCGGCCCCTGGGTGCCGAAGATCGAGGACGGCAAGCTGTACGGCCGCGGTGGTGCCGACGATGGCTACGCCGTCTACGCCGCGGTCAGCGCCATCGAGGCGCTGAAGGCCCAGGGCGTGCCGCACCCGCGCATCGTCGGGCTGATCGAGACCTGCGAGGAATCGGGCTCGTTCGACCTGCCGTTCTACCTCGACGCGCTGCGCCCGCGTTTGGGCGAGGTGAGCCTGGTGGTCTGCCTGGATTCAGGTGCCGGCAACTACGACCAGCTGTGGCTCACCAGCAGCCTGCGCGGCAACATCACCGGCACGCTGAAGGTGGAGATCCTCACCGAGGGCATCCACTCCGGCGACGCCAGCGGGCTGGTGCCGTCGAGCTTCCGCATCCTGCGGCAGGTGCTGGACCGGCTGGAAGACTCGAAGACCGGGCGCCTGCTGCCGCAGGTCTTCCACTGCGAGATTCCGGCCGAGCGCGTGGCGCAGGCCGCGGCCACGGCCGCCATCCTCGGCGGCGAGGTCTGGAAGCGTTACCCCTGGGCCTGCGGTGCCGATGGCGGCCTGACGCTGCCCACCACCACCGACCCGGTCGAGGCGCTGCTGAACCGCACCTGGCGGCCGACGCTGTCGGTCACCGGTGTCGACGGCCTGCCGCCACTGGGCAACGCCGGCAATGTGCTGCGGCCCTACACCGCCTTCAAGCTCAGCCTGCGGCTGCCGCCGCTGGTGCCCGGCCACGAGGCGGCCGAGCAGCTGAAGGCGCTGCTGGAGGACAACGCACCGTACAACGCCAAGGTCACCTTCCACCCGGACGGTCGGGCCAACGACTGGGGTGCCACCGGCTGGAACGCGCCGACCACCGCCAGCTGGCTCGAGCGCTCGCTCGACGCCGCCTCGCGCACGCACTTCGGCGCGCCGCTGGGCTACATCGGCCAGGGCGGGACCATCCCGCTGATGAACCTGCTGCAGCAGGGCTTCCCGCAGGCCCAGATGATGGTCTGCGGCGTGCTCGGCCCGAAGAGCAACGCGCACGGGCCGAACGAGTTCCTGCACCTCGCCTATGGGCAACGGCTCACGGCGGCGGTGGCCGAGGTCATCGCGGCGCACCCCTGATGGGCCGTGGGGTCAATGGCGGAAGCGCCCTTCGCGGGTGACGATGGCGGTGTCGACATACGTCGAGCCCACGTGCTCGGCGCCGTTGTAGCGCAGCCTGAAGCCGGCGATGTCGAACGACACGTCGGCCAGCGCGCGCAGCAACGACGCGCGGCTCAGGTCGGGGCCGGCGCGGCGCAATGACTCGGCCAGCGCCCGCAGCGTGACATAGCCTTCCAGCGAGCCGTAGGAGAACTCCTGATCGTTGAAGGCGGCGCGGAAGGCGTCCTGGTAGTCGCGCGTCAGCGCCGTCTTGCGCTCCCAGGGGCTGGGCACGACCTGGGTGAAGACCATGCCCTGGGCCAGTTCACCCAGGCGCGTTGCCAGCTGTGCCGAGCCGGAGTTGACGCCGTACAGCGCCAGCCGCAGGCGCACGCTGCGGACCTTGCGGATCAGGCGCTCGTAGACACCGGCCGAGCCGTGGTTGAAAAGCAGTTCGATGTTGGCGTCGCGCAGCTGCTTGACGAAGCCATCGAGCTGCGCGTCGCTGACCTCGCTGCCGATGACCAACGGCATCACCTCGCCCAGGCCGAGCGCGCGGGCGGCGATCTGGGCGTTGCCCAGGTGCAGCCGGCCCACCTCGGAATCGGATTGCAGGAACGCCGCGCGCCGCATGCCCAGGCCCTGCGCGTGGGCCAGGATGGCGCCGAACTCCTCGCGGTGTTCGGCGCGCACCGGGAACACCAGCGGCTGCCGGGGTCGGCGCAAGGTGGGTGAGCCCGCCATCGGGCCGAAAAAGGGCACGCCGTTGTCGACAGCCACCTTCATGACCGCGGTCGACGGCCCGCCCTCGATCGAGCCGAAGAGCAGGAACACGCCATCGGCCACCAGCTTGCGGGCGTTGGCCTCGGCGGTCGGCGCCTTGGACCCGTCGTCCATCACCTGGATGGCCAGTTGCCGGCCGTGGATGCCGCCCGCGGCGTTGACCTGCCTCAGCGCGGCCTCGACGCCTTGGCGCACGGCCACGCCGTAGTCGTTCTTGCCGGCGTCGAGCGTGAGGGACTGGCCGATCAGGATCTGCCGGCCAGTCACCCCGGGGTTGACCGCTGTCTGCGCGGTGACGGGAGCCACGCACCAGGGTGCGAGCGATGCGGCAAGGCAAGCTCGGCGGGTGGGCCAGCGGATCGATCGGCGTGTCATCGGTTCTCCCGGCCCGCCCTTGGGCCAACCGGAAGATTAGATCTGATGGGTTCCACGGGGCTGACACCCCGCGGAATCACCGTGACGGAAGGCCGGGAACCGGTTTCAGCGCTGCGCCACGGCAGTCGGCGCCGGGGTGCGCACGGCCTGGGGGATGCGCTGGTAGGTCTCGGTATCGAAGGAGTTCAGCTCGCCGCTGGCGCGGGCGGCCAGCACCTCGGCGCGCACCTGTTCGCGGGTCAGGCCGTCAGCCGACACCACCGCCGTGCTGGCCGGCTGCTTCGAGAACAGCGCCATCAGCACCGGTGCCGAGTTGGTGTTCTGCGCGAAGTAGTGGCTTTCGGGGTTGAAGCTGGCGATGCCCTTGGCGTCGCGCTTGGCGATGTACTCGGCTTGCACGGCCTCACGGGTCAGGCCGTTGGCCGACACCGCAGCGGGCATGCGCTGGTAGGTCTCGGTGTCGAACACATTGCGTTCTGCGGTCTGGGCGAAGGCGCCACCGGCGATCGTGAGGGCGAGGGCGGCAACGGCGAAAGAAACTTGCTTGGACATGATGAACTCCTTGGACAGGTGGGTGAAACAGGCCTTCATGGTGCTGAGGCGTCGGCGACGCGTCTTTTCAGCGGGGTATCGGCCTGTATCGATTGTTTGTGGGTTGAAAGTGGTGGCTTACTGCTTGGCTTGAGCCAGCACGACGCGCTTCTCGGCCAACTTGACCGGGGCGTAGGCGACGGTCTCGGTGTCGAAGACATTCGCGTCGCCACGGGCCCGGGAGGCCAGGAACTCGGCGCGGACCTGCTCGCGGGTCAGGCCCTGGGCCGGCGACGTGGCAGGAATGCGCTGGTAGGTTTCGGTGTCGAAGACATTGCGTTCGGCGGTCTGGGCCAGGGCGGCGCCAGAGGCGAGCGTGAGAGCGATGGCGGCGGCTGCGAAAGAAGCTTGCTTGAACATGGTGCGATCCTTGAGTGAAACAGTTGATATCCAACGGGCATGGCGGTGAGCACTTGCTTTCGTGCTCCGTCTTGTCCTGCCTCGGTGAGTCTCTATACGGTTGCGGCTCATCGATGGATGCAACTGTAGTGATTGCTGCGCGGCGAATAAACGGCGCGCGCGTTGATGGACTATTCCCGAAACAGGAATAGTCCTGGGCCTTGAAATCCGCCGGGGGGTTCAGACGGTGAAGAGGCCGCGGGCCAGCGCCACCGCCAGCAGCGGGATCAGCAGCATCGCGTGGGCGGCTCGCATCACCACGCGCCGCACCCGGCCGATCTCGCCGGCATCGGGCAGACTGCCTCCCGGCAGCGCAGCCCAGCGCGCGTAGGCGCGCGATGGTGGCACCGCGGCCCACACCAGTGCCAGCCACAGCAGCCCCTTGGCCCACAGCAGCGGCTGGCCGGCGTACCAGTCCCAGCCCTTGACACCCCAGGCCATCCGGGCGGCGCCGGTCAGCAGCAGGGCCAGCAGGCAGGCCGCGTGGATGCGGTTCACCACCAACAACCGGGCGATGACCGCGGCATTGAACCAGGCCGGCCGCAACAACGCGGCCTGGCTGGTGGAGAACACCACCAGGGCCAGCACGGCGGCCAGGTGCAGCCCCGCCAGCAGGGCCTCAAGCGCCATGGCCGCTCCAGTACGCCGGGTCACCGTAGCTGTGCTTCAGGAAATCGATCCACAGGCGCACCCGCAGTGGCAGGTGGCGAGCGCTGGGAAACACGGCGTAGATGCCGTTGGGCGGGGCCGCGAAGGCATCCAGCACGCTGACCAGGCGGCCGGCCTCGATGTCCCCCTGCACCTCCCAGGTGCTGCGCCATGCCAGCCCGAGGCCCTGAAGGCACCACCCGTGCAGCACCTGGCCGTCGCTGCAATCGAGCCGGCCGCCGGGGCGCAGATGGGTCACCGTGCCATCGACCAGGAACGCCCAGCCGCGGCTCTGGCTGGCTTCGGAGCTGAGGGTCAGGCACTGGTGGCGGGCCAGGTCGGACGGATGGGCCGGCACGCCGGCGCGCTTGAGGTAGGCCGGCGTGGCCACGCACAGGCGACGGTTGTCGGCCAGGCGCACGCTGACCAGGCTGGAATCGGGCAGGTCACCGACCCGCACCGCACAGTCGAAACCCTCGTTGATCAGGTCCACCACCCGGTCGGAGAGGTTCAAGGACAGGCTGACATCCGCATGCCGCGCCAGGAAGGCCGGCACCAGCGGCGCCAGGTGGCGCCGGCCGAAACCGGCCGGCGCGGTGACGCGAAGGTGGCCGCTGGCCTTGACGCCGCCGGCCGAGACACTGGACTCGGCGTTGTTGACGTCGATCAGCAGGCGCTGGCAGTCCTCCAGGAAGGCGCTGCCCTCGTGGGTGAGGCTGATGCGGCGGGTGGTGCGCAGCAGCAGCTTGACGCCCAGCCGCGCCTCCAGCGCGTCCATGCGCCGCCCGATGATGGCCGGCGCCACGCCCTCTGCCAAGGCCGCCGCCGTCAGGCTGCCCCGGGTGGCCACGGCCACGAAGGTCTCCATCTGCTTCAGGCGATCCATGGTGAGGGCCGGGTTGATCTATGACTGAAAGTCACAAATCCATCGCGTCGAGTGCTGGTAATGTCGACCTGAGTATCGAATAAATTCTCATCATGGAAAAGCACCGGCCGCTACCGGCGCCGCGTGCACGACTTCTTCCCCTCCTGACCACGAGGTTCACACCCCCATGACCGATCGCACCACCGTCCACGGCCTGCAGGTGGCCACCGAGCTGCACCGCTTCATCGAGCAGCAGGTGCTGCCCGGCACCGGCATCGAGCCCGCGGCCTTCTGGGCCGGCTTCGACCGGATCGTCGCCGACCTGGCGCCCAGGAACGCCGCGCTGCTGGCCGAGCGCGACCGCCTGCAGGCCGAGCTGGACGCCTGGCACCGCGCCCACCCGGGCCCGATCAAGAAGGCCAAGGCCTACCGCAAGTTCCTGGAAAAGATCGGCTACCTGGTGGCCGACCCGGGCGAGGTGAAGGCCAAGACCAAGAACGTCGACGCCGAGCTCGCCGCGCAGGCCGGCCCACAGCTGGTGGTGCCGATCACCAACGCGCGCTATGCGCTGAACGCCGCCAATGCCCGCTGGGGCTCGTTGTACGACGCCCTGTACGGCACCGACGCGTTGCCGGAGACGGACGGCGCCACCCGCCTGGTAGAGGGTCGGCCGGGCTACAACCCGGTGCGCGGCGCCAAGGTGATCGAGTACGCGCGCCACGTGCTGGACCGCACCGCGCCGCTGAAGAAGGGCTCGCACATCGATGCCACCGGCTACCGGATCGACCAGGGTGAACTGATCGTCACGCTGAAAAACGGCAAGGCCACCGGGCTGGCCAAGGGCAAGCAGTTGGTGGGCTACCAGGGCGACGCGGCCAACCCGTCGTCGGTGCTGTTGCAGCACCACGGCCTGCACCTGGACATCCGCATCGACCGCGGCACCGCCATCGGTGCCAGTGATCCGGCGGGCGTGAGCGACCTGGTCATCGAGTCGGCGCTGTCCACCATCCTCGACCTGGAGGACTCGGTGGCCGTGGTCGACGCAGCCGACAAGGTGCAGGCCTATGGCAACTGGCTGGGCATCCTGAAGGGCACGCTGACCGAGGAGGTGAGCAAGGGTTCAGGCGAACAGGCTCGCACCTTCACCCGCGGCCTGAACCCCGACCGCGTCTACACCGGCCCGAAGGGCGACACCGTCACGCTCCACGGCCGCTCGCTGCTGTTCGTGCGCAACGTCGGCCACCTGATGACCAACCCGGCCGTGCTGTGGGGCGCGGACGCGAAGGAGATCCCCGAGGGCATCCTGGACGCGGTGGTCACCACCACCATCGCGCTGCACGACCTGAAGGGCCTGGGCGCCAACGGCATCCGCAACTCGCGCACCGGCAGCGCCTACATCGTCAAGCCCAAGATGCACGGCCCGGCCGAGGTGGCGTTTGCCGACGAGCTGTTTGGCCGGGTCGAACAACTGCTGGGTCTGCCCAGGCACACGGTGAAGCTGGGCATCATGGACGAGGAGCGCCGCACGTCGGTGAACCTGAAGGCCTGCATCGCGGCCGCCAGGTCGCGTGTGGCCTTCATCAACACCGGCTTCCTGGACCGCACCGGCGACGAGATGCACACCGCCATGCAGGCCGGCCCGATGATGCGCAAGGGCGACATGAAATCCAGCGCCTGGATCCAGGCCTACGAGCGCAACAACGTGCTGGTGGGCCTCGGCTGCGGCCTGCGCGGCAAGGCACAGATCGGCAAGGGCATGTGGGCCATGCCGGACCTGATGGCCGCGATGCTGCAGCAGAAGATCGGCCACCCGAAGGCCGGCGCCAACACCGCCTGGGTGCCCAGCCCCACCGCCGCCACGCTGCACGCGTTGCACTACCACCAGGTGGACGTGTTCGCGGTGCAAAAGCAATTGGAGAAGACCGACGCCGACGCCGAGCGCGACACGATCCTGGCCGGCCTGCTGACGATTCCCGTGGTCAAGAAGGCGAACTGGAGCGACGCCGAGAAGCAGCAGGAGCTGGACAACAACGCCCAGGGCATCCTGGGTTATGTGGTGCGCTGGGTCGACCAGGGCGTGGGCTGCTCCAAGGTGCCCGAC
>JADMKA010000145.1 GCA_018780145.1 Vitreoscilla sp. | reverse complement strand
TGCTGACCGGCGGCGTGGGCATCGGCTTCTGGGTCTGGGACGAGTGGAACAACCTGAACGTCCAGCACATCATCATTGCGATCTTCGTCATCGGCATCGTCGGCCTGGCCCTCGAGCAGTTCCTGATGGCCATCGCCCGGCGGTTTTCGTTCGACACCTGAGGAAGACCCATGAACCCCTTCATCGAAGTCCAGGGTGCCGAGGTCGTGTTCACGACCAACAAGGGCCCCTTCCATGCCTTGCGCGACATCCACCTGCAGGTCGCCAAGGGCGAGTTCGTCACGCTGATCGGCCACTCGGGCTGCGGCAAATCCACGCTGCTGAACCTGATCGCCGGGCTGCTGCCGCCCACGGCCGGTGTGCTGCTGTGCGACAACCGCGAGATCGCTGCCCCCGGCCCCGAACGCGCGGTGGTGTTCCAGAACCATTCTCTGCTGCCCTGGCTGACCTGCTTCGACAATGTCTACCTCGCGGTCGAGCGGGTCTTCGCGGCCACCGAGCCCAAGGCCCGGTTGAAGGAGCGCACCCATGATGCGTTGGACCTCGTCGGCATGGGGCACGCGACGCACAAGCGGCCACACGAGATCTCCGGCGGCATGAAGCAGCGGGTGGGCATTGCCCGCGCGCTGGCCATGGAGCCCAAGGTGCTGCTGATGGACGAACCCTTCGGCGCACTCGACGCCCTCACCCGGGCCCACCTGCAGGACGAATTGCTGAAGATCGTCGCCCGCACCAAGAGCACCGTGGTGATGGTCACGCACGACGTGGACGAGGCCGTGCTGCTGTCGGACCGCATCGTGATGATGACCAACGGCCCGGCCGCCACCATCGGCGAGATCCTGCCCGTGACGCTGGCCCGCCCGCGCGACCGCGTGGCCCTGGCCGAGGACGCGGACTACGTGCATGCCCGCAAGGCGGTGATCGACTTTCTCTACACGCGGCACGCGCACGTGGAGAAGTTCGCCGCTTGAAGTGCGCCGGCCGCGTGCTAGTCTCGCGGCGATGCGACCTGGTGCCGGCTGCGTCGGCCGCGCACCCTCCGACGGGCCGCTCAGGGTGCGCTCCGTGAAGCAAGCGGTGATCCTGATCCACGGCATCGGCGAGCAGAAGCCGATGGACACGCTTCGCGCGTTCGTCGCGGGGGTGCTGGGCTCGCCCGTGAACGGCCGGGAACGCTTCTGGAGCAAGCCCGATCCGCTGTCCGACCTGTTCGAGCTGCGGCGACTGCAATCGCAGGGCCGCGGCAGCCGCACCCACTTCTACGAGTACTACTGGGCCTACCAGGTCGAGGGCACGTCGCTGGTGGACGTCGGCCTGTGGCTGTGGAGCCTGATCCGGCGGCGAGCCCGCGACATGCCCGCGTCGGCCCAAACGATGGTGTGGGCCGCGCGCCTGTCCTTGGCCGGGTGCCTGGTGCTGTTGCTCTCGGGCGTGGCGGCCTCGTGGTTCGACTCCTGGCGATCATTGCCCTTGGCCGACTGGCGCTGGCTGCTGGGTGCCGGCCTCTGGTTCGCCCTGCAAGCCGCCTTGGTGCACTACGTGGGCGACGCCGCCCGCTACCTGAGCCCGCGGCCGAAGAACATCCGCCTGCGCCGCGCGATCCGTGCCGATGGTGTGCGCCTGATCGCCGAATTGCATGCCCGGGGCGAGTACGAACGCGTCATCGTGGTCGGCCACAGCCTGGGCAGCGTGATCGGCTACGACATCATCAACGCGTACTGGCAGGCCTGCCATGACCGGTTGCCCGGCCTGGCGCTCGAGCCGGTTCAGCGGATGGTGCGAGAGTCGATGCTCGCGAAAGGGCCGGGGCCGCAGGCCGAGCTGCGCGACAAGCTGTCGATCCTCGGCGAGGCGCTCGACGAGAACAGCGGGGACGCTGCCCTGCGGGGTTTTCAGAGTTCGCAGCACCTTGCGCAGCTCGAGCTTCGGCGCCTGGGGCACCCGTGGCGGGTCAGTGACTTCATCACCCTCGGCAGCCCCTTGGCGCACGCCGTGCTGCTGCTCGCACGCAGCTCGGCCGAATTCGAAGCCCGCAAACGCCAGCGCGAGCTGACGACCTGCCCACCCCAGCGCGACGAAAAGGGCTATGCCTACGGTGCCCCGGCGGCCGTCGACGTGGGGGACGGCAAGCACTACACGCCCCTGCTGCCGCACCATGCGGCGCCGTTCGCCATCACCCGCTGGACCAACCTGTATGTGCCGGTGCGGGGCGGCCTCTGGGGCGACCTGGTCGGTGGCCCGTTGGCCGAGGTGCTCGGGCATGGCATCAAAGACGTGGAGGTCCGGGTGCCCGGTTGGGCGCGATGGTCCCTGCTTGCCCACACGCGCTACTGGCGGCCTGCCGGTCGGCAGCACGCCGGTCGCCAGGCCACATGCCCTCTCCGGCGTTTCTTGCTGCGCTGCCTGCAGCGTGCGCTGAAGCACCGCCCGAACCGCCCCTTGGCGCTGGACGCGTTGCGAGCCGCCCTGGCCCTGGGGGAACTGCGCCAGTGGTCCCGCGCCTCGAAGGCCCCGGCCAAGGCGCCTACTTCACCGGCAACACCCGCATACCCAGCACCTTGCCCGCCGCC
Organism: Vitreoscilla sp.; assembly: GCA_018780145.1. Lineage (GTDB taxonomy): Bacteria > Pseudomonadota > Gammaproteobacteria > Burkholderiales > Burkholderiaceae_C > Ideonella. Next base: position 8,249 of record JADMKA010000145.1, on the reverse strand, counting down.
CGGTCCAGCACCTGGATCGTCGTCTGCAGCGGCTTGAACCCCTCTGGCAGCGGCAGGCTGCCGCGCAGCACCTCGTGGCCGCCGATGGCCACCGCCACCGGTTTCAGGCTGATGGTGCTGTTGCCCCCGCGGGCGGACTCGCCGGTCACCAGCAGTTGCATCACGCCGGCCAACGGCTTGCCGGCGCCACGCTCGCGCGTCAGCACCACGTCGTAGCCCAGCGCACCGCCCTGCGCGCTGAAACGCGCGGCACGCACCTCGACGCTGCCGCCGCGCGGGTCCGCCGGCAGGGCGGCAACCACTACGGCAAGATCCCCCTGCAGGCGCTCGACCACCGCGCGCCCCCCGGCCAGCTCGGCACCCAGGGCCTTCTTCTCGGCCAATGCGGCGTCCAGCCGTTTCGCCGTCCCGGCCAGTTCACCCGCGAGGCGCTGCCGCTGCGCATCGGCCTGGTCGAAGGCCGTGCGCAGCGCCGCAGAGGCCTCGGCCGACAGCCGCGGTGGCAGGTAGCGCTCCTGCACCCACAGCACCCCACCGGCACCGGACACGGCCCCTGCCAGCAACCACAGCAGCCAGCGCGGCACGCTGGCGCGCGAACGCCGCCGCCCATAGGGCTGCAGGACGACGGGCTTGGATGATCCGAACATGAGGGCTCGATGGTTGACGCGGGACCAGCCCAGCCTACCCTGCCCGGCCGCAGGTCTTGCAACCTGATGTTCCGGGTGTTTCAGCGCCCCGCACCCCGATCAGACGTACAGCGCGAGCACCTCGGCGACCACACCGTCCACATTCACCGGCAACGCCAGCAGGCCGTCACCAGGCACCGCTTGCGCCACGCCGGTGCGCCAGGCCACGCCGATGGCCCCCAGCGCGTCGGGTGGCATCGCCGGGGTGTCGGTGGACTCCACCGGGCCCTCGGGCTCGCTGACCGCCAGGGCGCGCCGCAGGCCGGCCCCACCTGCGTCGGGCAACCAGCTCTCGATACGCCGGGCGATCGGGGTGGCGCTGGAGGACAGCAGGCTGAGCACCCAGGTCTCGCGTCCGCGCACGCTGCAGGGCAGTGCGAGCGCCCGCACGATGCCCGCCTGGGCCGCTTCCTGCGCCCGCAGGAAGTGGGTCGACTGCGCCACGTTGGCGATGAACACCGACGCCTCGCGCTGCCAGGCCAGCCCGGGCACGCCGGCGCCGCGCGGCAGGCCGCCGTCGCGCGTCAAGGCCTCCAGGCCGGGATCGGTGGAGCCGTAGTAGCCGTCGGCCAGTGTCAGGTCGGTGCCCACGCGCGGGTCGTTGCGCCACAACTCGATGGCGCCCACATGCAGCTCGGTGTCGCCGCACAGCAGCACGACCACCGAGGTCAGGGTCTCACCGAGAAAGATCGGCAACGCCACCGCTGCGCTGAGCCCGGCTGCGCGGGCCGCCGCGATGCGGCGGAAATAGGAGCCCTCGATCTGGCGCAACAGGACCGGCCGGCCCTCGTCCCAGGCCCGGCCCGGCAGGCCCTCGGCGCGGCCGAAACACAGCGTGCGGCTGATGGCACCGAAGGCCGGCGCCCCGTCGAACAGCCCGCCCGCCAGTTCGAGCACATGCCCGTCGGCCGACGGGACCCAGACTTCCGCCACCCGGATGAATGTTTTCATCCAATCGCAATTGCATATTCCGCGCCAGTGTGGCTCAGGACATGATCACTTGAAGGCTGTGTTCGTAGTGCGCCGTCAGCCTGTCGAAGACATCCAGCAGCGCGTCGCTGGAGCGCGCCAGCAGCGCGCGGCCCTCGACGCCATCGGCGCTGCGCAGGCCGCGCAGCAGGCGCAGCCACTCTTCACGCGCTGCCGCCAGGGCTTCGCGGATGTCGGCGCTGGCCAGCGGTGCGCCCTCCAGCTCCACCAGCGTGGCTTCGATGTCGTCGAGCAGCGGCGCCAGCGCGGCCTGGCGGGCCGGCTCGCCCAGCAGCCCGGCCAGCAGCGCGTCCTTGGCCACGCGCTGTACCCGCATGCGCTGGCGGCCGCAGAGGTTGACGATGTGCAGCGCCCGGCGCGCCCCGCCCGCCTCCAGCGCTGCGGCCAGGGCCTCGGCCTGCGCCAGCAGGGCCATGGCCCGGGTGTCGGTCTCGGCCAGGGCCTCGGGCGTCTGCCGCTGGGCCAGGGCCTGTTTGACGGCTGCCCACGCGCCCACGGTGCCGGCCAGGGCGTCGCGGCTGGCAGCCTGCGCCTCGCCGTGCAGCGGCCCGCTGGAGTTCAGCGCCAGCTCGGCCAGGCGATCCAGGTTGTCCTGCGCCCGGCTTTCGGCCTCGTTTTGCAGCGTTCGGGCGCGCCGCGCGTCGATACCGGCCAGGCGCTGGGCCGCCAGTTTCACCAGCCGCTGCGACAGCATGCGCAGCTGTCCGGCACGGTTGATCGCGTCGGCCCATTGTGCGGCCTCGGTGACCGAGCGCGACACCTCGCCGACGCGCAGGTTGGCGTGCATCGCCGCGCCGCGCAGCAGGCGGAAGGCCTCCTCCTCGCCGATCCCGCGAGCGCTCATCAGCACCCCTTTGGCGCGCTCCACCCAGCGGCGCTCGTCGAGCTGGCCGCGGGCGCGCGAGAGTTCGGTGCGGGCATCGGCCTCGCGCCGCCAGCGGGCGCGGTCGAAGGCCAGCGCGGCGGCCAGGTCCGCCGGCTGGCCCAGCGTGCTCTCAGGCCACCAGCCGGTCACCCCGGCGGCCAGCAGCGCATCGGTGAGCGCGGGGGGCGGCAGGTCGCCGACGACGCTGACCGGGCCGGGCGCCTCGGCCGGCCCGCCGGCCCGCCACGCCGACACCGCGGCGGCCGACAGCACGACCTGTTGCGGTGCGCGCGCACTGTCCTGAGGCGCCGCGGGCCAGGTGGCCGATGGGGGCACGCCGGCCCGTGCCAGGGCCTCGGCAAGGCGGCTCGCTTCGGGGTCGCAGGCCCACAGGGCCAGGGGAATGGTCATGTTCGGGGGTGGAAATCGGCTGGGTGTGGAGCATAGGCCAGGCGGCCGGGTTAACCCGGCACGGTGCTTGCATGGTCTACGCCGTGGTGTAACGACGCACCGCCCTGGTGTCAGGCTCCGCTCCCGCGCAGCCCCCGGTTGCCGGCTCCGGCACCCGCACCCCTCATCGCCTGCCGCACGCGCGGCGGACCCCCTGTTTGTCTCCCGCCTTCACGGCCGCCTGCGGCAGCCGTGCGGGCACCTTTTCGCATCGAGCCCGTCATGTCCAAGTTCTCGACGTTCCTGCGCTCCGGCCACTGGCCGACGCTCGCCGCGTCCTTCCTCTACTTCGACTTCTGCTTCGCGATCTGGGTACTGAACGGTGCGATGGGCCCGTTCATCAGCGAGACCTACGGGCTGAACGCGGCCCAGAAGGGCTTCATGATCTCGGTGCCCATCCTGGCCGGCGCGCTGATGCGCTTCCCGCTGGGCGTGCTGTCGCAGTACATCGGGCGCAAGAACGCGGCCATGGTGGAGATGGCGCTGATCGTCGCGGCCCTGGGCTTCGGCTACTTCTTCGTCAACAGCTACGACGGCGTGCTGGCCATGGGGGTCCTGCTGGGCATCGCCGGGGCCAGCTTCGGCGTGGCCTTGAGCCTCGGCTCGGGCTGGTACCCGCCGCAGTACAAGGGCCTGGCCATGGGCATTGCCGGCGCCGGCAACTCCGGCACCGTGCTGGCCGTGCTGTTCGCCCCGCCGCTGGCCCAGGCCTACGGCTGGCAGACGGTCTACGGCCTGGCCGCGATGACCATGCTGCTGCCGATGGCGGTGATGTGGTTCGCCGCCAAGGAGCCGCCGGACACCGAGCACCAGAGCCTGCGCGAGCACGTGGCCTGCCTGTTCGAGAAGGACGGCTGGGCCTTCAGCCTGATCTACATCGTCACCTTCGGCGGCTTCATCGGCCTGGCCAGCTTCCTGCCGACCTACTTCCACGACCAGTTCAAGGTCAGCAAGATCGAAGCCGGCCAGCTCACCATGCTGGCCACCTTGATGGGCTCGGCGGTGCGCGTGCTGGGCGGCTACATCTCGGACCGCATCGGCGGGATCAACACCTTGAGCGGCGTGCTGTTGCTGGTGGCCGCCACGCTGACCATGTGCGGTTTCGCCGGTGGCTCGCTGGCGATGACGACGCTGCTGTTCATGCTGTGCTTCGCCGCACTGGGTGCGGGCAATGGCGCGCTGTTCCAGCTGGTGCCGCTGCGCTGGCCGCTGACCACCGCGGTGGCCGGCTCGATGATCGGCGAGGTCGGTGCCCTGGGTGGCGGCTTCCTGCCCAACGCGATGGGCCTGTCCAAGCAGTTCGCCGGCACTTACCTGTTCGGCTTCCTGTCCTTCACCCTGCTGGCGCTGCTGATGCTGGCGATGCTGCGCTGGGTGCAGATCCGCTGGACCCGTACGTGGGCTGAGAAGGGTGGTCGCGCTCGCGCGACCACCCTTCCGCCGCAGGCTAACTTCGCCTCGGCGAAGTTAAGCTCGCGCAGCGGGCGGCCGTAGGCAAAAGGGCGGCGGTCGATGAACCACCCCCTCATTCGTCGCTCATCGTGGCAAGAACAACAGCCACACGACGAGCAGCGCGTTGAACAACAGCGACACCACCAGCGCGGCCTTCCACAGGGCCGCCGGGTCGCGCTTGATCAGCGGCGTGGCGCTGGGTGCAGCGATGGGCCGCGAAGCACCGCGCTCCAGGGCCAGCAGCAGCTCCTCGGCCGTCTCGAAGCGCAGCTTCGGGTCGCGCGCCACGCCCTTCTGGACCAGATGATCCAGCCAGATCGGCAGCTCGGGGCGGATGCGCGAGGGCGCCACCGGGTCGCGGCGGTAGCGGCCGGTCTGGTAGGGCTCGATTTCGCCATACGGCAGCCGGCCGGTGAGCCATTGGTAGAGGGTCACGCCGAGCGCGAACAGGTCGCTGCCCGCATCCGGCAGGGCGCCCTCCCATTGCTCGGGGTTCATGTAGCTGGGCGTACCGGCGTGCAGTTCGCGCTGGGCGGCGCTCTCGCGGCCGGACAGCGCCACCCCCAGGTCCAGCACGCGCCAGACGCCGTCGTCGCCCAGGTGCAGGTTGCCGGGCTTGATGTCCCGGTGCACCACACCCTGGCGGTGCAGCCGGCCCAGCGCACGGGCCCAGGCGATGGCGGCGGCCACCACGGTGGCCACCGGCGCGCGCTCGCCGGCCTGCAGCATCTGCTCCAGCGTGCGGCCGCCATGCCAGTCGAACACCGTGTAGAGGGCGGTCGCCTGGGCGGCACGCTCGTGCACCCGCACGAAGCCGGGCTCGCCGCTGGCAGCCACCCGCAGGCCCAGCCAGGCCTCGTGGGCCAGCATTGCCCGCTCCTCGGCGTCGCTGGCGCGCGAGGGGTGCAGGGCCTTGATGGCGATCAGCGCGCGCGTGCCGGCCTGCCGGGCCTGGTAGATCACATGCACGCCGGTGTTGGCGACGATGGCGGTCACCACATGGCCATCCACCGATTCACCCAGCTTCAGCAGCGGCGGCGGGGCCAGGCGGCGCACATCGAGCAACTCGTCGTGGAGCTGCCGGGCGTCCAGGCCTTGCACGCGGATCACCAGCGCGCTTGCGTTGTCGCGCGTGCCGGCCGCCAGGGCCGCCGCCACCAGCGCCCGGCTGGCCTCGGCCGCGCTGCCGGCCAAGGCCAACTCGGCCAGGCGCATCGGCTTCAGCACGCCGTGCACGCCGTCGCTGGTCAGCACGAAACAGTCGCCGACGCGCACGTCGCCCTGGGCGTAGTCCACCCGCACCTGGTCGTCCAGGCCCACCGCGCGGGTCAGGCGGCTGCGCAGGTCCGGGTGGTCGAAGGCATGGTCCAGGGTCAGCTGTTCGGCCTCGGCGCCGTCGGCACGCACACGCCAGGCCCGGGTGTCGCCCACATGGGCCAGCGTGTAGCCCTGGCCCTGCAGGGCCAGCGCGGTGAGCGTAGTGAGCGCCGCGCCGCTGCCGGCGCGGCGGCGGTTGTGGTCGGCCAGCCAGCTGTTCTGGGCGCCGATCAGGCGGTCCAGCGCGGTCGTCGGCTCCCAGGTGTCGGGCGTGGCGAACCAGTCGCCCAGCAGGCCCATCACGGTGGTCTGCGCCGCCTCCAGACCCTGGCCACCGGTGGACACGCCGTCGGCGATGGCAGCGATCAGGCCACGCGCCTCCTCGCCACGCGGCGCCTGCACCGCCCCGGCGAAATCCTCGTTGAGGCTGCGCGGGCCGCGCTCGCTGCAGTGGCCGATCTCGACTTCGAAGCTCATCGCCCGATTGTCCACGCCGCCATGGGCAGCCTCACCACTCAGGCATCGCCCTTGCTAGAACCTTTCAGAGGTCCCACGCCATGAAGAAAATGAAACTCGTCCTGATCGGCAACGGCATGGCCGGTGTGCGCACGCTCGAAGAGCTGCTGAAGATCGCGCCGGACCTGTACGACATCACCGTCTTCGGTGCCGAGCCGCACCCGAACTACAACCGCATCCTGCTGTCGCCGGTGCTGGCGGGCGAGCAGACGGTGGACGAGATCATCCTCAACCCGCTCTCCTGGTACGAGGAGCACGGCATCACGCTGCACCTGGGCAAGAAGGTCGCCAAGGTCGACCGGGTGAAGCGCCTGGTGATCGCCGAGGACGGCACCACGGCCGCCTACGACCGGTTGCTGATCGCCACCGGCTCCAACCCCTTCATCCTGCCGGTGCCGGGCAAGGAGCTGGACGGCGTGATCGCCTACCGCGACATCGCCGACACCGAGACCATGATCGAAACCGCCAAGACCCACCGGCATGCGGTGGTGATCGGCGGCGGCCTGCTGGGCCTGGAGGCCGCCAACGGCCTGATGCTGCGCGGCATGCAGGTGACGGTGGTGCACATCATGCCGTGGCTGATGGAGCGCCAGCTCGACGACGTCTCCGGTGGCCTGCTGCAGAAATCACTCGAAGCGCGCGGGCTGAAGTTCCTGATCGGCGCCCAGACGCAAGAGTTGCTCGGCTCCGAGAGCGGGCGCGTCAGCGCCGTGCGCTTCAAGGACGGCATCGAGGTGCCGGCCGACCTGGTGGTGATGGCCGCCGGCATCCGGCCCAACACCGCGCTGGCCGAATCGATGGGCCTGCTGTGCAACCGCGGCATCGTCGTGACCGACACCATGCAGACCGTCACCGACCCGCGCATCTACTCGGTGGGCGAGTGCGCGGCGCACCGCGGCATCGCCTACGGCCTGGTGGCCCCGCTGTTCGAGCAGGGCAAGGTCTGCGCCACCCACCTGGCCGAGTTCGGCATCGGCCGCTACACCGGCAGCCAGACCAGCACCAAGCTGAAGGTCACCGGCATCGACCTGTTCTCGGCCGGCGACTTCATGGGCGGCGAGGGCACGGAAGAGATCGTGCTGTCCGACCCGATGGGCGGCGTCTACAAGAAGCTGGTGCTGAAGGACGACAAGCTGGTGGGCGCCTGCCTGTACGGCGACACGGTGGACGGCAGCTGGTACTTCAAGCTGCTGCGCGAAGGCCGCGCGGTCAGCGACATCCGCGACCGGCTGATGTTCGGTGAATCGAACATCGGCGACACCGGCCATGAAGGCCACAGCAAGGCCGCAGCGATGGCCGACACCGACGAGGTCTGCGGTTGCAACGGCGTCAACAAGGGCACCATCTGCAAGGCCATCAAGGACAAGGGCCTGTTCACGCTGGAGGAGGTGCGCAAGCACACCAAGGCCAGTGCCTCCTGCGGCTCCTGCACCGGCCTGGTCGAGCAGCTGATCATGTTCACCGCCGGCGGCGACTACTCCGCCACGCCGAAGATGAAGGCCTTGTGCGGCTGCACCGACCTGGGCCACCAGGCCGTGCGCGACGCGATCCGCGAGCAGCACCTGACCAGCATCCCGGCCACCCAGGCGGCGCTCGGCTGGAAGACACCCAACGGCTGCGCGAGCTGCCGCCCGGCACTGAACTACTACCTGATCAGCACCTGGCCGAAGGACGCGCAGGACGACCCGCAGAGCCGTTTCATCAACGAGCGCTCGCACGCCAACATCCAGAAGGACGGCACCTACTCGGTGATCCCGCGCATGTGGGGCGGCGAGACCACGGCCTCGGAGCTGCGCCGCATTGCCGACGCGGTGGACAAGTACAAGATCCCCACCGTCAAGGTCACCGGCGGCCAGCGCATCGACCTGCTGGGCGTGAAGAAGGAAGACCTGGTCAATGTCTGGAAGGACATCGGCATGCCCAGCGGCCACGCCTACGCCAAGGCCCTGCGCACGGTGAAGACCTGCGTGGGC